>JBBQDC010000035.1:0-24188 GCA_038319305.1 Actinomycetales bacterium | reverse complement strand
GATCGGTGCCTGCCACGGCACCTTCGCCACAAACCGCACTGCCTCGGCGGCCTCCGCGTTCGGTGATGAAAGCGCCGCCGCGACGAGCGTGTCGGCCGCCTCCGTGTCGGCCATCATCGTGCCGACCGCGACGAGCTTGTATGCGTCGCCCTTCGACGAGCCGGTCGCGTTCTGGATGAGTGCCTGCGGCGATAGAAACCCCTGCTGCGCGGCAAGTCCCGAGTGCCCGAGCTCTGGTCGGGAACGCTCGGCGATGGTCGCGGCCATCCAGGCGGCATAGGTGTCGACGAGACGACGGATCGAAGCGATGCGCTTCTGGCCGGCCAGCACTTCGGCGTCGGGAAGGGACGCGAGGTCGGCGCTCGAGGAGCCCAGCAGGGCCACGGCGTCTGCCGCCTGCCTGAGGTCTTCCGCGAGGTTGGTCATGCATTGAGGATACCTCAAAGCGTACAGATAGTCGAGAGTTAATCACTCTTTGGTGTGCTGAGTCTCGAAGTTTTGTACTCCAGTCTCGAAGGCGTCTCGCCGGTTCTCGACGGGCTCGACCACCGGAGCGCGAACGCAGAAGACGGCCCCACCAGAATCGAGCCCCGGTGAGACCGCCACCAACCACTGAAGCGAAAAACGAAAAGCGGAAGCGCCTAGCTAGGCGCCGACGCGATCCAGGCGCGCTACGCCGATCTTCGAGTCGGCCATGCCGTAGAACACGAACAACTGCCCCTCGATCTCCTCGATCGCGGTGGGGAACACCACGTTGGGCACGATGCCGCTGATCTCGTCGGGTGTCTCCGCCTTGAGCAGCGGTTCAGACGTGCGCTGCAGAACGATTGTCGGGTCGTCCGCGTCGAGAATCATCGCGCCGGCCGAGTAGTTCACCTTCTGCTGCTGAGAGAACGCGCCATTGATGGTTCCGGTGACGCCATGGTGCATCAGCAGCCAGCCCTCCGGTACCCGCCGGGGGGCAGGGCCGCCGCCGATCTTCAGCTCCTCGAACGCGAACTCCGGTCCGGCGAGGAAGCGGTGGCCGCTCCAGAAGGTGAGCTTCGTGATGTCGGCGAGCACATCCGCGACCGGAACGTAGCTGATCCAGATGCTCTGCCTTGTGTCGGTGACACCGGCGGGAACACGGATGCCCTCACCCGGCTTGACCTCGCCCAGATCCCACATCGGGCGGTGCAGCACGGCGAAGCTCTCGACGCCGCCGGGGCCGGTGACCGGCTCCGGGAAGAACACGGTGTCTTTGTTGTGGAACAGGTTCAGGTCCATGTCGAGGGCGTCGTCGAAGGCGAACAATGCGGGGCCGAGGCGGCGCCACTCTCGCAGGTCTGACGACACCGCAACGGCCGTGCGCGGGCCCAGAGGTCCGTAGGCCACGTAGGTCATCACGTGCAGGCCGAGCCGGGGAACGAAGGTGACCCTGGGGTCTTCGACCCCGGCGTTGTTCGCGCCGCGCTCCCAGCCGCGGTCCGGCGCGAGAACGACGCCCTCGCGTTCGACGCCCGTGGGCACGCCGTCGGTGATGATGACCTTTGCGAGTCCGACCCGAGAGATATTTCCGGTGGCCACCAGGCGGGGGAGCAGGTACAGCGTTCCATCGGCAGTGTGCCCGGTTCCCGGGTTCAATACCCCCTCGGCCTCGAGATTGTTGCCTTCTTCGGGCGTCATGATGACGCCCATTCGGGTCAGGGTATAGGGGAATTCGGTGGGGTTTGGCATTTCTAACCTTTCACGCCGGAGCCGATATTGTTCGACACGAAGTGCCGTTGGAAGAGGATGAACAGGAGCACAGCAGGGCCGGCCAGAACGCAGGCTCCGGCGAGGACCGCCCCGAACGGGTTCGCCGCGGTGGCCGCGACATTGCTCAGGTAGTTGGCAAGGGATACCGCGAGCGGCTGGAGGGACGCCTCCTTGGTGATCAGGAATGGCCAGAGGAATTCGTTCCACGGGCCGATGAAGGTCAGCAGCACGACCGTCAGCAGGGCGGGCCGAACCAGTGGCAGGGCGATCCGCCGGAGGATCCGCAGTTCGCCGGCACCGTCGATGCGGGCGGCGTCGAACAGTTCCTTCGGAATCTGCAGGAAGTACTGCCGGAAGATGATCACGGCCGTCGAGTTGATGGCGAACGGCAGGATCATGCCCACGTAGTTGTCGGCCAGTCCGTAGTCCCGGGCGATCATCACGTAGAGCGGGATCATCAGCAGTTGGAACGGCACGACCTGCACGAGCAGGGCGAGAGCGAAGGTGACCCCCCGGCCGCGCCACTGCAGCTGGGCGAGGGCGTAGCCCACGAGCACCCCGAAGACCACGGTGCAGAGGATGACGCCACCCGTGAAGATCCCCGAGTTCGCCAGCCCCTGCAGCAGGTTGATCCGGCTGTTGATGTCACCGTAATTGTCGAGCGTCAGGTTGGCGGGGTTCGGGAACGCGCCGGCGACGGTCGGGTCAGGTTCCGCCTGCAGCGAGCCGATGACCATGTAGTAGAAGGGGAACAGGAACACGAGCGCCCCGACCGTGAGCACCACGCCCCGCAGAATATTCTGCCCGCGGCTCATGATTCATCACCGCCGGCAAGCTTGCGCTGGACGAAAGCGAGAATGAGCACGCCGATCACGAGGATGACGCCGATTGCGGCCGCCGAGTCGGGTGACCCCTGTTCGATTCCACGCTGGTACATCATCAGCACGGGTGACGAGGATGCCCCGTTCGGGCCGCCGCCGCCGGTGAGCAGATACGGTTCCGTGAAGAGGTTGGCCCCGGTGACCGTCGAGAGCAGCAGCACGAGCACGGTCGCCGGGCGCACACCCGGCACCGTGACCGAGAAGAAACTGCGGATCTTGCCCGCGCCATCCGTTGACGCAGCCTCGTAGAGCTCCTCCGAGACGTTCTGCAGGGCTGCCAGGTAGAGCAGGATGAAGAATCCAAGGCCCTTCCAGGTGACGAAGATCGCGATCGTGGGCATCGCCCAGTTCTCGTTGATCAGCCACGCCGGATCGGGGGCGAGCGGCCCGAGAATCTGGTTCACGAGGCCGTTGCCGCTGAACAGGAAGATCCAAACGCCGACGACCGCCACGCTCGCGGTCACATAGGGCACGTAGTAGGCCACGCGCAGGAACGTACGGAATCGCACGGCCTTGTTCAGGGCGGTGGCGAGCACGAGCGAGAGAACGACCGTCAACGGCACGTTGATCAGCAGGAAGATTCCCACGTTACCGAATGAACGGACGATGGCCGGGTCGGCCAACACTTCCCGAAAATTGTCCAGGCCGACGAAGGGCCGATCCACGTCGACGCCGGGGGCAGCGAAGAAGTAGTCGTGGAACGACATCCAGAAGGCGAAGACCAGCGGGTAGGCGAAGACCGCCAGAACGAAGATGAGGTACGGGGCGCTGAGCAGGAGTCCGAACGGGTTCTTGCCCAGGAGTTGACGTTTTCTACGGGGCTCCCCGCCGGGAGGAGTGGTGCTCCTCCCGGCGACGGTCCGACTCTGTGTTGAAAGGGACATACGTTACGGCTTGGCGATCAGCGCGTTGATCTTCTCAGCGGCGGAGTCGAGGGCGTCAGGGATGTCACCCTCCCCGGTGATGACCGACTTCGTGTACGCGTCGCGGAAGGCCTGCCACGCGGCGACCGAGCTGGAGACGTTGGGAACCTCGACCATGCGGGATGCCTGGTCACCGAACTGCTCGTAGGCCGGGTTGGCCGCGAAGTATTCCGGGTACACCGTCGGGAGGGTCTCGCGGAGAGGCATCTGGCCGGTTAGCTCGAGGAGCTGCCCGTCCTGTTCCTCGCTGGTGGCGAACTTCAGCACGTCCCAGGCGGTGGCCTGGTTCTCGCAGGCCGTGAACATGCCGACGTTCTTCGCGTCGCTGAACGTGTAGGTCTCCTCGGCCGGTGTGCCCTCGCTGGTGGGAACGGGAACCGCACCCCAGTTCACGGCATCCTTGTAAACCGATACGGCCCACGGGCCGACGATGGACATGGCGGCCTGGCCATCGGCGAATGAGTCGCCCTGGTACTGCTCCTTGCCGGCAAGACCCTCGGCGTACAGGGTCTTCCAGAACTCCGCGACCTTCGCGCCGTCCTCAGCGTTGAAGGTGGCTTCGCCGTCTTCGATCAGTTGCGTGCCACCGGTCTCGGCGGCGTAGAGCGGGTAGAAGTCAAACCAGCTCTGGAAGAACTGGCTGGTTGGTGCCGGGTAGATGGCATTCGGCGCTGCGCCGCTCTCCACGAGGGTGCGCGAGGTGGCCAGGAATTCGTCGTAGGTCGCAAGCTGCGGGTTCTCGGCGTCGAGTCCGGCGGCCGTGAACATGTCCTTGTTGTAGAAGATCATCACGGGGTTGGACTTCCACGGCATCTGGAAGTACTTTCCGTCGGCCCCCTGGTATTGCGCGGCCGTGTCGCCGCTGCGTTCCTCGATGTAGGCGGCGCCGTCCTCGAAGGAGGAGAGGTCGACGAGACCGCCCTGCTTCTCGAACTGCGGCACCGCTACGGGGGCCGTGTTGAACACGAGGCAGGGGGCGTTGCCGGCCGTGATGGCCGCGCCGATGACTGCCTCGCTGCTCTTGCCAGCCGGGATCTCCTGGGCCTTCACCTTTTCATCCGGGTTCTCGGCGTTCCAGGCCTCCACCATCTGCTTGCCCCAGGCGATCTCGGTCTCGTTGTTCGAGTACCAGATCGTGATCGGCCCGCGATTGGTGGCCGCGTCTCCCGTGCTCCCCCCGGACGCGCATGCGCTCAGTGCCAGGGCCACGGTGGCGGATGCCGCCGTGACGGTGAGAATCCGCCTGGCCATTCCATTGCTGTGCATTCGGTGCTCCATTTCTCAAAACCCGCAGCAGCCTTGCTGCGGTAAGTCTGTGTGTCAGCCGCGAGACGGTGCGGTCGAGCCGCGGATCACGAGCCGGGCCGCCGGGAGATCCACGTCGTCCGCCGAGCCGTTCTCCATCAGGGCCAGCAGTGTGCTCGCCGCCGAACGCCCCCACACCATCGGTGCGGCGCTGACGGTCGTCAGGGGTGGGTAGACGTAACGGCAGAAGTCGATGTCGTCGTAGCCCGTGATCGAGAGGTCGTCGGGAACTCGCACGCCCAGCTCGTGCGCCATGCCGAGGCCGGCGATGGCCATCGGGTCGTTGGCGTAGACGATCGCCGTCGGGGGATTTTCCTGGGTCAGGAGGCGCCGGGTGGCGTCAGATCCGGCGGCCACGGAGAAATCAGTCTCGATGGTCTGCCCGTCCGGCAGGCCGGCCTCGCGGAGGGCGGCGGCGAAGGCTGCGCGACGGCGGCTGCCGTGCAGCAGCAACGCGCTGCCCGCGACGTGCGCGATACGGCGGTGGCCGAGGGCGGCGAGATGGGCGACGGATGCCATCACCCCGGGGGTGTCGTCCACGGTCACCGAGGGAAAGGGGCTGGGCGCGTCGGGGCGTCCGAGCGTGACCGCCGGCAGGCCCAACTCGACCACGAGCGGGATGCGCGGGTCGCCGTGGCGGAGGTCGCTGAGGAAGACCCCGTCGACGCGGCCGTCGGCCACGAGCGAGCGGTAGGTTTTCAGCTCGGTCTCCTCGTCGGGAACGACGCTGAGCACGAGGGCGCGACCCTCCGGGGCGAGGATGCTCTCGACGCCCGCGATGAAGGAGGGGAAGAACGGGTCGGAAGCCAGCACATTCGGGTTGCGGGCGATCACGAGGCCGAGCGCATAGGACCGCTGCATGGAGAGAGACCGGGCTCGGAGCGACGGCTTCCAGCCCAGTTCCTTGGCGACCTGCAGGATTCGCACCCGGGTCTCGGGGGCAACGCCGGGACGGTTATTGAGGGCGAAGGAGACGAGGCCCTTGCTGACGCCGGCCCGCTTCGCCACCACCTCGATGGTGACCTTCGGGGAGTTCGCGTCAGACCTGACGGCGGACTTCGCGGCGGTGCTGGCAGGAATATTCACCGGAGTGTTCACTGGCCCTCCTCATCGTCAGCCGACCCTAGCTGAACCGGTTTAGAAAGGCTATACCGGTTTAGTTACCCCCGTCAAGGGGACGGCGATGATTGGGGACCGGCCGATTGAAGGCGCACCCGGGACGGCCTAGATTGTGCCCAAATGGACTGGTTCGGGGCAGAAGACTACGAGATCGCGCGACAGGTGCTGCAGCGCGGGGTAGCAGCCTGCTATCTGATCGCCTTCGTCTCGGCCGTCAACCAGTTCCCCGCGCTGCTCGGTGACCACGGTCTGCTCCCGGTGGCCCGGTTCGTGGCACACGTGCGGTTCCGCGAGTCGCCCAGCGTCTTCCACGTGTACTACTCCGACCGGATGCTGCGCATCCTTGCCTGGTCCGGCGCCGTCGTTGCGGCCACACTCGTGGTCGGTCTGCCGCAGCTGGGGCCACCCTGGCTGCCGATGGTCGCCTTCCTCCTGCTTTTTGCGGGTTACTTGTCCATCGTCAACGTCGGCCAGACCTTCTACTCCTTCGGCTGGGAGAGCCTGCTACTGGAGGCTGGTTTCGTCGTGGCCTTCCTCGGCTCCGAGCAGGTGGCCCCACCTGTGTTTGTGATCCTGTTCTGTCGCTGGCTGCTCTTCCGGCTGGAATTCGGCGCCGGCCTGATCAAGATCCGCGGCGGCCGGGAATGGCGTGACCTGACCGCCCTCTACTACCACCACGAGACGCAACCGATGCCGAACCTGCTCAGCTGGTTCGCGCACCACCTTCCGCCGTGGTTCCACCGCGGCGAGGTCATCGGCAACCACTTCGCGCAACTGGTTGTGCCGTTCTTCCTGTTCGCTCCCCAGCCCGTCGCATCCGTCGCGGCGCTGATCGTGATGCTGAGCCAGTTCTGGCTGGTGCTCACCGGCAACTTCGCCTGGCTGAACGTCATCACCATCGTGCTGGCCTTCGCTGCCCTCGACGACGCCACCCTGCGCGTATTGCTGCCGTGGTTCCCTGCCGGGCAGGCGAGGCCGGATGCCTCCCTCTGGTTCGTGATCGTGGTGAGCCTGGTCACGGCTCTTCTCGTTGTGCTGAGCTACTGGCCGCTGCGCAACCTGTTCGCGCGCCGGCAGCTGATGAACGCGAGCTTCAACCGGTACCACCTGGTGAACGCCTACGGCGCGTTCGGCACGGTCACCCGTCAGCGCCACGAGGTCGTTGTCGAAGGCAGCGGCGCCGCCGACCCGGCCGATGAGACGGGCTGGCGTGCCTATGAGTTCCGCGGCAAGCCCGGCGATCCAGAGCGACGGCCCCGGCAATTCGCGCCCTATCACCTGCGGCTCGACTGGCTGATGTGGTTCCTGGCGCTCGGCGCCCGCGACTCCCGGTGGTTCGAGATGTTCCTGGTCCGCCTCCTCGAGGGTGACCGCGCCACACTCCGGATGCTGCGGGTCAACCCGTTCCCGCAGGCCCCGCCTCGCTACGTGCGCGCCCGGGTCTACCGCTACCGCTTCTCCACCCCGGCCGAGCGCAGCGAGACCGGCGAGTGGTGGGTCCGATCGGAGGTCGGCCTGCTGGTCGCCCCCATCACCCTGGCCTGGAGGTCCCGTGCCTGACGTCAATGTGGTCGGAGCCGGACCGAATGGGCTGGCGGCGGCGGTCATCCTGGCCCGGGCCGGGCTGAGCGTGCAGGTCACCGAGCGAGAGAGCCGACCTGGCGGCGCCCTCCGCACGGAGGAGCTGACGCTGCCCGGGTTCCGGCACGACGTCGGCTCGGCGGTGCATCCGGCCGCCCTGGCCTCTCCGTTCTTCCGAGCCTTCGGTCTTACCGACCGGGTGCCCTTCATCACCCCGGACGTCTCCTACGCGCACCCGCTCTCCGGGGGGCGCGCCGTGCTTGCCTATCGCAGCGTCGACCGAACGGCCGACAGCCTCGGCCGGGACTCCCGTGCCTGGGCGGCGGTGTTCCAGCCCCTACTGAACCGCCTCGACGGGATCGTCGCATTCACCGGCAATCAACTGCTCCGCTGGCCGGACGACCCACGCGCCGCCCTCGACTACGGCACACGCGTGCTCGCCCTCGGCAGCGCGCTTTCGCGCCTGGTGTTCCGCGGCGAGGAGGCCGCGGCGCTCTTCGCCGGGGTAGCCGCCCACACTCCAGGTCGGCAGCCGTCGCTGGTCACGGCCGGCGCCGGGCTGCTGCTCGCCGCCCACGCCCACGCCGGCGGCTGGGCCTACCCGGAGGGTGGTTCGCAGGCCATCGCCGACGCCCTCGTCGCCGATCTGCTCGCGCACGGCGGCACCCTGCGGTTGGGCGTCGAGGTGCGCTCCCCGGCCGACCTGGAGCCGGCCCGGGTCACCCTGCTCGACACCTCTCCGGTGTTCCTCGAGCGGTTCGCGGGGGAGTCCCTGCCGGCCCGCTACCGCAGGGCTCTCCGTCGCTACCGCTACGGCAGCGGCGTGGCCAAGGTCGATTTCGCCCTGTCCGGGCCGGTGCCGTGGGCGAACCCGGAGGTGAGACTCGCACCCACGGTGCACCTCGGCGGCAGCCGGGCAGAGGTGCTCGGAGCGGAGCGCGCGGTGGCCAGGGGGCAGGTGGCGCCGCATCCGTTCGTGCTCCTCAACCAGCCCGGCGTTCTCGACCTCACCCGGGCGCCCGGCGAGGCCCAGACCCTCTGGGCCTACACGCATGTTCCGGCGGGCTCCGGCGTCGACCAGACCGAGGCCATCGTGCGGCAGATCGAACGGTTCGCGCCGGGATTCCGTCAGACAGTGCTGGCCAGCACGGCGCGCAGCGCACGGGGGATGGCCCAGCTTGATCCCAACCTCGTCGGCGGGGACATCCTCGGCGGCGCCGTCACGCTGCGACAGCTGGTCAAGCGTCCGGTGCTGTCGCGCACGCCCTGGAAGACCCCGGTGCCGGGGCTCTACCTGTGTTCGGCCTCTACCCCGCCGGGCCCGGCCGTGCACGGAATGAACGGATGGTACGCGGCCACCCTGGCTCTCCGGGACGAGTTCGGCATCGAGGAACTGCCGAAACTGTCGCCCGACACCGCGCTCGCCTGAACCCCGCCGCTAGTCCTCGTCGCGGTCGTGCGGCAGCACCTCGGGCGCGCGGAGCTTGTCGATCTCCCGACGTTCGCGTTTGGTGGGGCGGCCCGCGCCGCGGTCCCGCATCGGAAGCAGCGCCACCTCCTCGCGCGGGGGCGGCGGGGGAGTCTTGTCGACGAAACACTCCGCCGCAACCGGTGCGGATACCCGTTTGATCATGATCTTCGACACAACCAGGATGCGGTCGAAACCGCTGATCCGCACCCGCACCTCGTCGCCGATGCGCACGGTCTGCGCGGACTTGGCCCGCTCGCCGTTCACCTTCACGTGGCCGGCCCGGCAGGCGGCCGTGGCCTGGGACCGGGTCTTGAACATCCGTACGGCCCAGGTCCAGCTGTCGACACGGGCGGTGGTCAGAGGTTCCATTCCTCGACTCTACGACCGCGACGGCTAGAACGGTCCGAGCAGCACCCAGGCGATCAGCAGCATGGTCACCAGAAAACCAGTCAGAAAGTTGAGCCAGAGAAAATGCTTCCAGCCCGCATTCGCGGTCTCGGCCCGTTCGTCGATCACCGTCCGAAACGGCCAGGCGGCCAGAATGTAGGGCACGGCGAGCACCGAGGCCAGCAGCCCGGGCCAGCCGGTGAAGAGCATGAGCACCCCAGCCAGAGCCCAGAACGCGATCGCCAGGCGCACTGTGCGGGCGGCGCCGAGTGCGGTGGCGATCGAGGCGATGCCGCCCTCCCGGTCGGGCACGACATCCTGCACGGCGCCGAACGCGTGGCTGGCCATGCCCCAGAGGAAGAAGGCCGCGAGCAGAGCCACCAGGCCGGGCGTGACCACGGCGCCGGCCACCGCGAGCCCGTAGACGGCGGGGCTGACGAAGTGGGTGCTCGAGGTGATCGAGTCCACGATCGGGCGTTCCTTGAACCGCAGGCCGGGAACGGAATACGCGGCGACCGCGAACAGGCTCACCAACAGGATCAGCCACGACGACGGATGCTCCGGGCCGGCCAGCACGAGCATCGCCACGAGCAGAGGGAGCGCCGTCGCGATCCCGGAGACGAGCACCGTGCGGTGCAGGCCTGGGTCGAGCATGGCTCCCTCGACGCCGCCCTTGCGCGGGTTGCGCAGGTCGGATTCGTAGTCAAAGACGTCGTTGATGCCGTACATGAGCAGGTTGTAGGGGATGAGGAAGAACAGGGTTCCCACCACCAGCAGGGCGTCGATCTGCCCGGTCGTCACCACATACGCGGCGGCGAAGGGGAACGCCGTGTTGATCCAGCTCAGCGGCCGCGACGAGAGCAGCACCTGCCGGGTTTTCCAGAGCGGCGGGGTGTGGGTCTCAGTCATTCGGTTTTCTTTCCAGCAGGGCCCAGAGCGCGGGCAGCAGGAGCGCCGCCGCAACGGGATAGGCGAAGTCTTCGATCGGGGCCAGGCCGATCCGCAGCCCGAAGATACGAGATGAATCGTAGTCGACCAGCCCGACCCCGATCATGATGCTGTCGAAAATGGCAGTGAGCACGAGCACGGCCGCCAGGGCGATCCCGGCAGCGGCGATGCGACGCCGGGAGAGCCGGCCGCGACGCACGGCCACGAGGAACACGGCCGCGGCGAGCACGAGGAAGACGGTGTTCAGAAGCAGATAGGTCATCCGTGCCTCTCCTCATCGGCACCGGCGCGGCCGGCACGGGCGGCCCGGGCGGCGAGCAGGAGGCGAGCCCCCTGCACGGCGTTCATGGTGAGGTAGCAGAGAAAAGTGAGGAAGAAGAACTCTTCAACGGGGAGTTCCGGGGCCAGCTGCAGGCCGGTCATCAGGGTCGTCTCGCCGCGGTAGAAGATGCCCAGGCCGATCCCGAAGAGGTCCCAGACGAGGAAATACGCGAGCCCGGCGCCGAGCACGATGGCCGCCCGGACCGGGTTGCGCCAGAAGAAGAGCCGAAAGCGATGGTCGAGTAGAACCATCGCCCCCAGGCTCACCAGCAGCGTCAGCAGGTACGCGAACGTCACAGTGCTTCCCGCACGATTACTGGGCTTCCGGCAAACGTGCCCGTACGGAGTTCGGCAGAGGTTCCGGCAACGGGCCCGTGCTCGTGTCCGAGTTGATGCGCTTCAGCAGGATTTCAGCGCTGATCAGGCACATCGGAAGGCCGATGCCCGGAATGGTGGTGCCGCCGGCGTAGAACAGGCCGCCGACCTTCGCGGAGGCGTTGGAGCCGCGCAGGAACGCGCTCTGCCGCAGGGTGTGTGCCGGGCCGAGGGCCCCGCCGCGCCAGGAGTTCAGGTCGTCGGCGAAGTCGCCGGGTCCCACGGTGCGCCGCACCACGATCCGGTCGGCCAGGTCGGGGATGCCGGCCCAGTCGCTGAGCTGCGTGATGGTGTCGTCAGCGATCTTCTCGATCGCGGGCGAGCCGGCACCGTTGATGCCACCGTGGCCGAGGCCAGGGTCGGCGGGGATCGGCACCAACAGGAACATGTTCGTGAAGCCCTCGGGGGCCACTCCGGGGTCGGTGGCGCTGGGCATGCAGGCGTAGAAGGAGGCCGGTGAGGGCACGCTGGGCTTCTTGCCGAAGATGCGGCCGAAGTTCTCGGCCCAGTCCCTGGTGAAGAAGAGACTGTGGTGTTTCAGCTCGGGCAGGTCACCCGTGATGCCGAGCATCACGAGCACGGCGCCCGGACCGGATACGCGTTTCTGCCACCAGCGCTCCGGGTAGGTCTGCGCGGCTGCCGGCAGCAGCTCGGTCTCCGTGTGGTGCAGATCGGCGGCCGAGACGACGGTGTCGGCTTCGAGGGTGACGATGCTGCCGTCCGCTGTGCGGTAGCTGACGCCGGCGACGGCCGTCGTCGCACCTGGGGTGGTATGGATCGCGGTCACGGTCGCCTCGGTGATCACGGTCACACCCTGGTCCCTGGCGATGTCGGCGATGCTGTCGATGAGCCGGGTGAACCCGCCCTGGGGGTACAGAACGCCGTCGGCCATGTCGAGGTGACTCATCAGGTGGTACATCGACGGGGTCTGGTCGGGGGAGGAGCCGAGGAACACGGCCGGGTAGCCGAGGATCTGGCGCAGCCGGTGGTCCTTCACATAGCCGGCCACGAACTTGTCCAGCGGCTGCAGCAGTAGACGAGCCAGCCGACCGAGCCGTTTCAAGACATCCGGAACCAGCAGAGGTGTGAAGGAGGCGAAGCTCGTGTACAGGAACCGCTTGACGGCCATGTCGTACGTCTCTTTGGCCGAGACGAGGTAGCGGTCGAGGGCCGCGCCCGCACCGGGTTCCAGGCTCTCGAACAGACGGATGTTGTCGGCTCGCTCGGCCGCGATGTCCACCGGCTCCTTCGTGCCCTCGAAGAACACCCGGTAGCCGGGGTCAAGGCGGGTCAGGTCGAGCTGTTCCGCGGAGGACGTGCCGAACAGGCGGTAGAAGTGGTCGAACACCTGCGGCATCAGATACCAGGACGGGCCGGTCTCGAACCGGAAGCCGTCGACGTCCCAGAAGCCGGCCCGGCCGCCGAGGTCGGCGCGCGCCTCCAGCAGCGTGACCTGGTGACCGTCCCTGGCCAGCAGCGCGGCGCTGGCCAACCCGGCGATCCCGCCGCCGATGACGACGGTGTGCGAGCCAGGTGCGCTCATCGCTTCCACGCTCCGGGACCAAACGACGCGGCTAGTGCGATCATGATTTTCTCCGGATCCGGCACCCGAACCCGGGCGCTCATCAGTGCACGCGCGGGGGTGACTCGCAGCTTCGCCGACAAGCGGGCGAAGAGGCGATGAGCGGCGGTGACCGCGCGGCGGCTCCCCACCGGAAGCATGGGCAGCACGCGGGCGGCTGCGTCAAGGTCGGCATCCATGTCGTCGAGAAGCTCGTTCTTCTGCTCTTCGGTCATGGTCAATAGGTTCACGCCGGGAAAATAGTTGCGTCCGAGGGCGTCCCGATCGGCGGCAAGGTCGCGCAGGAAGTTGACCTTCTGGAAGGCCGCTCCGAGGCTGCGAGCGCCGGTCTCGAGCACCTGGAGCTCCTCCGTCGTGCGGGGCGTCTCCTGCACGAAACAGCGCAGGCACATCAGCCCGATCACCTCCGCCGAACCGTAGATGTACTCGGCCACGCCTACCGCGTCGAACGGCGACGGGTCAAGATCCCGGCGCATCGAGGTGAAGAAGGGTGCGGTCAGGCTGGTGTCGATCCCGGCTTCCCTGGCGGTCGCCGCGAAGGCGTGCACGACCAGGTTGGTGCTGAACCCAGACCCCATCGCCTGGCTGGTCTCCCGTTCGAGCGCGTCCAAAAGATCGCGCTGGCCGTCTACGCTCACGCCGGCCTGGCTGGCGGCGCCGTCCACGATCTCGTCGGCGACCCGCACCAGGGCATAGATGGTGCGCACCTGGCTGCGCACGCGTGGCTCGAGCAGCCGGGCGGCGAGGCCGAATGAGGTGGAGTAGTGGCCGATCACCGTGGCGGAGCTGGCGCGGGCCGCGGCGTTGTATTTCGCGATGCCGGTGTGGTCGGTGGCACGTTCGCGCTTCATCGGCTGCGATTCACGGCGGTGCCCGCCAGGGTGGTGAGCAGCGCGCGCAGGGGAGCCGGCACGGCGGTCGTGTCGAGTGCCGCCACGGCGCGACGGGCGTGGTCGGTGGCCAGCTCATCCGCTGCCTGCAGGGCCCCGCAGTCACGCAGGAGCGTCCGCGCAGTGTCCGCTTCCGTGTCGGTGAGATCGGCCTTGCCGATGTAGGGGGCGATCTCGGCCCAACGGGGCGTGGTGCCCGCGTGGGCGATCAGGGTGGTTTGCTTGCCCTCCCGCAGATCGGTGAGAACGCTCTTGCCGGTCTTCTCCGGATCGCCGAACACGCCGAGGATATCGTCGGTCAGCTGGAAGGCCACGCCGATCAGGCGGCCATAGGCGCCGAGAGCGTCGATGGCTTCGACGGAACCGCCGGCCAGGATGGCGCCGGCCTGCAGGGGAGCCTCGAACGAGTAGACCGCCGTCTTCTGCTCCAGGATGCAGACAACCTGGGCGACCGTGAGCGGATGTTTGGACGCAGCGTTGGTGACATCCGCCAGTTCCCCAGCGGCGGAGATGAACACGGCGCGGTCGAGGAGGTCGAGCAGGCGGCCGCGCAGTTCGAGCTCGACCGGGAGCATCGCGAGGGCACGGTGCGCCTCGCTGAGCGCCAGGTCACCAGCCAGGATCGCGGCCGTCGCGGCCCACGCCCCTGCCTGGTCGCCGGCACCGTGGGCGAGGGCGCGCTGGGTGAACCGTCCGGCGATGTTGGCCACACCGCGGCGGGCGAGGTCGTGGTCGATCACGTCGTCGTGGATCACGAACGCCGTGTGCAGCAGCTCGAAGCTGACCGCGACCGGGGTGGCCAGGGTGAGGTCGGTGCCGCCGAGGCCGGTGAACGCGGCCAGGACCAGTGCGGGGCGCACGCGTTTGCCGCCGCTGCTGGCGTGCTCGAGAGAGTCCCAGAGGGCGACGTAGTGGTCGCCGTAGTCACTGGCCCGCAGTCGGGCGGCAGCGAAGAATCGCTGCAGTTCCGTTCCTACCCCGAGCGTCTGGATTTCATGCATCGAAGCCGGTCAATTCCACGAGCTGCAGCCCCAGCCAGGGGCTGAAGGCCCACGGGGCATCCCGCACGGAGCGCTGCAGGGCTGCAGGTTCCACCCAGGCGAATTCCATGACCTCGTCGGGGTTCGGCACGGGATCAGCGGTGGTGCGGGCCAGGTAGACGGGGCAGATCTCGTTCTCAACGATGCCACTCGAGTCGACGGCGCGGTAGCGGAAGTCAGGCAGGGTCACGGTCAGGTTCCCGATCAATAGCCCCAGCTCGAAGAATGCGCGCCGTTCGATGGCGGCCTGGAAACCCTCGCCCGGGAGTGGATGGCCGCAGAAGGAGTTGGTCCAGACCCCCGGCCAGGTCTTCTTCGACAGGGCGCGTCGGGTGACCAGAACCTCGCCGGCCGAATTGAGCACGTGGCAGGAGAAAGCGAGGTGAAGCGCGGTGTCCGTGTCGTGCACGCCGACTTTGGGCGCCGTGCCGATTTCGCGGCCGGACTCGTCCAGCAGGACCACGAGTTCCTCAAGCACTTCGACCGGCCGCATTAGCCATCCCTTCAGGTGATTCAGCCAAGATACCCGATAAAGTACCTAACCATATTAGCTAAATTCGAGGCTAGCACGGGGCTCTGACTGAACTGGCCAGTGCGTGTGGTTCTCGGCCTGTCGGCCCGTATGGACGGCATCCGTCGGCGGCGCGCTTCGTCGGTACGGTCGGTTGCCTGGGCGACTCCATCGAGCGTGGTGAAGAGGCCGATGAGGATGCGACCGCACCTGGAGGTCCCCATGCTGAATTCAGCGCCCGGTCGCACCGTGGAGCCCGAGGTTCGACTACCCGATCTTGATTGTCTTCGCGACGCTCGGCACCCCGTTCGCGTCGATGGCGAATAAGAGGTATTGCCCGGGGATCACCACCCCCGGATCGGAGGGGAGCGCAAGCGAAGCAGTGTTGCCTGTCACGGCGGTGGGTGTGAGCGGGATGCGGCGCTGGTCGGTGTTGACCGAGTGGGTGACCGTGCTCGTCCGGATGAGAGAAAAGGTCGGGGTAGGCCCCGACGTTGTGACCTGGATGGTGGAGCCCAGCGCCGCCGAGGTCGGTGCCGTGGTGATCGTGGGACGAGGACGGGCCGTGCCGTCTGCGTTGAGCAGGTAGGGCGGGGTAAATATCTGCCCGTCAGGGTGGTTGGTCGTGCAGCTTCCGCAGAGCCCGCCGCCACCAACGAACACCCGAGCGTCGGGCAGTAGAAGCCCGACGCTGTGATAGGTGCGCGGCGTTGCCATCGGCGCGAGCGCGGTGAACTTTCCGGTAGCGGGGTTCCAAGCCTCCGGCACCATGGCGGCCGTTGTGTCCGAGAACGGTTGCGCGTAGGCCTGACCGCCCAGTGCGAGCACCTGTCCGTCGGGCAGCACGACGGAGTTCGCGAAGGTGCGTCGCGCCGCCATGTCGCCGGTCCGAGTCACCGTAACGCCGTTGTTGATGTCGATTGTGTACGCTCGCGCGGTCGCGTCACTGTTCTGGTAGCCGGGCGATCCGCCGAGGGTGAGAATCCTACCGACGTCGTACATCACTGCATTGCCGTTCATGGCGTCACTGCTGTCAGCCCGGAGACCGAGGTCTTGCACACCCCCCGTGCCGCTGGTGGTGAACATGTTCATCCGACGGCTCGGGCCCGCGTGGAAAACCTTTCCGCCGGATACCGCGAACAGCCACGCGTGATTGTCGGAGCGGAACACCCCTTGCGGGTCGTTCGTGAGGATGGGGGCGACGGGCGCATTGGCCAGCGTGCGCCACCCGGCGCTCGCCGACCAGATTTCACCGTTCTTGCCGCCCTGGCCGCCTGCCCAGGACCCACCGATGCTGAACACTTCCCCGGTGGAGAGCGTGACGTTCGACTGGTAGCCGCGGGGAATCTTCATGGGGGCAGCGGCTGTCCAGGTGTTGTTGACCGGGTCATAAATCGTCGCAGCGGCGCTGTTGCTGCCCCCGCTGATGAGTATTCTGCCGTCCGGCAGGATCGATACTCCAGGGCAGAACATGTCGTGCCCTGTGCTCGAGACGGTCAGCGGTGTAACGACGCCGGTGTTCAGATCGAGGATGGCGGTCTGAGTCTTGCCGTTGGACCCCCCGAAAGTTGTGTTGGAGTACGCGGACCACGTGAGCAGCTTGTTGCCGGGCAGGAGGGCCGCCGCCGCCGGCACCAGTGGGAAACCGATCGTCGCACTCCAGCTACCTTTCGACTCCGTGGGGGTTGTCGCGGGCGGCGGCGTCGCCGAGAGGGTGCGCCCGATCACGTTCAGTTCCGCCGCGGTGCTCCACTGTCCGCGGTTCCCGGCCTCGGTCGTCGCGGTGAGGCGGATGTACCGCGCCTGAACCGGCGGGAACGTGAGGGTCTTCGCCTGGTTGTTGTCAGCCCAGGCCCCGCTCGCGACCGGTGCGCTCCAGGTCGTGCCGTCGGTCCTCACGGCGATGGCGTACCGACCGATCGTGCCGTTTCGGGACGCGTCCGACCTCGGGGTGTAGGTGAAGCCGGAGACCTCATTGGTCGCCCGCATGTCCAGCACGATGCTGTGCGGCAAGGGGATCAGGGTGGGGGAATACTGGGAGTGCCAGAGAGTGGACAGGCTGCCGTCGAGCACGTTCGAGGCGCGGCCGTTCTCGCGGTTCGTCTCCTGGTCGCTCGCTGTGGCAATCCAGCCGGTCCGGGGGAGCGCGGCGGGTGCCGGTGCCGGCGCGGGTGCCGGTGGCGGCGGTTGAGTGGTAGCCGCCTCTGCGACCAGGTTGAGCTCGGCCGCGCTGGACCAGGGGCCGCGATTGCCTGCCTCCGTGATCGCGGTCAGCCGGACGAATCGAGTCGCCACCGCGGTGAAGGTCACCGTCTTCTCCAGAGCGTTATCGGCCCAGGTTCCCGTCGCGACGGCGGCTGCCCAGTTCGTGCCATCCACGCTGACATGGATCTCGTAGCGCCCTATTCGTCCATTCGAGCTGCTCGTGCGCGGCAGGTATTTCAGAGCCGCGACGATGTTGGTTGTGTGCATGTCTATGGTGATCGAGTGGGGAAGCGGCACTGCGGTCCCGCTCCATTTGCTATGCCAGTACGTCGAGGCGCTGCCGTCGAGCACATTGGCGGCTGCGCCGTTCTCGCCCGTGGTCTCCTGGTCGCTTGCGGTCACGGTCCATCCCGTTCGCGGCAGCGCTGTAGACGACAGGGCGGCTGGAGCCAGAGCGGCTTCGGCTACCGTCTCGGCGTTAGCGCCGGTAGGAGGCACGATGTGCCCGACCGGGTGAAGGCTCGCTGCCTCGGTGCCATGACCCGTGCGCGGAGGTGGGTCGGATGCAGTGCAGCCGGTGATCAGGAGCGCGCCGGCGAGCAACACAGCGAGACAACGGGCATTCGAGTTGCGGCGCATGCGGACTACCTCGTCAGTGTCTGGGCGGAAGCGCGGGCAATGATGATGAAACCTCACATTTGCCTCGTGCGGAAGGGGGCAGGGCAGGGTTCAGTTCGCCGCCCGGTGACGGTGAGCTGAGGCTTAAGCTCGTTGGGTGCCAACCCCCGCTGCAGACCATGTCAACGCCCTACTCGCCTCGTACCAGGATTTCCCGCAAGCGGGCATCCTGTTCCGCGACCTCAACCCGGTGTTCGCCGACGCCGCCGCTTTCCGGGCGCTGATCGATGAGCTCGCCGGCCGGTTCCAGGGTGAATTCGACGCCGTGGCCGGCATTGAGGCCCGCGGCTTCCTCCTGGCCGCCGCGATCGGCTACGCGGCGGATGTCGCCGTGCTCGCCGTGCGCAAGGGCGGCAAGCTTCCCGGCGCGGTGCTGAGCGAGGAATACGACCTTGAATATGGTTCGGCGTGCCTGGAACTCGAGATCGGCCAGCTCGCGCCGGGCGCCCGGGTGCTGGTCGTCGACGATGTGCTGGCCACCGGCGGCACGATCGCCGCGACCTCCCGGCTGGTTGAGCGAGCCGGGTACCGCCTGACGGGGGTGGGCGTTGTACTCGAGTTGACCGAACTGGTCGGGCGCACCTGCCTCGGCGATACCCCCGTACACGCCATCGTGGCCCTGTAGCCTGTTTTCGGACTGAGCTCGCGCCCCGAAACGCGGTGCGTTTTCACGGGACTGTGGAGCATGCTGGAGCCATGAGTACAAACGGCGACAGGTGGGTGTACGGGCCCGACGGCCGCAAATTCTGGGGGCTCTACGGCGCGGCCGGCCTGCTCGTACACCACGCGGAATTGGGGATACTGCTTCAGCACCGCGCGCTGTGGAGCCATCAGGGCGACACCTGGGGGTTGCCTGGCGGGGCTCGCCACGAACACGAGAGCGCCCTCGAGGCCGCCCTGCGGGAGGCCGGCGAAGAGGCCGGTGTGCCCCCGGAGCTGGTGGCCGTGCAGTTCAGCTCCGTGCTCGATCTCGGTTTCTGGTCGTACACGACGGTCGTGGTGCGCGCGACCCAGCACTTTGAGCCCGTGATCAGCGACCAGGAGAGCATCGCGCTGCGCTGGGTGCCGACTCAGCAGGTCGACGCTCTGCCGCTGCATCCGGGCTTCGCCGCCAGTTGGCCGGCCCTGCTCGCCCGCCTCGGCTGAGCCTGCGTCTGCCGCTGCTACGGGGGTGTCTCCCGCGCCAGCTCGGCCGGTGATTTGTCCGGCCGCAGGCCGCGCCAGACCGGTTGGCGCAGCCGCCCTGTCGCGGTCCCTGCGGAGAATTCCACCTCACCGACCAGCCTTGCAGCGCCCGGACCAGCGCCGGCCCCCGCATCCCCGGCCCGCCGAGCCTGCTTCGTCTTCATTGGGTGGATCAGCCAGTTCCGGTCGGTCCTGTTCTTGCGTGCCGTGCTCGAGCCGAAAATCATGGTGCAGGTTGCGCGCGTGGTTCTCCTGAATGACGAACGCCCGCCCCGCGGATCCCTCCTGCACCTCGGTCGGCATCCGTGGTACCTCGGCCGGAATGTGCCTCGAGAAGCGCGGCCAACGGGTCCCCGCTACGCTGCACCCGGTGCATCGCCTGCTTGTAGTCGACCTGCGCGAGTCCGGGGGAGGCCAACTCCCGCCAGGTGCGCGGCATAGCCACCATCGGATGCAGCGTGCCGCGCAGCGAATACGGGGTGATGGTCGTCTTGTTCGCGCTGTTCTGGCTCCAGTCCACGAACACCCGGCCCGGCCGCAGCGCCTTCTTCATATCGCTGACAATGAGGTCGGGATGGTCGGCCTCGAGCGCCCGGGCCAGTTCGTGCGCGACTTGGGAGACTTGGTCCGAGGTGTGCGTGAGGTCCAGCGGGGCATAGATGTGGATGCCCTTCCGTCCACTGGTGACCGGCAGTGGGTCGAGGCCCATGTCCCGCAGGATGGCTCTGGCCAGCCGGGCGACCTCCGCGCACTCGTCGAGGCTGACCCCGTCGCCGGGGTCCAGATCGAGTACGAGCCGGTCCGGGTTGCGCGGGCTTCCACCGCGGCCGAACCGCCACTGCGGAACGTGGATCTCCAAGGCCGAGATCTGGGCCAGCCAGGTCAGCGTCGCGAGGTCGTTGACCAGCGGGTACTCGTTCACATGGGTCGCATGCTGGATTGGTCGGCGCTTCACCCAGCTCGGCGTCGACTGGTCCAGGTTCTTCTGGAAGAAGACGTGTCCGGGGTCGTCGATGGTCCCCACGCCGTGCACCCATCTCTTCCGGGTTGCCGGGCGGTTCGCGGTGTGCGGGATCAGCACGTCGGCGATGAAGGCGTAGTAGCCGAGAACATCGGCCTTCGTGGTCCCCGACTCCGGGTAGAGCACCTTGTCGAGGTGGGTGAGCGTAATCCGGTGGCCACCGACGGTGACGACCTGGCGGTCGTCCAGGGAGGCGGTCCTCGCGTTCATGGCACCAGCATGCTCTCGCGGCCACAGCGTGCCTAGCCCCCTTCGCTCACCGGGCGTGTACTGGTGGGATGAGATCGATCTGGGCGGGCGCGATCACCTTCGGGCTGGTCAACGTGCCCGTCGAGGTCTACAGCGCGACCGAAGATCACGACGTCGCCCTGCACCAGGTGCACGACGCCGACGAGGGGCGCATCCGTGACCGCGGCGGTGGGAGCGCTGCGGCCAGATTGTCGACTACGCGCAGATCGACACGGCCTGGGAGAGCGGCGACAGGACGGCCATCAGCACCGACGAGGATCTGCGCGCACTGCCGGCCGAGAGCAGCCGTGAGATCGAGGTCGCCGAATTCTCGCCGCAGGACTTCCGGGACGACTACCAGGACCAGCTCCGGGAACTGCTCGAGGCGAAGCTCAACGCGGGCGCTGCGGTCGGGACACTGAATCGGAATACGCACGGAGCCACACTCCGCTTCTTCCGGCGCGTCGGTAGACTCGGGAATGTGACAGCGGCAGAGGGAACCGGCATCAGCACGAAGGTGATCACCGTGCCCAATCTGCTCAGCATGCTGCGCCTGGCGCTGGTGCCTGTGTTCCTGGTCGTTCTAGTGCGGGGAGAGGATGCCTGGGCGCTCCTAGTGCTCATGGTCGCCAGCCTCACCGACTTCCTCGACGGCTACCTGGCCCGGCGGTTCGGTCAGATCACGCGGCTCGGCCAGCTCCTCGACCCGGCCGCTGACCGCCTGTATATCTTCGCCGCTCTGCTGGGACTGGCCTGGCGCGACCTGGTGCCATGGTGGATCGTCCTGGTTATCGTCGGGCGGGATGTGTTCCTGCTCGGCCTCGGCGTCATCCTCGCGAACTACGGATTCGGGCCGCTGCCCGTGCACCAGCTCGGCAAGGTTGCCACGTTCTGCCTCTTCTACGCCCTGCCGATGATCATGCTGGGAGAGGCCTTCCCGGCGGTGTCCTGGTGGTCGCTACCGGTGGGATGGGCCTTCGGCCTCTGGGGAGCGTTTCTTTACTGGTGGGCAGGCATAATCTACGCCGTCGAGGCAACCAGAGTGATTCGCATTTCTCGGGCAATTCAACCCGTTCCATCCGATACGCTGGGGAAGTAGGAGGTGCACGGTGATTGATTCCAAAAAGACGAATGAACCCCAGCGCAAGGTCGCGCCCGATAACTATTCCGACACCGATACGACGATGACGTTCGGGCAGGAATTCGCTGCCCAGCTGGCATCGCTCGACGGCGGCATCACGGCCGAGGAACAGGAAGCCATCGCGGCTCTCCCCTCGGGGTCTGCCCTGCTCGTGGTGCGGCGCGGTCCGAACGCGGGTGCGCGTTTCCTGTTGGACTCGGATGTGACGACGGTGGGGCGTCACCCCAACGCGGATATCTTCCTCGATGACGTCACGGTCTCCCGTCGGCATGCGGAGTTCCTGCGCCACGGAACCAAGTTCGATGTGAAAGACCTGGTGTCCCTGAATGGCACGTACTTCGACGGGGTCCGCATCGACACCGCGCTGCTCATCGACGGCGCCGAAGTCCAGGTCGGCAAGTTCCGGCTGACGTTCTACGCCTCGCGGCACGACCTCAAGCTTCTGGCGAGCGAGTAGTGCCCGCGTCCGCCGCGCAGGCCAGAGCGCCGGGCGCGACGGCACTGCTCAGCATCGGACAGGTGCTTGCCAGGCTTACGCCGGAATTCCCGGACCTGACCCCGTCAAAACTCCGGTTTCTGGAGGAACAAAGACTGGTCGCTCCGGCGCGCACGGAGTCCGGCTACCGCAAATTCTGCGCCGGTGACCTGGACCGGCTGCGTCTGGTGCTCTCCATGCAGCGCGATCATTACCTTCCGCTCAAGGTCATTCGAGGCTACCTGGACGACCTCGATATGGGCCTTTCGCCGACCCTGCCCGGAGGAGTGAGCCCGGGACCGTCGATTCTGTCGACCGCCCGTCGGCTGGACCGCGACGAACTGCTGCGCGAAGCAGGGGCATCCGCGATGCTGCTGCACGACGCCGTCTCCGCGTCGATCATCCTGCCTGCCGACTTCTACGGTGACGACGCGCTGAGCGTGCTGCGGGCCCTGGTCGAACTGCAGCGCAGCGGCATCGAGCCGCGCCACCTGCGCGGCTTCCGCGGCGCGGCCGAACGCGAGCTCGGCCTGATCGAGAGCGCCCTCGTGCCGCTTTCCCGCCGCAAAGACGCGTCGAGCCGGGCGAAGGCGGCCGAAATGGCGGTCGAGATCGCCGGCCAACTCGAAGTGATCCGCGGCAGCCTGATCCGTTCGGCACTGGGCCGCCTGACCAAGTAGGCCAGCCCGACACGCCAATTTGCTCGACCGGATGTCGTTGATCCAAACGGTCCCCCTCGGTAGCGTAGATACAGCGATCATCCGCATCGCAGACCCACCCCCGAGAGGCCATCGTATGAGCGAGCTGAATCAGCGTGATGATGCGTCGCGCTACGGACTCGGGCTTCTCTTCACCGACGGAATGCCCGAGCTTGACGACCATTCCGGCTACCGCGGCGCCGTAGCCGCCCGGGCCGCCGGAATCAGCTACCGTCAGCTCGACTACTGGGCCCGCACCGAACTGGTCCAGCCCACCGTGCGCGGCGCTGCCGGTTCCGGGTCCCAGCGTCTCTACGGCTTCCGCGACATCCTGGTTCTCAAACTGGTCAAGCGGCTCCTGGACACGGGGATTTCCCTGCAGCAGATCCGCACCGCCGTGAATCAGTTGCGCGAGTCGGGGGTCAGCGACCTCGCCCAGACCACCCTGATGAGCGACGGCGCCAGCGTCTACCTGTGCACCTCCGACGACGAAGTCATCGACCTCGTCAGCCGCGGTCAGGGTGTGTTCGGCATCGCCGTGGGCAAGGTGCTGCGCGAGGTGGAGACGAGCCTGGTCGAACTGGAAACCCTGTCGATCGATCCCTCAGACGAGCTGTCGGTTCGTCGGGGCAGCCGCAAGGTCTCCTAGCGGAGCGTGAGCGCCGGCAGGAAGGCCGCTGGCCCCTAACCGGCGGGTGTCAGCTAGCGCTGTTCGGCGTACTCGCCGATGCGGGCCGTGCGCAGCACGCGTTCGAGTAGCTGGTCGAAATAGCGTGCCATCTCCTGCGCGCTGTCGCCGGGCCAGGTGTGCAGCGGCTTTGCGGCGCCCTGCGCCTGCTGCAGCGAGGTGCGCTCCGGCAACTGCGGGGTGAGCACGAGCGGGCCGAACATGTCGCGCAGCTCCTTGATCCGGAACTGGTGCTCGAGAGACGCCACACGGGCGCGATTGACGATGATGCCGAGCGGCTGGAGCCGAGGGCTGAGCCCGCGGCGGATCTCCTCGATCGCGCGCAGCGCACGGTCGGCCGCGGCGACGGAGAACAGTCCGGGCTCGGTGACCACGGCGACCCGGTCGCTGGCGGCCCACGCGGTGCGCGTGAGGGCGTTCAAGGAGGGCGCACAGTCGACCAGAACCAGGTCGTAGTCCTTTTCGACCGTGGAGAGTGCCTCTTCCAGCTTCCAGATATCGCGGATGCTGGGGTGCGGCCCGTCGAAATTGATGGCAGACGGGCTGCCGATCATCACGTCGATGGTTCCGGGGCGGCCGCGCGTCCATCCGCTGGGAACGATGGCCGCGCGAACGACCTTCTCCTTGGGTGAGGCGAGCACATCGGCGATATTCAGGTGCCCTGCAACCGAGATGTCCATCCCGGTCGAGACATCCGACTGTGGATCGATGTCCACAACCAGGGTTCGTACGCCGCGGGCGAAGGCAGCAGACGCCAGACCCAGGGTCACTGTGGTCTTGCCTACTCCTCCCTTGAGG
>JBBQDC010000034.1:0-25007 GCA_038319305.1 Actinomycetales bacterium | reverse complement strand
AGCTTCTCGAACACCAGCCGGTACTTGTTCTCCTGCGCCTCGTCAAGCGATGCATCCGGGCGCGGATAGCACGCGCAGGTATAGGTCATCGACGGCCCGAGTACCCACCCGTAGAAGGCATTGGATACGTCGTAGTGGTGGTGGATCGCGTCGGCGTCGCGGCTCTTGCTGTGCCGGGCTCCCCCGACAACGCGCCGCCAGTGCGGCTGCCCCTCCTGCGGCGGCGGTTCGATCGGGCGCAGGTGCCGGGCACCGATGGAGCGGATGATGTTGGCCGTCACTCGCGGCGGTGGCAGCTTGAAGACCAGCTCGCCGGCGAGCGCCCTGAGGAGTTCGTAGGGGTCACCTGGGTGCACCCCGTGGACCACAAGGTCACCGGCGATGTAGGCCCGGGCAAAACCCAGATCACCGCGGCCAGTCGCCAGATATGTCGTGCCCCGCGGTGTCTTCAGGTCCAGACCAAGTGGCGCGTCGATCGGGCCGGCTGAACTCCCGTCATAGGCGCTGAATCTCAGCGGGAGCCGCCCCCCAGCCAGAATCTCCATGATCTGGGCGAGGGTGAGCTTGCCCTGCGTGTCCGGCCTGGCTGTCATTTCGTCGTTCGCCGTCGAACGTTCCCTGAACGTGGTCATCGTCGCTGCACCGCCTTCGCATAGAGATCGAGGAGACGTGAATCGGGGTCGTACCGCTTCTTCGCGGTCCGATAGGTTCCTCCGCCATAGAGCCGTCCGAACTCTTCCGGAGAGTAGTAGGAGTCGGAATACAGAGACTTGTGCCCGTGGAGCTCGCTGACTTTGCGTTCGATCAGACGGTTCATCTCCCCCTCGGTCGACCCCACCGGCACCGTCGACCAGAAACCGACATTGACGTAAGTCTGCTGAGACCGGATCGGGTAGAGCGGCCAGTCACCGCCCTGGACCCGCAGTGGGCACAGCCAGATCGGCTCGATCGGCACGGTGACAAGGAACCAGTCCACGAACTCCGCGCACCGCTCGATCGGCACCTCGACGTCCTGGACGACGCGTTCACGGGGCGGACGTCCGCCCAGCCGCTCGAGGCGATCGCCGATGTGGAATCGCTGTTCGTAACGCATCAGCTTCCAGTAGAAGCTGCTGCGCCGAAAACGCCGCGGCCAGAGCCGGCGAATCAGGGGACGCTGCGCCCCGAATGCCTCCGAGCACCAGAACCAGTCGGTGTCCCAGCGCCACAGGTAGTCGTGAATCGTGAGCCGGTCGTACGTAGCGCCGTCATCGTGCTGGATGGAACGGTAATAGATGTGCTGGCCGGTGTAGTCGCTCACCGGGCCGGCTGCCGCGGTCTTCGTGCCCAGACAGAGGTAGCCTTCATCGGCACTGAACACCACGCCGTCGAGGTAGTCCACTCGATCACCATCCAGATCACCGGTCGCGATGACGCGGTCCATCGTGGCGAGTAGGTCGGTGAAGGAGTGGAACCGCAGATGCCGAAGCGCGACGAACGGTTCGACCGGCTCGAGATCGATGCGAAGGCGCACCGCGTAACCGAGCGTGCCGTAGGAATTCGGGAAGGCGCGGTAGAGGTCCTGGTGCACGGTGGGCGAGGCGGTGACGACCTCGCCGGCACCGGTGAGGATGTCCAGCTCCAACACCGACTCGTGCGGCAGTCCGTTGCGAAAGGAGGTCGACTCGATTCCGAGGCCGGTGACCGCGCCGCCCAGGGTGATCGTCTTCAGTTGTGGCACCACCAAGGGCGCCAACCCGTGGGGCAAGGTCGCGGCTACGAGATCGTCGTAGGTGCACATGCCACCCACGTCCGCGGTCCGAGCCTCCGGGTCGACCGCGATCACGCCGTTCAATCCCGACGTGTCGAGGCCCCTGACGTTCGGCTTCGCGCGTGACCGAAACAGGTTCGAGGTGGGCTTGGCGAGCCGAACGGAGGCCGCTGGCGGCACCGCCTGATAGCTCTCCAGGAGGCGCCGCACGCCGGCGGCGTGAGCGCTCCGTGCATCTATCGCGAGAGGGGACACGCCATCAAGCTAGTCCTCGGTCGCCGCGACCGCACCGGCTCGGCTTACACCGCTTCGGTGAGGGCTCCGGAGAGAACTTCGTCGAGGGCGAGAACGGTGTCCTCCGGGGAGGTACCCAGCGCCAGCGCCAACTCCGACTCCAAGAGTTGACGCGACTTGGCAAGCATCCGCTTCTCACCGGCGGAAACGCCACCGTCCTGTTCGCGGCGCCAGAGATCCCTGACCACTTCGGCGACGCGCGTCACGCTGTCGCTCGCCATCTTCTCCTGATTGGCTTTGAACCTGCGACTCCAGTTCGTGGCTTCCTCGGTGAACGGGTCACGCAGAACCTTGTAGACCTCTTCCAACCCGGCAGCGTCGATGACGTCACGTACTCCGACGAGCCCAGCATTCGCGATCGGGAGTTGGATCGTGAGCTGCGACGAGTGCACGCGCAGTGTCATCGCGGGCTGAGCGACGCCCTTCAGGGTTATGGTGGAGAGCTCGGTAAGGGTGACCGCACCGTGGTGCGGGTAGACGAGGGTTTCCCCGACGATGAACTTCAAACTCACTCGTTTCAGGTCGCGCTGCATGCGGCGTCCCGGTGGCGCCGACTAGCCGAACATTCCGCCAGCGGGAAAGACTGTGGGAACACCCCACACCGTTCCTGATGGCCAATCTGTCAATCTTGCCACAGTCTCCTGAACGTTCACCTTGCGACGCTCATCACGGCGAGGCGCACTACCGGGCCGAGGGCTGCTGCTGGGTGATGCAGTGGATGCCGCCGCCCCGGGCGAACAGCGGCCGTGCCTCGACCGATACGACCGTTCGGCCTGGGTACACGGAGGCCAGGACCTCCCGTGCGGTCCGATCGGCCCGTTCCTCTCCGAAGCCGCAGGCGATCACACCGCCGTTGACGACGAGGTGGTTGACGTAGTTGTAGTCCACGAAACCGCCCTCGTCCGTGAGCGCGGTCGGGGCAGGCAGGTCGACGATCGTGAACGCCCGGCCCGCGGCATCCGTCGCTTCGACGAGCACAGCGCGGAGCTCCCGGGTCACGGCATAGTCGGGGTGGGCCGGGTCGTTCTGGGCATGCATCAGCACCGTTCCCGGTGACGGGATGGCAGCCACCATATCGACGTGGCCCCGGGTTCCGTACCGTTGCTGGTCGCGGGTGAGGCCGCGGGGCAGCCAGACCACATGGCTGGCGCCGAGGGTGCGTGCGAACTCGGCCTCAACCCTGGCCCGGTCGGCGGAGGGGTTGCGTCCGGGATCCAGCTGAACGGTCTGGGTGGCCAACACCGTTCCCTCGCCGTCGACGTGGATGCCGCCTCCCTCGTTCACGAGCAGTGAGGAGAGTGCGCTGGCGCCGGCGGCAGCGGTGACGCGTCGACCGACCTGCGCGTCCTTGTCCCAGCGCGCCCAGTCCTGGGCACCCCAGCCGTTGAACGTCCAGTCCACCGCACCGAGCTGCCCGTCGCCGCCCAACACGAAGGTCGGGCCGATGTCGCGCATCCAGGCGTCGTCGAGCGGCGCCTCGATCATCTCGATCTCCGCCGACAGATATCGACGAGCCATCGCTGCCTCGGCCGGGTCGACGACCATGGTGACGGGTTCGAAATCGAGTACGGCGTGGGCGACTGCGGCCCAGGTGCGTCGAGCCTCGTCGGCGGAATCCGCGTCTGAGCCCAGCGTGTAGCCGGCGACAGGGAACGCCATCCAGACCCGGTCCTGCGGGGCAGTCTCCGCCGGCATCAGCCAGGTCACGGCAGGACCATCGTCGCGGTCGCCCCGAACGGATGCGCCGGGTCGACCGGCGCGGTCAGCCCCGCGTAGCTGTCCGGCCGGCGGGTGGCAAGGAAGGGGAACAGCGTGAGCCACTCCTCCCGCTGCGCCAGATCGAGATCCGCGACGAGCACAGCGGACTCGTCGCGGGGAGCCTGAACGAGCACTCGTCCGTAGGGGTCGGAGATGAACGAGGAGCCGTAGAAGGTCAGGTCACCCTCGTTGCCGTGTCGATTGGGCACCACCATGAACAGGCCGCTTGTGATGCCGTTGGCCACGATCACCTGCTGCCAGAGGGGCTGCGTGTCGAACATCGGGAAGCCGGGCTCCGCGCCGATCGCCGTGGGGTAGACAACGAGCTGGGCGCCGCCGAGTCCGTACATCCGCGACACCTCGGGGAACCATTCGTCCCAGCAGGTGGGCAGCCCGATCCGCGCACCGTTCAGTTCCTCCGGCGCATAGACCGGGTATGCATCCTCGGCCGGGCCCGGCCGGAACCAGGTGTCTTCGTAGTAGCCCTCGGTCACCGGGATGTGCAGCTTGCGGGTGCGACCGAGCAACCGTCCGGTCGGTGACACCAGGATGGCCGTGTTGTAGCCGCGCGGGTCCTCCGGGGCGTCGTCTTCGTCCGGGCGCTCGTAGAGGGATGCGTGCACGACCACGCCGTGCAATCCGGCCTGCTCGGCCGCGAACGTGAAGGTCGGTCCGGTCAGCAGGTCCTCGGCGTACTGCTTCGGCACACCCTGGGCCCGCGCATTACCGGGGTATTTCAGCAGGGTCAATTCAGGCAGGAAGACGACCCGGGCACCCTGGTCGGCAGCCAGAGTGATGCCAGCGGCCAGCTCCGTGCGCAGCGCGCCGTCGGTGTCGTGCCAGCGATGCTGCACCAGCGCGACCCTGAGCGGCGGGCCGGCCTGGCCCGAGGTACGGGTCAGCGGTTCGGGAATGCCAGGGGCGACGATCAGGCGCATGAAGAGATCTCTCTAGGAAGGTTCCGGTGTGACGAGGCTGGCCGCTTATTGATCACCTGATCAATAAGCGATGTCTAAAGATATATAGACTGCTGTTTCATGTCAACCGTTCAGAGCGCATCGCGGCGCAAGCGGCCGGTCGAGCGGGCGGCGGAGATCGCCCGCGCCGCCCGGGAGATCGCCCGTGACGAGGGCCTGTCGGCTATCACGCTGCGTGCGGTCGCCTCCCGGATCGGGGTGACCCCGGCGTTGGTCAGTCACTACCAGCCGAGCATGGACACGCTGGTGGCCCGGACTTTCGCGGAGATCGTCGCAGCCGAGATCGGCGAGGTAGCCGAGGAGCTCGCGCCCTGCGAGACATCTCTGGCGGCCCTGCAGACCCTGATCAACACACTGCTCGGCCCCGAGCGTAGCGCCGTGACCGCCGTCTGGCTCGATGCCTGGAGCCTCGGCCGCCGCCATGCTGCACTTGCAGTGGAAGTAGGCGTGCAGATGGACGCCTGGCAGGCGTTCCTCTCCGATCTGCTGAAGAACGGCTGCGCACGCTCCGAGTTCACAGCGATCGACCCCGATGCGGTCGCCTGGCAGCTTCTCGCTATCATCGACGGGCTGAACGCGCACGCCATCGTGCGCTACGGGCATGCGGCGCGGCTGCGCGGTCTCGTGCGTACCGTCGCCGAACACGAGCTGGGACTGCCACCCGGCTCACTCGGCCCCGTGCACGACTCCGACAGCTGATCCGAATCTCTCCCTGCCCCCAGGCACCGTTCTATCGCCCTGTATGCTGGCACACAGACTTCCGGTCGCGGCTTCGCCGTGAACGGACGAGCGCTGGTTGAGACAGTGCATGAGGCCCCGGCGATTCTTCGCCGGGGCCTTTCTCGCGTTGACAACCCCATGACCCCGGAGCACTATATGTCTCAATTCAGTGCCCGTCGCTGCCGCCGGGCACCATTGTGAGGTGGAGGCCCCTGTGCAGATTCCAGCTTCCTTCGACTATGTGCGCGCCAGCACGGTCGACGATGCGATCAGCCTTCTTGAGCGCCACGGTCCGGAGTCGCGGGTCGTCGCGGGCGGGCACAGCCTGCTACCGATGATGAAGCTCCGGCTGGCCAGACCCGAATGGCTCATCGATATCAACGACCTTTTCGAGCTGGACTTCGTGTTCCGCGACGGAAACACTCTGCGCGTTGGCGCGATGACCCGCCACGCGACGCTGTTGGAGTCCGCCGAAGTGTCCCGGCTCTTTTCGATTGTCGCGGACGCCGAGCGGGTGATCGCGGATCCCACAGTGCGCAACCGTGGAACGATCGGCGGGTCCCTCTGCCAGGCGGATCCTGCTGAGGATCTCTCCACCGTCTGCAAGGTTCTGCAAGCGGAGGCCGTCATCCGTGGGCCCGGTGGCGAGCGGGTGCTCAGCATGCACGACTTCCACAAGGGTCCGTACGAGACCGCTGTCGAGCACAACGAACTTCTCTGCGAGGTGCGCTTCCCGATCCGACCGCGCACAGGCAGCGCCTACGAAAAGGTGGAACGCCGAGTCGGTGACTGGGCCGTCGTGGCGGCAGGGGCAGCGATGTCCCTGGCGGAGGACGGCACGATAGCCGACGTCACGATCGGCCTCACCGCTGTGGGCGTGGAGGGGACCGTCACCGAGGCCGAGGCCATGCTGCGCGGCCAGCATCCACGCGAAGACCTGTTCGTGGAGGCCGGGCGGCTCGCGGCGCTGGCGAGCAACCCGGTTGCCGACCAGCGGGGACCCGTCGACTACAAGCGGCACCTCGCCGACGAACTCACCCGCCGGGTCCTGCGTCGCGCGGCCACGCGCGCAGGCGAAGCACAGGAAGGCTAAGAGCATGCAGATCAGCATGACCGTCAACGGCACCGACATCACCGAGGAGATAGAGCCGCGGGTGTTGCTCGTTCACTTCATTCGCGATCAGCTGCGCCTGACCGGAACGCACTGGGGATGCGATACCTCCAACTGCGGAACTTGCGTTGTGCTCATGGACGGACAACCGGTCAAGTCCTGCACGGTGCTCGCGGCGATGGCCGACGGCCACTCCATCACCACGGTCGAGGGGCTGGCCACCGGGGCCACCCTGGATCCCGTCCAACAGGGTTTCATGGAGGAACACGGTCTGCAGTGCGGGTTCTGCACGCCGGGGATGATGCTCACGGCGCGGGCGCTGTTGGACAACAATCCGCACCCGAACGACGGCGAGATCCGCGAGGCGATCTCGGGCCAGATGTGCCGGTGCACCGGCTACGCCACGATCGTGCGCTCGGTGCAGTGGGCCGCGGCCCACCCTGCAGGGCAGGACGAGCTGGAAGAAAACGCAGGAGAAGAGGTAACGGCATGACCATCACCGAGGAACGCGGCGTGAACCCGGCGGCCGGAGATGAAAACCGCCCGATCGGCTACGGGCGTATCCAGCGTAAGGAGGATCCCCGTTTCGTGCGGGGAAAAGGCCATTACGTTGATGACATCGTGCTCCCCGGAATGCTGCACGGTGCCATCCTGCGCTCCCCCGTTGCCCACGCCCGTCTGGTGTCGATCGATACGAGCGCCGCACTGGCCCACCCGGGCGTGGTGGCCGTAATCACCGGCCAGGACCTGCTCGGACTCAAGCTCGCCTGGGCGCCGACCCTCTCCGCCGACGTGCAGGCGGTGCTCGCCACCGACAAGGTGCGTTTCCAAGGTCAGGAAGTCGCCTTTGTGATCGCCGAGGACCGCTACGCAGCGCGCGACGCGCTCGAGCTCATCGAGGTCGACTACGACGTGCTGCCGCCGGTCATCGATGTGCGCACAGCACTTGACCCCGGTGCCCCCGTCATCCGCGACGACATCGAGGGCCGAACCGACAACCACATCTTCGACTGGGAGGCCGGAAACGCAGCCGAGACCGACGCGGTGTTTGCTGCGGCGGATGTCGTCGTCTCCCAGGAGATGGTCTACCCCCGCGTGCACCCGGCACCGATGGAGACCTGCGGCGCGGTCGCCGACTTCGAACCGATCGAGGGCGCGCTAACCCTGTACGAGACCAGCCAGGCCCCGCACGCGCACCGCACCCTGTTCGCGATCGTCTCGGGCATACCCGAACACAAGATCCGTATCGTCTCCCCCGACATCGGCGGCGGCTTCGGCAACAAGGTCGGCATCTACCCTGGCTACATCCTCGCCGTCGTCGGGTCGATCGTGACCGGGCGGCCGGTCAAGTGGATGGAGGACCGCTCCGAGAACCTGATGAGCACCTCCTTCGCCCGCGATTACATCATGCAGGGCGAGATCGCCGCAACGAAAGACGGCAAGATCCTCGCCGTCCGGTCGACCGTGCTCGCGGACCACGGCGCATTCAACGCCACGGCACAGCCCACGAAGTACCCGGCCGGCTTCTTCCATATCTTCACCGGAAGCTACGACCTGCAGGCCGCACACTGCAAAGTGACCGGTGTGTACACGAACAAAGCCCCGGGCGGTGTCGCCTACGCCTGCTCCTTCCGGGTCACCGAGGCGGTCTACCTGGTCGAGCGGCTCGTAGATATGCTCGCCCGGAAACTGGAGATGGACCCCGCGGAACTGCGATTGAAAAACCTGATCAAGCCCGAACAATTCCCGTACAAGAACAAGACCGGGTGGGAGTATGACTCCGGCAACTACGAACAGGCGCTGCGCAAGTCGATGCAGATGGCCGGCTACGACGACCTACGGCGCGAACAGCAGGAGAAGCGTGACCGCGGCGAACTGATGGGGATCGGAATCTCTTTCTTCACCGAGACTGTGGGGGCCGGGCCGCGCAAACACATGGACATCGTCGGCCTCGGAATGGCCGACGGAGCCGAGCTGCGGATCCATCCAACAGGGAAGGCCGTCGTGCGCATCTCGGTGCAGAGCCAGGGGCAGGGCCATGAAACGACCTTCGCCCAGATCGTGGCCGAAGAGCTCGGCATCCCACCGGAAGACATCGACGTCGTGCACGGTGACACAGACCAGACCCCCTTCGGGCTGGGCACCTACGGAAGCCGGTCGACACCGGTCAGCGGCGCGGCCGTGGCTCTCGTCGCACGCAAAGTGCGGGAGAAGGCGAAGTTCATCGCGGCCGCGATGCTGGAGACCAGGCCCGAGGACCTCGAATGGGAGAAGGGCCGCTGGTTCGTCAAGGGTGACCCGAGCGTCGGTAAGACCATGGCGGAAATCGCCATGGGTGCGCATGGCACCGTCACACTGCCGGAGGGGATCGACGGCAACCTGGATGCCGAGGTCACCTACGATCCCCCGAACCTCACCTTTCCCTTCGGCGCCTACATCTGCGTGGTCGACGTTGACCCCGGCACCGGTCACGTCACGGTGCGCCGATTCATCGCCGTCGACGACTGCGGCACCCGGATCAACCCGATGATTATCGAGGGGCAGGTGCACGGCGGCCTCACCGACGGAGTCGGCATGGCGCTGATGCAGTTCATCGAGTTCGATAAGGAGGGCAACAACCTCGGCGGAACCTTCATGGACTACCTGATCCCCACGGCCCTGGAGGTGCCCGACTGGGAGACCGGCTTCACCGTGACGCCATCGCCGCACCACCCGATCGGAGCGAAGGGAATCGGCGAGTCCGCAACCGTCGGGTCGCCACCGGCGATCGTCAACGCGGTGGTCGACGCCCTGGCGCCCTTCGGTATCACCCACATGGATATGCCGTGCACTCCCGCTCGGGTCTGGGAGGCCATGCAAGGCCGGCCACGCCCTCCGATCTGATCCCCAGTCGCTATGTCGTACATGAGAGATGCCCTCGTCGAGAGGGCTCGGGCATTAGCTGGAAACCGGGAACCGTTCGTGCGCGCCACGGTGGTGCGGGCCCAGCATCCCACCAGCGCCCAGGCCGGGGACACCGGCCTGCTACTGGCCGACGGCACGCTGGAGGGATTCGTCGGCGGTGCCTGTGTGGAAGCGTCGGTCCGAGAATACGGACTGAAGAGTCTGGCCTCCCACGAACCCCTCCTGCTGCGGGTTGTGGCGGGCGAGCCGTCCCACGTCAGCGAGGAGGGAGCCGTGCAGGTGTCGAACCCGTGCCTCAGCGGAGGCGCAATCGAGATCTTCCTCGAGCCGTCCGTGCCGGCGCCCCGGGTACTGGTCGTCGGAATGACACCGGTGGCGCAGGCTCTTGTCGCTCTGGGAGGCCCGCTGGGTCTCGAGATGCACCTCATGGAGGGGGTCAACGCGATGCCGCGCTCAGACGACGCGGCGCTGATCGTGGCCTCGCACGGTCGTGGTGAAGAGGCCGCCCTCGAGGCTGCCCTGGGTGCCCAGGTACCCTACATCGCGCTCGTCGCCAGCCACGTCCGTGGTGCGGCCGTGCTGGCCTCCCTCAACGTGTCGGAGGAACAGCGGGCTCATGTGCGCAGCCCGGCCGGGCTGCAGCTCGGCGCCCGTTCTCCCGCCGAGATCGCGTTGTCCATTTTGGCGCAACTCGTTGCGGAGAGGTCCGTGCTGCCGTCGGACGAGGTGCCCGCCCCAGTTGCAGTCGCGGTCGACCCGGTGTGCGGAATGTCGGTCGTCATCGGGGACGCGGCGCTGCAGGTCGAGCGCGATGGGCAAACCGTCTACTTCTGTTCCGAGTCCTGCCGCCGCAGTTTCCTCGCCGATCCGGAGCGGTATGGCATCGTCTCCTGAACAGCGCATCGCCGGGCTCGTCCTGGCCGCGGGGGCGTCACGCCGGATGGGCCGACCCAAGCAGCTTCTCCCCTACGGTGACGGGGTGCTCCTCGATGCCGTACTCGCCACCGCCCGCGCCAGCGGCTTCGACCAGATCGTGCTGGCCCTTGGTGGTGCGGAGACCGCCGTGCGCCAGAGTGTTGACACCCGCGGCTGCGACGTGGTTGGTAATCCTGCGTTCAGTGCCGGCTGCTCCTCGTCGATCGCGGCCGCTATCCCGGCACTGCACCCGGACACCGACGTGCTGGTTCTCCTGCTCGGCGACCAGCCCGGCGTGAGCCCGGGAGCCGTGCGCCGTCTGCTGGACGGCCGGGGTGACGCGCACCTCGCCGTGTGCCGCTACGACAACGGAGTGGGGCATCCGTTCGCCTTCGACCGATCGGTGCTGCCGGACCTGGCCGCACTCCACGGCGACAAGGCGGTCTGGAAGCTCCTCGAGCAGCGCGCCGCGGAGGTGTCCGAGGTCGTCGTGGCAGGCCCGATCCCCCAGGACATCGACACCGAGGCGGACTACGAGCGGGCGCTCGCCGGATTGGGACAGGCGCAATGGGGACAGGCCCAGTTGGGACAGCCACAGTGACCAGCGCGGCTCGGGCGGGAGCCGAGGACGACGTTCGCCGGATGATCCCCGACGTGCCCGCGCTGCTCGGCGCCCTGGACAAGGTCGACTACCTGGCCGATGAAGGCCTCGCCACCGCTTTGTTCCTGGCCGTTCGCCTCCCGCAGCCAATCCTGCTCGAGGGTGAACCCGGCGTCGGCAAGACCGAAGCCGCCAAGGCGTTGGCCCGGGTGCTCGACACTCCTCTATTCCGACTGCAGTGCTACGAGGGCATCGATGCGGGCGAGGCACTCTACGAATGGAACTACCCGCGTCAACTGCTGGGAATTCGCCTGGCCGAGGCCCGCCAGGTCGACCTGCCCGAAGCAGAGCTGTTCGGCCCGGGTTATCTGCTGCGTCGCCCTCTGCTGCAGGCGATCGAGCACCGCGGACCTCGGCCGGCGGTGCTTCTCCTCGACGAGATCGACCGGGCGGATGCCGAATTCGAGGCCTTCACCTTCGAGCTGCTGGCCGAGGCGGCCGTGACGATCCCGGAACTGGGCACCGTGCGGGCCACACATCCACCGATCGTGATCCTGACCTCCAACCGCACCCGCGACCTGCACGACGCCCTGACCCGGCGGTGCCTGTATCACTGGATCGACTACCCCACGCCGCAGCGGATCGCCGAGATCGTGCGCCGACGGGTGCCGGACAGCGCCGAACGCATCGCCCTGCAGGCCGCCACGGCGATCACGCGGTTACGCTCGTTGGACCTGGCGAAGCCGCCCGGCATCTCCGAGGCCATCGACTGGGTGTCGGCTCTGACCGTGCTCGGTGTCGACCAGCTCGACCCCCATGGTGTGGATCAGACCTGGGGGTCGATTCTGAAGAACCGCGACGACCTCGATCTGGCCGTTGGCCAGGGTGCCGCGTGGCTGGTGGGCGGCGAACATGGTTGACCCAAGCAGCGTCGAAGCGGCCGCACTGGCCGTCGGGTTCAGTACGGCCCTGCGCCGGGCGGGCCTCCCGAGTTCTCCCGACCGTGCCGCCCGGCTGGCGGAGGCCCTTCGTCTGGTTCCGCCCCACGAGCGCGACCCGCTGTACTGGACGTGCCGGGTGGTTCTGGTCTCATCCCGGGACCAGGTGCCCGTGTTCGACGCGGTCTTCGACGCCGTGTTCACCGGAACACTAGACCCGGCCGACTTTCGCGGCGACCAGAACGCTCCGCCGTCGATTGGTTCCGAACCAAGCACCCGGCCGACCGCGGCTGACCACCGGCCGGAGAGTCCGGCGGACCAGAGGTTGAATTCCCAGCCGCCGGCCCTGGCTCCAGCCGGGGACGGCTCCGCCGACGCGGACGCGCCGGAGCGGGAAACGATCCTGATGACGGCGGCTGCCGAGCAGCGTCTGCACCAGATGTCCTTTGCCGACCTGGCCCCGGACGAGGTCGCCCAGATGCGACGGCTGGTGCGCCGGATCGCCCTCGCCACGCCGGAACGCGTCAGCCGCCGCACACGGAAGGCCGCCCGGAGCGCCCCGAGGCTCGACCTGCGTCGAACGGTCCGGGCGGCCCACCGTACCGGCGGGGAACCGGTGCGACTGGTCTACAAGCGCCGGCGCACGCGACTGCGTCGCCTGGTTCTCTTGTGCGATGTGTCCGGGTCGATGGAGCCGTACACGCGGGTTTTCCTGTCGCTCCTGCAGGGCGCGGTCTCCGGGGCTGAGGCGGAAGCCTTCATCTTCTCAACCGGATTGACCCGGCTGACCCGTCAACTTATGGTGCGCGACCCGGACCAGGCTCTGGCCCGAGCCGCCGCCAGCACGGAGGACTGGGCGGGCGGCACGCGGCTGGCGGAGAGCATCCGTCATTTCGTGGATGCCTGGGGTCGCCGCGGTCTCGCCCGCGGGGCGGTCATCGTGATCATCTCCGACGGGTGGGCACTGGACGCCCCGGAATCGGTGCGCACTGAGATGGCCCGTCTCCAGCGCCTGGCCTACCGCATCATCTGGGTCAACCCAAGGAAGGTCGCCCTGGACTACCAGCCGGTGGTGGGCGGCATGGCGGCCGCGTTGCCCTTTGTGGACGCGTTCATCAGTGGGCACAGCTATGCGGCCCTGGCTGAAGTGGCGGCGGCGATTCGCGCCGACCGTTCGGACACACACGAGAATATGAGGACCCGATAATGGAAATCAACAGCACCTTCTCCGTCGTCGCACCGATCGACGAGGTGTGGAAGACTCTGATGGACTTCGAACGCGTCGCCGGCTGCGTGCCGGGGGCACAGGTGCTGAACAAGCTTTCGGACGACGCCTATCAGGTCGGAATGAAAGTGAAACTGGGTCCGGTGACCATGCAGTACAAGGGGCAGATGACCGTTCTGGAACGGGATGCGAGCATGCACCGCGCGGTGTTCGAGGGGCGTGCGCAGGAGACCCGCGGCCAAGGGACGGCGCAGGGAACGGCCACACTCACCCTCGTCGAGGCGGAGGGCCAGACGCAGGGCACGGTCAGTGCCGACGTGGCGCTCTCAGGCAAGGTGGCCGCGATGGGGCGCAGCATCATCGGCAGCGTCACGGATCAGATGATGGCCCTTTTCTCCGAGAACCTGCAGGCCATGGTCACGAGTCCGGCTCCGGAAGCGGCGGCAGGGCAGTCCACTGAGACGGGCGCAGAGACGGGCGCCGCGGTGGAGACCGGGGAGGAACCTCCGGCAGCCGCACCGACGGCCAGGACCGACTCGACGGCGACGGCGACGGCACCGGCACCCCGCGCGCCGCAGCCGGCCGCCGAGACCAGCCTGAACGCCCTTGATCTGGCCAGAGGTATAGTCATGGACCAGCTCAGCAGCCTACCCAAGCTCCTCGGAGTGCTCGCCGCAGTGGCGTTCGTGGCCTATCGCATCGGCCGCCGCGCGGGCGGCCGGTAGGCCCGAATGAGCGAAACCGGAAAGGCCACCAACTGTGCGTGAGGTTCTGAGTCCGTTGCTGACGGGATGGCAGACCGGCGGCGTCGCCGGCCTGGCAACCGTCGTGCGCACCTTCCAGTCCGCCCCTCGGCCGGCGGGAGCGTCGATGCTGGTCACCGCGGGGGGTGAGGTGGTCGGCTCGGTCTCCGGTGGTTGTGTCGAGGGTGCCGTCTACGACCTCGCGGCCCAGGTCATCGAGGATGGGCGGCCGGTGCTCGTGCGCTACGGCATCAGCGACGATGACGCCTTCTCCGTAGGTCTCACCTGCGGCGGCATCCTCGACGTCTTCATCGAGCCCGTCAGCAGGGTGAGCTTCCCGGAACTGGCCGCGGTACAGCAGGACATCGCGGAGTCGGTTCCGGTGGGGGTTGCGACCGTGATCGAGCACCCCGATCCGAGCCGGCTGGGCCGGCACCTGATCATCCGTCCGCAGGGCTTCGACGGCGATCTGGGCTCCGAGCGGGCCAACCGGGCCATCAGCGACGACGCCCGCGGGCTTCTCTTCGCCGGTCGGAACAGCACCCTCACCTACGGCACGGACGGCGAACGACGCGGGGAGGGGATGCGGGTCTTCGTCAACAGCTTCGCCCCGCGCCCACGGATGCTGGTGTTCGGCGCCATCGATTTCGCCGCCGCTCTGGCCCGGCTGGCCTCCTTCCTCGGCTACCGCGTCACCGTATGCGACGCCCGGGAGGTCTTCGCCACGCCGGCCAGGTTCCCCGAGGCCGACGAGGTCATCGTCGGGTGGCCGCACCGCTACCTGAGCGAGCAGGTCAAGGCGGGCCTTGTGGACGAGCGCACCGTGGTCTGTGTGCTCACCCACGACCCGAAGTTCGACGTGCCGCTCCTTGAGGTGGCCCTGACCCGCGGCCCGTTTGCCTACATCGGAGCGATGGGTTCGCGGCGTACTCACGAGGACAGACTCACCCGGCTCCGCGAGGTGGGACTGGACGAGGCAGACCTAGGCAGGCTGCACAGCCCCATCGGGCTGGACCTCGGCTCCCGAACGCCGGAAGAAACGGCTGTGTCCATAGCCGCGGAGATCATCGCCGCGCAGTGGGGCGGCAGCGGCGAGCCGCTGGGCAGACTGGCAGACCGGATCCACCACGACGACCTGGACGGGCCGGCTCTGCCGATCGAGGGATCCGACCAGCCGGCGTTGCGTCGCTCTCTCCCCTAACGCTCCGACGCGACGCGGTGGAAGTATTCATCGGCAGCAACATCGGCAGGATAAAAGAGTTCGGTGCGCAGCTCTTCCAGCGTCACGTCACGAGGAGATCCGAATTGCGCGACGACGGAGACCGTTCGAACGGTCTCCTCACCAAGTCTGAAGATTGGGCACAGAACACGGTCAGAAGATCCCGCGACAATTTTTCGCGCACCTTTGGCCTGTGTCATTGCGAGCACGACGAGAGATGCCAGTACCTCGTCAGAGGGGAATCGTGCCGCATCCGCCTGGAGGCGGCTGATCCCCGGCCAGGCGAGGTCGTCCCAGTTCGTGATGAGGTTTCGCCAGAAGTCGATCAATCACCGACCGCAATACCGCCAATTCGGCTGAGTCCAGCACCTCGTTCGGATACGCCGGTGCCAGGCCGGCCGCGACATGCAGCCTGTTGCGCTCACGCAGGGGTAACTGCAGCGCCTCCGAAATACGCTCCACCATCTCTCGACTGGGCCGTGAGCGCCCCGTCTCCCGGAATGACACATGCCTCGAGGGCGTTCCCACCGCACTGGAGAGAGCAAGCTGACTGAGCCCGGGCGCTGTGCGCGAGTGACGCAGTGCTGCTCCGAACGGAGTCACAGTTTGGGTCGGCTGGCTCACGCCGTCACCGTGACACACGATGCTCTGACGAACCATTACCTCTGAGGGAATCGTTTTGCGCGCCCGGAAACGATGTGCTGAAGCTCACGATTCTCATCACCGAACGGAGCACCATGCGAGTCGAAAGGAGCATCCCCATCAATGCTGGGGCTGACAGGGTCAGGCACATTGTCGGCCCGTTATTCGGTCACGTCAGCGAGTGGGCAACGGTGGTCGCCGAGTCGACGGTTGACGGTGAGGGGCGACACGACGGAGCCCCGTTCACGGGCAGGGCTTGCACCATCGCGGAGGCCAGGTTCGACCACCTCACCGAGGAGATCCTCAGCTATGACCATCGTTGTTCCAGTTGTCGTAGCGCGCGTCCAGCGGAATGCCCTCCATCGTCGACACGGTGATCAACACCTGGTCGGTAACAGACGATGGCCACCACTGCTCGGTCTTCACGATGGATGCACAAGTCGACATGTCGAGACGAGCACGTTTTCTCAGCCCTGTCGTCGGCGTCTATCTGGGAATGTTCGCGAGACGCACCAGCAAGGATCTCACGGTGTACGCCGAGACCGGTGAGGTGAGCACCGCGAAGCGGATGCGGCGATCTCGTCGCGCGCCGACGGCGCTCGATCGACTAGTGACTGCCAACTCGGCATTCTCGGCTCTTTGTGGGATAACCCTGGCCGCTCTCTCCAACTACTGGTCAGGGCAGTTCGGCGGCGCGAGCACCGAGCTCTTCGTGCTTCTGGGAGTAGGACTACTGGCGTTCTCCACCGTCATCGCGGGAATCGCGGGAATCGCGGGCCGCGGAACATCACCGTCAGCGGGAAAGACGATCGCAGCACTGGACTCCGGCTGGGCTGCCGGGACGCTCGCGCTGCTGCTCATCGCCGGGGCTCGGTTCACCGTCGTCGGCCTGATCTCAACAATCGGAGCGGGAGCGGCAGTTGGGGTGTTCACCTGGACTCAGTACCGCGCCGCCAGACGCCTCCTCGACAGCCCCGGCTCAGCACCCTCGGTCTGGCCGCCGCTACTCCCGCATCCCGAAGCGGGCATGGATCGGGTGCATCCATCTGGGCGCCCACCAGAGCCCCTTCTCGAGCGCGGTCATCACAGCGGGCACGACGATGGTGCGCACGAGAGTCGCGTCCAAAAGCACGGCCACGGCCAGGGCTACGCCGATCTGCTTCATCTGCAGCAGGTTGCCGGTGGCAAACCCGGCGAAGACGATCACGATGATCAGTGCCGCGGACGAGATGATCCGGCCTGAACTCTGCAAACCCGTCTCGATCGAGAGGCGCGTGCTCTCGCCCTGTTCGTAATGCTCCTTGATCCGGGCGAGCAGGAACATCTCGTAGTCCATGGCCAGGCCGAAGCCGAAGGTGAGCACGAGGGTCAGGACCAGAGGGTCCACCCCGGCGATCGTGTCCGCATCGAAGTTCAGCAGCCCGGCGAGATTGCCCTCCTGGAATCCCCAGACCAGGATGCCCACGGAGGCGCCGAGCGAGATGACGCTGATCACCAGGGCGGTGAGCGGGATGACCACGGAACCGGTCATCAGGAAGAGCAGCAGGAACGTGGCCACGGCGATGATCAGGGCCGCCAAGGGCGCACCGGCCACGAGCGAGTCGACGTAGTCGACCGACGCTGCATCCGTGCCACCGACCCAGTGTTCGAAGCCGGGGCGGTCGTCCCGGATCTCCCGCACCACGGAAGGACCCTCGTTCTGGTCGACGCTGACGCGTGACACCCAGTACCCGTTCACCTCGGCCGGCGGTGTCGTGCCCGTGACGTTAGGCAGTGTCGCCACCTCGGCGGCCCACGCCGCAAAGGATGCCTCCTCGGTGTTCGAGACGAGTTGCACCAGAGGTGCCGTGGCGAGAGGGAAGTGGTCGTTCAGCGCCGTGACGAACCCATACTGGGTCGAGGCCTTCGGGATGGCGTCGGCACCTCCACTGGACACGTTGATGTTCAGCGCAGGGCTGCCCAGCAGGAGGAGCACCGCGATGCCGACCAGAGCCACGAGCGCGGGCGCCCGCTGCACCTGACGGGTCAGCTTGGAGAAGACGCCCTCCTGGGGAGCGACGTCGCCGAAACGGGTCAGGAGAGGTCCCAGCCCGGGGACGCGGGTCAGCACTCCAGGCTTCAACAGGCGTTCGCCGACGTACCCGAGCAGAGCCGGCACGAGTACGAGCGCCGTCAGGATGGCGATCAGCACAACGGAGACCGCTCCGATGGCGATGGCACGGATGATCGTCGGTTCGAAGACCAGCAGGCCCACCGTGGCGATGGCGAAGGTCAGACCGGAGTAGAGCACTGTGCGGCCGGCCGTGTCGACCGTGATGCCGACGGCCTGCAGCATCAGTTCGTGCCGGTCCCGGCCCGTGTCGCTGACGCCGACCCGTTCCACGAGCGCCCGGAACTCCTCCCGGAACCGGCTGACGATCAGAAGCCCATAATCGATGGAGAGCCCCAGCCCGATCACGGTGATGACGTTGAGCACCGTGGTGTCGATCTCCAACAGGTAGCTGAACAGGAAGAGCGCCCCGAGAGCCCCGGCGATAGAGGCCAGGGCGCCGATCAAGGGGATGCCGGCTGCCAGGAAACCACCGAAGATGAGGAGCATGACAAGCAGGGCGATCGGCAACGCGATCAGCTCGCCCTTCTGCAAGTCGGCCTCGGCGACCGCCACCAGGGATTCCACCAGGAGCGGGGTCCCGCCGACCTCCACCACGGCGTCCGGCTGGAGCTGCCGAACCTCGTCGGCCGCCAGGCCCAACCGCTCCTCCACCGCTATCAGAAGCTCATCACTGAGGTCACCACCGGGGGTCTCCATCTTCACATTCAGCAGTAGTCCGGTGCCGTCGAGAGACAGGAGAGGCACCGTAGCCGGGTTTGGCTCGTCGTTTGGGAGTGGTGGAATGACGAGCGGATTGGCGATGCCGGTCACTCCGTCGATCTCGGCCAGGTCAGTCGTGGTTACCGTGAGAATCTGTGCCAGCTCCGAGGAGGAGCGGTCGACACCGTGGATGAGCAGGGACAGGGACTCTGTATCTTTGCCTGCGTCTCCCTGCAGCAGGTCTGCGGCCTCCCGAGCCTCACCCTCGACGGTGGGTCCGGCGCTGGAGAGGCGTTGAAAGAGGCTCTCCCCCGTCACTCCAAATAGTGCTGTCGCTACGCAGGCGATGATCGTGAGCGCCCAGATCAGCAGGGAGGTGAACCGGTGACGGGCGACGAAAACACCTAGGGTGCGCAGCATGGTCAGGCGTCCTCCGGTCTCTGGCGGCTACCGCCAAATTACTCCACCGAGTGCCGACTGGCCGCATTTTTTCGGACGCTCGGCGGTGCCGGGGACACGCAGTACGAGGTGTACGATCGGAAGCATGCCCCGCATACCCGTGGGGGTATCTGCCGGGCTGGCCTGATCGCTGTCCCGGCCACCTAAAGGCACTTCCATGAAAATCGTCGTCGTTGGTGGAGTCGCAGCCGGCGCTTCCGTCGCCGCCCGGGCCCGTCGTCTGGACGAATTCGCTGAGATCGTGGTTCTCGAACGGGGACACCATGTCTCGTTCGCCAACTGCGGACTGCCCTACCATGTGGGCGAGGTGATCACGGATCGCAGTCGACTCCTCTTACAGACGCCGGAGAGCCTGCGCGAATCCCTCGACATCGACGTGCGCGTCGGCCATGAGGTGACCGGAATCGACCGGATCGAGCGCACCGTGACGATCCGCGAGGTTGATGGCGGTCGTGAATACGTCGAAAATTACGATGCCTTGGCGTTATGCCCCGGCGCCGAGCCGTTGCGCCCTCCCCTGCCGGGCATCGACCTGGCCGGAGTGCATGTTCTGCGCCGGATCGGCGATATGGATTCTATTAAGGCTCAACTGGATGCCGCACTCGCCCAGGCCGCCACGGGCGCCCGCGGCCCCGTGCGCACCGTCGTGATCGGGGCCGGCTACATCGGACTGGAGATGGCAGAGAACCTCAAACACCGCGGCGCGCTCGTGGACGTCGTCGAGATGAGTAACCAGATCCTGACACCGCTCGACCACGAACTGTCCGTTCCCGTCGAGCAGCACCTCCGAAGCCGGGGCATCACCCTGCACCTCTCGACCGCGGCAGCGGCCTTCACTGCTCGCACGGGTGGGGGGCTCAACGTCGAGCTGACCGACGGGAGCGTGCTGGAAGCGGACCTCGTCATCCTCTCGGCCGGCGTACGGCCCAACACGAGCCTGGCCAGGGACGCCGGACTGGAGATCGGGCCGCGCGGCGGCATCACGGTCGACACCCACATGCAGACCTCCGACCCGCACATCTGGGCGGCCGGAGACTCGGTCGAGACCCCGCACACGGTGCTCCCCGGTCTGTGGCTGGCGCCCTTGGCCGGACCGGCCAATCGCGAGGCCAGAGTAGCGGCGGAGAACATCTGCGGCCGCACCACCGAATACAAGTCCACCCAGGGCACGTCAATCGTCAAGATCTTCGACATGGTCGCCGGCGGAACCGGCGCGACCGAGCGCCAACTGCTCGCCGCCGGGCTGCCGTACCTCGCCGTGCACGTGCACCCTTCCGGGCACGCCGGCTACTACCCCGGCACTGCCATGATGCAGCTGAAGGTTCTTTGTGCGCCCGACACAGGCCGCATCCTCGGCGCGCAGGCGGCGGGCTTCGACGGAGTCGACAAACGCCTCGACGTGATGGCGACCGCGCTGAGGGCCGGGCTGACCGTCTATGACCTCGAGGAACTCGAGCTCGCCTATGCCCCACCGTTCGGATCCGCGAAGGACCCCGTCAACATGGCTGGATTCGTCGCCAGCAACGTCCTCCGCGGCGACCTCACGCTCTGGTACGCCCAGGACTACCCGGCCGCGACGGCCGGGGCACGCCTGATCGACGTGCGCACGCCCGAAGAGTTCTCTATCTGGCACCTTCCCGGCGCCGAGAACGTGCCGCTGGGCACCATTCGCGAGGCATCCGCAGACTGGGACCGGGCCGTTCCTCTGCGGCTCTACTGCGCGGTGGGTTTCCGCAGCTACCTGGGCTACCGGGCACTCGTGCAGCGGGGCTTCACGGATGTCGCCACTTTGTCGGGCGGATCGGACACCTTCCGCTCCTGGCACGAGGTGAAACCGGACAACGACGAACCACCGTTGCCGATGACCGCCTATGCCGAGGCGGTTGATATCCAGGCGGCCGCGGCGAAGTCAGCAGCCCTGGCTCAGGGCACGGGTGTGCAAGTCGACCTCGACTGTTCGGGACTGGCCTGCCCCGGGCCGATCATGAAACTGTCCGAAAACATGCGTTCCCTGCGCGAGGGCGATGAGATCGTCGTTCACGTTTCTGACCCCGGCTTCGCCAACGACGCCCCGGCCTGGGCCCGGCGCAACGGCCACCAACTACTCGCCATCGAACCAGAGGGCCCCGGCTACGTCGCCACCATGCGGAAGGGCGGCGACGCAGGCCCGAACGTCAACGCGGCAGCCGCATCGGCCGAGAACAAGCCAGGGAAGACCTCGTTCGTCGTCTTCTCCGGCGACCTCGACAAGGTGCTGGCGGCGTTCATCATCGCCAATGGCGCGATCGCCATGGGCGAAGAGGTGTCGATGTTCTTCACCTTCTGGGGTCTCAACTCCCTGCGTCGCACCGACCCACCCAAGCGAGAACGCAAGATGATCGACAAGATGTTCGCCACGATGATGCCCTCGGGAGCGGGCAGCATGCCGCTTTCCCAGATGAACATGCTCGGTGCCGGGGCAGCACTGATCAAAAAGGTCATGAAGGACAACTCGGTGGCCTCCCTGCCGGAACTCATCCAGTCGGCCCAGGCCGGCGGCGCCCGCCTCATCGCCTGCACCATGACCATGGACCTGCTCGGCATCGCCGAGTCGGACCTGATGACGGGCGTGGAACTCGGCGGAGTCGCCACCTTCCTCGGCGAAGCATCAGAGTCGACAACGACTCTCTTCATCTAGCCCGGAGAACCCGGAGGGCAGGGCGGACCTCCCCGCCCTCCGGAGGCCCACGCGCGACAGGCTAGGGTGCCTCGTCGACGATGCCGATGAAGGCGTTGCCGATGCCGTCGACCTCGGTGCGGCTGAGACCGGCGGCGACATCCGGAAGATCCTCGGCGCTGTGGTAATCGCACGTCAGATAGGTGAATGTGGGCCACCATTTCTTGGGACGCGCGGCCTCGGAGAAACCGCAGACATCGCAGCGTAACTCTACCCAAACCGGCTTCTTGCCGGTGCGGTTGGCCCGCGACTGCACGAGCCACGCCGGCGGGTTGCGCTCAATCTCGGCAAGTTCGGCCTCCGACATCCGAGAAGGAAGTTCGTGGCGCTGCGCCATTTCGAGCGGGATATCAAGGCGCAGGGCAGCCATTCGTCGCGTAATCATCTCAATCAAGAATAGGCGCTCCCCGGCCCGACCGGCACAGTGAGATTTGAGGGCGCGCGATGACGTGCCCGGCCGTCCGGGTATCCTCGTCGGCAAGGAAGCTCACCTCGCCGCTCGACCGTTTGGAGGCCTGCGTTGACCGAGACACCGTTCCCCCCGCAGCAACAGCCGCGGGCGCCTGACCCTTCGCCGACGGGCACACGGATGTCCCCGGGCAGCCGCAGTGCGCTCATCGTGACACTGTCCGTGGTCGCCATCGGGCTCGTGGTCGGCCTGGTCACGATCGTGAGCGTCCTGCGTGGAGGCAGCCTGGGTGGAGCGTACGCCGACACCGCCGCCGTTGACGCCGGCACCCAGGTGCTCGCCACGGTTTCCAACGCATCCGTCGCCCTGCGACCCAGCCCGGACGATCAGGTGCACGTCGACGTGCGCGGAACTCACTTGGGCAGGGCGCCCACGCTCAAAGTCACCACGTCCGGCGGCGTCACGACGATCTCCGGCGGCTGTCCCAGCCAGTGGCTCGGTTTCTGCTCGGTTGATCTGACAGTGCGCCTCCCTGCCACGTTGCCGCTGAACGTCGTCGCCCAGAACGGCCGGATCTCCGCGACAGGCCTGATTGGGGCTCTCGACCTTGAGACGACGAACGGTGCCATCCTGACCGAGGGCAGTCGGGGCGACCTGGAGCTGCGGACGGCCAACGGGGCAATCGAGGTGCGCGACTCCGGCTCGCGACGGGTGGCGGCCACGACCACCAATGGTCGCGTCGAACTCGCCTTTCTCGACCCGCCGTCGTTTGCCCAGGCCCGGAGCACCAATGGTGCGATCACGGTTCGGCTGCCGGACGACGGGGCGAGCTACCGGGTGGATGCCCGCACGACCAACGGCGATATCGACACCAGGTCGGTCCCCAGCGATCCCTCCTCCCGGCGTTCCATCACCGCGGTGACCACCAACGGGAAGGTGACGATCGAAGCCCACTGACTCCGCCGAGGGGCGTGCCCGTGAAACACTGAGGTATGCGCGATACCCTCTCACCTCTTGGCCTGCTGCTCGACGTTGACGGGCCGATCGCCAGCCCGGTGACCCGAACCATCGCCACGCCCAGCATCGTCACGGACCTGATCAGTCTGGCCGGAGCCAACGTTCCGATCGCGTTTATCACCGGGCGGTCGTCAACGTTCATCCGCGAACAGGTCGTGGCGCCCCTCCGCGAGGCAGGTCTGCCCGAGTCGATGCGGATGTACGGAGTCTGCGAGAAGGGGGCCGTGTGGTTCCCCATCACGGCCGCGGGGATGGGCGAGATCGTCGTCGATGACAGCGTGGCCCTCCCGGCCGCCGCCGTCGACCTGCTGCGCAACCTCGTGGCCGACAGGTTCAGCGACACGATGTTCTTCGACGAGACCAAGCAGGCGATGGTCTCGGTCGAGCAGCGTACGGATGCCGACCACGGCCGGTACCAGGCCGCCGCGGTCGAGTTCAACGAGGCCGCGTTTGCGGTGATGGTGGAACTCGGGCTCGGCATCCGTTTTGGTGATCGCGTGATTCCGGACCAGACCGGCACCGTGGGATTCCGGATCGACCCGACGATCATCTCGACCGACATCGAGTCGGTCACCCTCGACAAAGACCGCGGCGCCCAACGGGCGCTGGCCTTCTTCTCCGAATCGGGCGCACTCCCCCGCGTCTGGCGCTCGGTCGGCGACTCCCGCAGCGACTACCTGATGGCCGACCACCTGCATGCCGCCGGCTACGACGTCTCGCATGTGGACGTGCGGCCGTCGGACGGCATCCTCGAGCGGCCCTACCCCGTGATCGTGGAGGGGTCCCTGATCCACGATGCGGCCGGGGCGAAATTCCTCCACTCCTGGGTCGACAAGCTGGGACTGTGCCAAACGGCTAGTCCGAACTGAAGCGGATGCCGTCCTGCAGACGGCTTCTCAGCTCGAACACCTTCTCGAAACTGCCACGGTCCATCCCCGGCAGCCCACTCCGGAGCACGCTGACCAGGCGTGACCGAGGCAGGGTGATCACGGTCGGGCGCCGGCCACGGCCGGGGACGGTCAACGGGTCTGTCAGGGCATCGTCGGGCAGCACGATCAGCACGGCGGTGAATCGCACCCGGAGTGACTTCGCCAGTGCCCGCACGGCACCCTCGACGTCTTCGATCGGACGATCATCGGAACCGAGGGCGTCGCCGACGAGTTCGCCGCGGCGCAGCTGCACCGGCCCACCCCAGTCCTCGGACAGGACCGCGAACAGTCCGGCCGGGCCGAGCACGACGTGATCGACCTTGTCGCGATGCGCGCCGGCACTCACGTCGTGCCAGGCTGTGAACCCGATGCCGAGCGCGGAGACGAGCTGCGCCGTTGATTCCTCGGCCAGGGCCTTCCCCAGCCAATGCCGGATTTCCCGTGGCGCAGAACGGATCAGCGCGGGATCAAACGGGTCGTCGATTGTGCGACCGCGGCCGACCCATTCCCGCAGGAGATCGAGGTAGCGCTGGCGCGCCTGGCCACCCGGATGGCCGTACATGCGCGCACTCGGCCCGGACGGGGTTGCCTGTCCTCGGCCCGCCCCGGACGCGTAGGCGGGGCGCTCCGGCTCGGCGGCGGCGTCCGGATACCGTCGACGGTCGTAGTCGGCCCGGCCCTCCGGGGTGCCAACTCGTTCCCACGCGCTCTGAACAGTGTGGAAGGCGGCGGCGTCGCCGCCGACATCCGGATGCGTGTGGCGCAGCAGTCGACGGTAGGCACGGCGAAGTTCGTCGTCACTCACCGACGGGCTGACGCCCAGCACCTCGTAGGGTGACGCCGCGGCCGGGCTATCTGACATGCAGCG
>JBBQDC010000033.1:0-25156 GCA_038319305.1 Actinomycetales bacterium | reverse complement strand
AGGAGCGTTGCTCTAGAAACGCACACACCGCACAGGGCCGCTGTCGCCGGGGGGGGGCGGGGACCCCCCGGGGGGGGGGGGCGAGGGCCCCACCCCGCGTGTGGGGGGGGGGGCGGGGGGGGGGGGCCCGCCAGCCGCGGGGAGGGCGGGGGGCGCGGGGGGGCCCCCCCCCCCCCCGCGGGGGGTGTTGCCCCCCCCCCCGGCGACAGCGGCCCTGTGCGGTGTGTGCGTTTCTAGAGCAACGCTCCTAGAGCACCTTCGACAGGAACGCCTGCGTGCGCCGGTGCTGCGGGTTCGTCAGGATCTCGTCCGGGTCACCCGACTCGACGACCACACCGCCGTCCATGAAGACGAGCGAGTCGGCGACCTCCTTGGCGAAGCCCATCTCGTGGGTGACCACGATCATGGTCATGCCCGATTTGGCCAGACCCTTCATCACGTCGAGCACCTCGCCGACGAGCTCCGGGTCGAGCGCGCTGGTCGGCTCGTCGAAGAGCATCAGCTTGGGCTCCATCGCGAGGGCACGGGCGATCGCCACCCGCTGCTGCTGCCCGCCCGAGAGGTGCGCCGGGTAGTAGTTGGCGCGTTCGGCCAGACCTACCCGAGCCAAAAGGTCGAGCGCGCTCTGCTCCACCTGGGCCTTCGGCAGACCCTTCACCCGGATCGGCGCCTCCATCACGTTCTGCAGCGCCGTCATATGCGGAAAGAGGTTGAACCGCTGGAACACCATCCCGATGTCCCGGCGCTGCCGGGCCGCTTCCTTGGGTGCCATCTCATAGAGCTTGCCGTTGGCCTCCCGGTAACCGATCAGCTCGCCGTCGACGCTGAGGCGTCCGGCGGAGAGCACCTCGAGGTGGTTGATGCAGCGCAGGAACGTGGACTTGCCCGACCCGCTGGGCCCGACCAGGCACATCACCTCGCCGCGCTTCACCTCGAGCGAGATGCTCTTGAGCACCTCGTTCGAGCCGAAGCTCTTCGAGACCTGCTCGGCCAGCACCATGGGCGGAATCGCGACGGATGTCCCGGCCTGCGTGTTCACGTCGGTCATTTCACGCCTCCGGGGTTGGCTGGTGGATCGTTCTCGCTCGGCGGTGTGATCACCGACGGCTGCCCGGAACCGACGACGGGGACGACCCCGGTGAGGGTTCCCGTTCCGGTGCCGACGGCATCCTTGCGATCCGGCTGCCGGTCACCCACGCCGCGGGCGAACCGCTTCTCGAGGAAGTACTGGCCGACCATCAGGATGGACGTGAAGAAGAGGTACCAGATCGACGCCACGATCAGAAGCGGGATCGGGTTGAACGTCTCCGCGGAGATGTCCCGCGACCGGGTGAACAGCTCGAAGCTGAACGGCACGGCCGTGACGAGCGACGTGGTCTTGAGCATCGAGATGACCTCGTTGCCCGTCGGCGGGATGATCACGCGCATCGACTGCGGCAGGATCACCCGCGTCATGGTCTGCGACCAGCTCATTCCCAGCGCGGTCGCGGCCTCTTCCTGGCCGCGGTCCACGGCAAGCAGACCGGCGCGCACGATTTCGGCCATGTAGGCGGCCTCGTTCAAGGCCAGCCCGATGATGGCGATGGTGAATGTGCTCAGCGCCGCGTTGGTCGAGAAGGAAACCCAGGGGTCCATGAAGGGGATGCCGATGTCGATGCTGGAGTAGATCAACGAGATCAGACCCCAGATGGTCAACTGCACGTAGACCGGGGTGCCGCGGAAGACCCAGAGGTAGAACCAGGCCAGGCTCTTGACCACGGGGTTCGGCGAGAGCCGCATCACGGCCAGGATCACCCCGAGGATGATCGCGATCACCATGGAGTAGACGGTCAGCTGCAGGGTCACGACGGCCGCCTGGGAGATGCGCCGGTCGAAGAGGTACTTGCCCACGGCCGGCCAGTCATAGGCCGGCCGGACCGCGGCGTCGACGACGATCGAGACGAAGATGACGACGATCAGGATGGCGAACACCATCCGCAAGGGATGCCGCAGCTTGATGGCCTTGATCGGCACCGATTGGGACGGTTCGTCCGGCGCGAGGGGTGTCCCGCCCGCCGCCGGCGTAGTTGTGGTGCTCACGGGTTAACCGTTCGCAGCCGCGTTGATCGTGATCGGATCAATCGCACCATCCGCCACGCCCCAGTCCTCGAGGATGTCACCGTAGGTTCCGTCGTCGACCATCGCCTGAAGGGCAGCCTGGACGGCCTTGCTCAGTTCGGAGTCTTTCGCCACGACGATGCCGTACGGTGCCACGTCGAAGGTCTCGCCGGCCAGCTGTAGCTTGCCCTCGGTCTTCGAGATCGCGTAGAGGGTCACGGGAGAGTCGGCACTGAGGGCGTCGGCCTGGCCCAGCACGACCGCGTTGGTGGCCTGGTCCTGGGTGTCGTACTTCAGCTTGTCGATCGGCGGCTTGCCGGCCGCGACACAGGCGTCACTCTTGGCCGGCACCTCATCGGTGTCTTCGAAGGTGGTCGACTGCACGGCGACCCTGAGCCCGCACGCGTTGTCGGGATCGACATCCTTACCGGCGGCGGAGGCCCACTGGATGCCGGCGACGAAGTAGTTCACGAAGTCGACCTGCTTCTCGCGCTCGACGTTGTCGGTGAAGGAGGACACGCCGATGTCGGCTTTGCCGCCGGTCACGCTCGGAATGATGTTGTCGAACTTTGCGACCTGGAACTCCGGCTTGAGTCCGAGCGTGGCTGCGACAGCCTCCGCGATTTCGATGCCCCAACCGATCGGTTCGCCGGCTTCGTTCTTGAATTCGTTGGGCGCGTAGGTCGGGTCGGTGCCGATGACGAGCTTGCCCGAATCCGCAATCTCGGCAGGGAGAAGCGCCGCCGCCGCGTCGTTGACAGTGACGTCGGTGGCGGACGCCCCGTCGGATGACCCGTTTGTGGAGGGAGTGGAGTTGTCCACGCAGCCGGTGAGCAGGAGTGCCGTGACGGCGGCGAAAGCCGGGAGCAGGTAGTGTGCGCGCATTGCGAAACCTTTTTCGTGGTTGTCGGATGTTTCTGGTTCGTCTTTGAGGTCCGTTAACGGAATTCGACAAAAGCGAGCATATAACAGCTCACGGACGCCGATTCCTTGCGCAGATAACGTTTTGGGCCAGCCCAACTGTGCGTGGGCAGACATCCTCGTGCTCCAGTATGACCGGGAGCGTGTTTCGCGCGGATTTCACGCCTGCGGCCCGGTCGCAACCGGGCGGCCGGGCAGGTTGGACCACTGTGACCAGGACCCTGGGTAGAGGGCCGGCTCGAACCCGGCGATCGTGAGCGCGGCCACCTCGTGGGACGCGGTGACCCCGGAACCGCAATAGACGCCCACGGGACCGGTCGCCAGCACTCCAAGCGCCTCGAACCGGGCGCGTAGTTCGGCGGCCGGTCGGAACCGTCCGTCGGCGGTGAGGTTGCCGGTGGTGGGCGCGCTGATCGCCCCGGGGATATGGCCGGCCCGAGGGTCGATCGGTTCCATGTCACCGCGGTAGCGCTCCGCGGCGCGGGCGTCGAGTAGAACGCCGGTGCTTGCCAGGCGAGCTGCGGCATCCGGGTCGAGCACCGGCAGAACCCCGTCGGAGAGGCTGACGGTGCCCGAACGAATCACCTCCGCACCGGTGGCGACGGGCAGGCCGGCGGCACGCCAGGCGGCGAGCGCCCCGTCGAGCAGCAGCACGTCGCGCAGACCGGCGTGGCGCAGCAGCCACCAGGCACGGGCCGCCGACATCGAGCCCAGATCGTCGTAGACCACGACCGTGTCGCCGTCGCCAAGACCCCAGCGGCGAGCCGCGGCCTGCAGGGCACCGCGGGTCGGTAACGGATGCCGCCCGTCGGTCGCATCCCCGTGGCCGGCGAGCTCGGTCTCCAGGTCGACGTACGCGGCGCCGGGGATGTGGCCGGCGAGGTATTCGGCGTGGCCGGGTGGCCCACCCAGCTGCCAGCGCACGTCCAGCACCCGAACGTCGTTTCGGTCCTGCAGCATTGCCGCAAGCTCGTCTGCCGTGATGAGTATTCGCACGCGCTCACGCTACCTCGGCGGACGTAGACTTGAGTAAGTGAGCAGCTACTGGACCCTTCTGAAGACACCGGGCGTCGCTCGCGTCATCGCCGCACAACTGACGGCACGTTTCCCGTTCGGAATGCTGTCGCTCGCGTTCCTGATCCATATCGAGCAGGTCTACGACTCCTACGGCGCCGCCGGCCTCGTTCTCGGCGCCATGAGCATCGGCCAGGCCATCGCCGGGCCGCTCACCAGCCGGTTGATGGGCCGCTGGGGCATGCGCCCCGTCATCACGGTCACCCTCGTCGTGTGTGCGACCTCCATTGTCACGATGGCCCTGGTCGCCATGCCGATCTGGGCGCTGATGGCCATCGGACTGGTCGCCGGACTGTCCACGCCGCCGATCCAGCCGGCCGTGCGCACCATCTACCCGAAGATCGTCAACTCGCGCCAGCTCACCCCACTGTTCTCGCTGGACGCGTCGGCCCAGGAGATCATCTGGGTGATGGGCCCGGTGATCGCCACGTTCGTGGCCATCCAGGTCAGCCCGGTCGCCGGCATCCTGCTCGCCGCCGTCTTCTTGATCGGCGGCGGCATCTGGTTCCTGGTGCTGCCCGAGGTCGGCCGGGTGCGCATCCCACGCAGCCGCCGCAAGCTCGGTGTCGTGCTCAAACGCCCGGCGGTCATGCTCAGCACAATCGTCGGCTTCATGCTGGTGGCCGCCTGCGCCGCGGTCGAGGCCGGCGTGGTAGCCGCGTTCGGCCACGGCAGTTCGGACTCCGGCTGGGTGCTCGGCATCTTCGCAACCGGCTCGCTGATCGGCGGCCTCGCCCTCGGGCACGCTCCGATCGGTCCGTGGGCGCTCGCGGGACGCATGCTGATCGTCACCGTCGGCCTGAGCCTCGCCGCCATCGGCAACCTCAGCTTCGGGTGGCTCGCCGCCACCCTGCTACTGGCCGGCATCGGCATCGCACCGGCCTTCGCTGTTCTGTTCGGAATCGTGTCCGCGAGCGTCAAGTTCAGCGACACGGCGGAGGCCTACGGCTGGGTCGGCACCGGGCAACTGATGGGGGCAGCCATGGGCTCTGCCATCGCCGGTTTCATGATCGACCAGAGCGGTGCCACGGCCGCCATCTTGATCGCGGCCGGCTTTGCGGCGCTCGGAACGATCATCCCCGCACTCGGCCGCCGCTGGCACCCTGACCTCCGCGGTCGCGACGCGAGCCCCCTCCCCGACACCGCCCCGATCCAGGTGCAGGTCTCCTAGGTTCGGGAGAGGTTAGATGGAGAGATGACGTTCTCACCACTGCTGCGACTCAACGACGGACATCTCATCCCCCAGCTCGGTCTGGGTGTGTACAAGGTGCCGGATGCCACGGCCGCCGACACCGTGCAGGTCGCGCTCGAGGCCGGCTACCGTCACCTGGACACGGCAGCGCTTTACCAGAACGAGACCGGGGTCGGCCACGGGATCGCTCGCTCCGGCCTGCCGCGGGAGGACGTCTTCGTCACCACCAAGGTCTGGAATGACCGCCACGGCACCGACGAGACCCTCCGCGCCTTCGACAAGAGCCTGACCAAACTCGGCCTGGATTACGTCGACCTATACCTGATTCATTGGCCCGCGCCCCGCCAGGACCGATACGTCGAGGCCTACCGCGTACTCGAGAGGCTGCGCGCCGACGGCCGGGCGCGTTCGATCGGGGTGTCCAACTTCCATCCCCACCACCTGGACCGCCTGCTCGCCGAGACGGAAGTCGTTCCGGCCATCAACCAGGTCGAGCTGCACCCGTGGCTGCAGCAGTCCGAGGTGCGCGCGTACGACACGGCCCACGGCATCCGCACCGAAGCGTGGTCGCCGCTGGCCCGCGGCCGCGCGATCAGTAACGAGACCCTGGACGCCATCGGCGCCAAATACGGCAAGTCCGCCGCACAGGTGGTCATCCGTTGGCACCTCGAGCTGGGCACGGTGGTGATTCCGAAGTCGGTGACGCCGTCGCGCATCCGGGAGAACCTGGACGTGTTCGACTTCAGCCTCGACCCGGTCGAGACGGCTGCCATCGCCGCCTTCGACTGCGGCGAACGCACGGGCAAGGATCCCGACGACCTCGACTGAGCCGGCCGGGATCGGGATCCGGCCCGCTCAACCACCACACCGGCTCAGCGCGCCAGCCGCACCGCCCGCAAGCCCGCATACAGTTCGGCTGCCTCGATCGGCCGGGCCGGCGCACGACCGGTCAGGTCGGTGATGCGGCCGAGGCGGTAGAGAACGGTGTTGCGGTGGCAGTGCAGTCTGCGGCCGGTCTCCGTCGTGGAACCATCGGCGGCGAACCACGCCTCGAGGGTGCCCAGCAAGACGTCGGCGTCGTGAGCGGCGAGCAGGTCTCCGAACACGGATTCCTGCAACTCGGCCGCGTAGTCCGGCTGGGTGACGAGTACCAGGTCGAGCGGGGCGGCACCGTAGGCGTGCGCGCCGACATTCGCCGACGGCAGGCAACCGATCGCCAGCCGTGCCTGCCGGAGGGCGTCCGGGGCTCCGCTGACCGCGGTGAAGGGGCGACTGACCCCCACCCTGGTGGTCGCCGCTGCAGCGAGAATGGCCAGGCCTGCGGCCACTTCGTGCCCCAGGGGAGCGCTGAGGATGCCGACCTGGTCACCGTGCAGCGCCGTCCACGCAGAGGCCAGCCCGGCTCCCCGGAGGGTCTGCACGATGCCCGGCAGGGACGCCGAGCCCGAGCCGCTCAGTTCCGCGGCCACCAGGAGAAACGTGCTGTGCTCCGGCAGGCCGAGCGCGCGCAGGGCCCGGCTGGCGTCGGCCGGCGTCACATTGCCGTCGAGCAGGCTGAGCAGCATCAGGCTCCTGGCCTGGCGGTTGCGCCTCTCCTGCGCGTCGACCACCTCCCGGTAGGCCTCGGCGGCCGCGCTTGAGAAGGTGTCGATCATTCCCCACACCTCCGAAGAGACCAGAAGCAGGGCCTCGAACCGTTGTGAGGCCACGGAACGCGCGACCAGCTCCTCCCAGATCTGCAGGCCGGCCAGCCGGTAGGCGTGCAGCAGGCTGGCCATTGGGATGCCGTGCTCCGCTTTCACCTGGCCGGCCCGCCGGGGCGCGTCGAGGGTTGCCTCACCGACCTCGAGTGCATGGATGAGGGCCGTGATGTTTTCGCCGACCACGGACCATAACAGCTCGAACGGGAGCAGACCGGTGTCGGAGTACGCCTGCTCGGCGCCGACGATCTGGGCACAGACGGCATCCGTCAGGGTGTCAGCCGCGTCGATCAGGCCGGTGAAGAGTTGCGCCGATTCGGCGCCGGCGAGCGTTCCCTGCTGATCCGTCATCTCTGAATCCTAGAACCGGCCGCCGACCTCCTTGTGCCGCCGCACAAGAATGCACCCCGAACTGGCGGCAGCCGCCTATGGCGCGTTCTCCCGCCGCCGGACAGAGTTGACCCAGCCAACACGCGACGACAGCGTCTCGGGGGAACGGGCAGACCCGGCGGGGAACACGACGAACTTCCCCCGGATTGTGCGAGAGAACAGCCGACCGCCGTGACGAGACCGTTCTGCACTGGCACCGTTCATCACAGACAAAGGGGACCGATGACAACGACCACGCACTTCGCCCTCGCCGATCGGATGATCGCCGAGCTGACCGCCGGCGAGGCGCGCTGGGCGCGCACGACTCTGCCCCAGCGGGTGGCGCTGCTCGCCCAGGTTCACGCGGCGGTCGCCGCGCAGGCCGAGGTCTGGGTCACGACCGCCAGCAGCATTAAGGGCCTCGACACCGACTCCCCGTTTGTGGGCGAGGAGTGGATCTCCGGTCCGTACCCGCTGCTGACGGCGACCGCGACGCTGCAGCAGAGCCTGACCCGGATCAGCCGCGGCACGAGTCCGCTCGCCGGCGCTCGTTTCGGGCAGGCTCCCGGCGGCCGGGTCACCGTTCAGGTGCTGCCGCACACGCCTTACGAAGCGGTCCTGCTCCACGGTTTCAGTGCCGAGGTCTGGATGCCGCCGGGCGTCTCCGCCGACACCGTGCGTTCCCGGGCAGGCCTGGCCGAACTGCACCCGGAGCTCACCGGGGGCGCCAGCCTTGTGCTCGGGGCCGGCAACATCACCTCGATCCCCCCGCTCGACGTGCTCAACGAGCTGATCGCCCACAACCGGGTCGTGCTTCTGAAGTTGAATCCCGTTCTCGCAGCCATGCTCCCCGTCTACGAGGCGGCCCTGGCCCCGCTGATCGAGTTCGGCGTGCTGCGCATCCTGACCGGCGACGGCAGCCTGGGCGGTTACCTGGCCCACCACCCTGAGATCGTGCACGTACACATCACGGGAAGTGCGGTCACCCACGACGTCGTCGTCTACGGGTCAGGCCCGGTCGGCGCCGAACGCCGGGCAGCCGGTTCTGCACTGCTGTCCAAGCCCATCACCAGCGAGCTGGGCGGCGTCGCCCCCATCATCGTGCTGCCTGGTGTCTGGAACCGCCGGGACCTGCGCTACCAGGCGGAGCATGTCGCCACCCAGCGACTGCACAACGGCGGCTACAACTGCATCGCTAGCCAGGTCGTGGTCCTCAGCCGGGACTGGCCGCAGAAGCAGGCGTTCCTGGTCGAGCTGCGGGCCGCGATCGGCCGCACCCCGGCCCGTCCGGCCTGGTACCCCGGCAGCGACAGCCGCGTGGACGACGCCGTCGTCGCGTACCCAGGCGCCGAGCGCCTCGGTGACGGCGGTCGCCTCCTGATTGTCGTCGGGGCCGGAGACCCGTCGGCCATCACGTCGACCGAGACGTTCTCCCCCGTACTTGGCGTGATCGAGCTTCCCGGAACCGGGGCCGCGTTCCTGGACGCAGCCGTCGAGACCGTCAACCGGGACTTCCTCGGAACCCTGGGTGCCAACATCATCGCGGAGCCGCGCACGATCACGAGCCTCGGCGCCGGATTCCGGGAAGCCGTGGCCCGGCTGCGCTACGGCACCATCGCCATCAACACCTGGACCGGCCTCGGGTTCCTCACCGCCGGCGCACCATGGGGTGCCTACCCAGGGCATACCCTCGACGATGTGCAGAGCGGGATCGGAATCGTGCACAACGCCCTGTTGATCGACTCGCCGGAGCGCACCGTCGTGAGCGGTCCGTTCCGCCCGTTCCCCCACTCGGTGTTGCATGGTGAATTCGCCCTCTTCCCGAAGCCGCCCTGGTTTGTTACGTCCCGGAGCGCTGCCGCAACCGGACGTCTGCTGACGAAGTTTGCCGCGCATCCGTCCTGGCTGCGGATGCCCCGTGTCTTCGCTTCTGCCTTCCGCGCCTGAATCCCTGCCTGACCTGTTTCACCTGCCACCCATCAAAGGAGATAGCCGTGGTGTTCACCAGTCCGATTCCCGATGTCGAGATTCCCGACCTCAGCCTGTTCGAGTACCTGTTCGGCACGATCCTTGAGGCGGACCTGGATCGGGTCGCCCTCATCGACGGTCCGTCCGGCACCGAAACCAGCTACCGCGGGTTACTGGCGCAGATCAACGGCGTCGCGGGGGCCCTCGTCGCCCGCGGCATCGTCGCCGGTGACGTCGTCGCCCTGCACTCGCCCAATGTGCCTGCTTTCGCCGCGGTCTTCCACGGCATCCTGCGCGCCGGCGCCACGGCCACCACCGTCAACGCGCTCTACACCGTCGAGGAGATCGCCACCCAGTTGCGCGGTTCCGGAGCGCGGCTGCTGTTCACGGTGTCAGCGTTCCTGCCGCAGGCGCGCCAGGCCGCCGCGAGCGCCGGTCTCGGTGCCGACCAGGTGATCGTGCTCGACGGCGCGCCCGGCCACGCCTCGCTGGCCGACCTGCTGAGGGAGGGACATCCCGCCCCGACCATCAGCATCGACCCGGCCACCCACCTGGCCGTGCTGCCGTTCTCCTCCGGCACCACCGGGCACCCCAAGGGGGTCATGCTCACCCACCGCAACCTGGTCGCGAACGTCGCCCAATCCCTGCCGTGGCTCGGGGCAAAATCCGACGACCGGGTGCTCGCCGTGCTGCCCTTCTTCCACATCTACGGCATGACGGTGCTGCTGAACATCGCGCTGGCCGGCCGGGCGGCACTGGTCACGATGCCGCGGTTCGATCTGCCCGATTTCCTGCGCTTCATTCAGGACTACCGGGCCACCTACGTCTTCATCGCGCCGCCGATCGCGGTGGCCCTGGCCAAGCATCCGCTGGTCGACGAGTACGACCTCTCGAGCGTGCACACCATCTTCTCCGGTGCTGCCTCGTTGAACCACACCCTCGGCGCGGCCGTGGCCGAACGGTTGAATTGCCGGGTGCGGCAGGGCTACGGGATGAGCGAGATGAGCCCCGTCTCGCACGCCATCCCGCTGGACCGCGAGGACGTCCCCCTGGACTCGGTGGGACTGACCCTGCCGAACATCGAGTGCAAGCTGATCGACCCGGAGACCGGCGCCGAAATCCACCAGCCGGCCGAGGGCACCAGCGCGCCCGGCGAACTGCTCTGCCGCGGCCCGAACATCATGCTCGGCTACCTCGGCAATGACGAGGCCACCCGCGAGACCGTCGACACCGACGGATTCCTGCACACCGGCGACATCGCCACGGTCAGCGCAGAGGGCTTCGTGACGATCGTTGACCGGCTCAAGGAACTGATCAAGTACAAGGGCTATCAGGTGGCCCCGGCCGAGCTCGAGGCGATACTGCTCGGGCATCCGCTGATCTACGACGCCGCCGTGATCGGGGTGCTGGATGACGCAGGCGAAGAGGTCCCGAAAGCCTTTGTGGTGCTCCAGCCGGAGGCCGCGCTCACCGGCGACGAAGTGATGGCCTTCATTACCGGGCGGGTGGCGCCGCACAAAAAGGTTCGTCGGGTGCAGTTCACCGCTCAGATCCCGAAGTCGTCCTCGGGGAAGATCCTGCGGAAGGACCTGCGCGCTGCGGAAGCACGCGTGGCCGCCGAGGCGCTGTTGTGAACCATGAGGGCGAGACCACCGAGACGTTCGACTACGTAATCGTGGGGGCAGGTTCATCCGGTTCCGCCCTCGCGGCGCGTCTCAGCGCCGACGGCACGTCCTCGGTTCTGCTCCTGGAGGCCGGACCGGTCGACCGAAAAGCGGAGATCCACATCCCGGCGGCCTTCTCCCAGCTGTTCCGCTCCGGCCTGGACTGGAACTACGACACCGTGCCGCAGCCTGCGCTCGGCGGCCGCAGCGTCTACTGGCCGCGCGGCAAGGTGCTCGGCGGCTCATCGTCGATGAACGCCATGATGTGGGTGCGCGGTTTCGCGGCAGACTACGACCACTGGGGCGAGGTCGCCGGGCCGGACTGGTCCTGGGCGTCACTGCTGCCCTACTTCCGGCAGGTCGAGCGGATCTCCGGACCCGCGGATGCCTCGCACGGCCGGCGTGGTTCCGTGCGCGTGCAGCCGCAGCGCAGCCCGCGCGCCCACACCGGCGCCTTCCTCGCCGCTGCGGCCGAACTGGGCCTGAACGTCGAGACCGCGAACGCCGCACAGCCGGACGGGTTCAGCCAGACCATGGTCACCCAGCATCGCGGTTCCAGGGTCAGCACCGCCGACGCCTACCTCAAGCCCGCACGCAAGCGGCGCAACCTCACCGTTCGAACCGGTGCGCACGCCACCCAGGTGCTGTTCGAGGGCAGGCGTGCAATCGGGGTGGAGTACCTGCGGGGCGGCAGCCGACGCCGGGCACTGGCCGGCCACGAGACCATCCTCTGCGGCGGTGCCGTGAACACACCCCAACTGCTGATGCTCTCGGGCATCGGCGACGCCGAGCAGCTCCGCCGTCACGGCATCGCGGTGGTCGCGCATGCCCCGGAGGTCGGGGCGAACCTGCGCGACCACCTGCTCTCCGGACTCGTCGCCGAGACCACCGGTGACACGCTCCTCACCGCGCAGAAGCCAGGTGAGATCGCCGCCTACCTGCTGCGCCGGCGAGGCATGCTCACCTCGAACGTGGCAGAAGCCTACGGCTTCATCCGCACCCGCCCGGACCTGGCCCTGGCGGACATCGAGATCATCTTCGCCCCGGTTGCCTATGTCGGCGAGGGCCTCGTGCCGACTCCCGCGCACGGGTTGACCGTCGGCGCCATTCTCTTGCAACCCGAGAGCCACGGGAAGGTCAGGCTCGCCTCGGCCGACCCGCTCGACAAGGCGCTGATCGACCCGCGCTACCTCAGTGACCCGGAGGGCGCCGACCGGGCCACACTGTTGGCCGGACTCTCCTGGTGCGAGCGGCTGCTGCAGGCCCCGGCGCTGCATTCGGTTACGACCGGCCGGCTGATCATGCCCACTGACAGCGCCGCACTGAGCAGCGCCGACCGGCTCGCCCGGGCCCTCGACGACCACGCCCATACCCTGTACCATCCGGTCGGAACGGCCCGGATGGGCGCCGATGCGGCCTCGGTGGTGGACCCGGAGTTGCGGGTGCGCGGCGTCGACGGCCTCCGCGTCGCCGACGCGTCGATCATGCCGATGATCATTCGCGGGCACACCAACGCGCCCGCCATCGTGATCGGTGAGAAGGCGGCTGATCTCCTCCTCGGCGCCCGCGGCCAGGCCCGCCCGGTCCGCCGCGACGGTGCCCGTACCGGTCAGGAGTGACCGGCAGACCGAGCGCTATCGACCGAAACGAAACCCGCGGCGGGGCGGCTACCAGCGCGGGTGGATCTGGTCGCGCAGCATCCGGTCGTAGATGTCCTGAACACCCTCGTTGAACGCGAGGCTGAGCGGGGCCACCGAGCCGGCGGCGGCATTCCCGCGGGCCTGCTGCACCGACCTGGCCCCCGGAATGACCGCGCTGACACCCTCGATCTGGGCCACCCAGGCCAAGGCCGCCTGCGCAGGCGTGAGTTCCTCGGGCAGGGCTGCCACGAGCGCCGCGAATTCCGCGGCAGCTGCCAGGCCGGTCTCATAGTCGACACCGGAGAAGGTCTCGCCGACGTCGAAGGCGCTGCCGTCCCGGTTGTAGTTGCGGTGGTCGTTGGCCGCGAAGGTGGTCTCGCGGGTGTATTTGCCGGTCAGTAGTCCGCTCGCCAGCGGAACGCGGGCGATGATGCCCACGCCGGCGGCGCGCGCCGCCGGCACGACGGACTCCAACGGCTTCAGCCGGAACGCGTTCAGGATGATCTGCACGCTGGCCAGGCCGGGGCGCTCGATGGCGGCGAGGGCCTGGTCACAGGTCTCGACGCTCACGCCGTAGGCGGCGATGGCTCCCTCGGCGACGAGAGTGTCGAGCGCGTCGTAGACCAGGTCGGATTCGATCACATCGCTCGGCGGGCAGTGCAGCTGAACGAGGTGCAGGGTGTCCATGCCGAGGTTCGTACGGGACCGGTCGGTCCAGGCCCGGAAGTTCGCGAGCGTGTAGTTCTCGGCCAGCTGGTCGACACGTCGGCCCATCTTGGTCGCCACCGTGATGGCGTCGTTGGCGCCCTGGTCGGCCAGGAAGCGGCCGATGATCTTCTCGCTGCGACCGTCACCGTAGACGTCGGCGGTGTCGAAGAAGGTGACACCGGCCTCAACGGATGCCGCGAGCACCTTGGCCGCGTCGGCCTCCGACACGTCACCCCAGTCCGCTCCCAGCTGCCAGGTGCCCAGCCCGATCACGGAGACGGTTCGGCCGGTTGTTCCGAGGGTTCGTGTTTCCATTCCTCCAGCCTAGCCACGGACGCGGCATCGGCATCCGCGTCGATGACCCGGGCCAACGCCCTGGCGAGACGAGGACGGATGAGATGGTCGTTCGCTTCGACCCTGTGCATCGTGACGTGGCGCATCCGTTCGATCACGGTCATGGAGCCGGCCGCGATGAACGCGTCCAGCACGCCGTAGACCACGTCGACCGGAACCCGCAGTGCCGCGATGTCGCTGACCAGGGTCTGCGATTCGATGCAGTGCTCCAGCGACTTCACGAACGGGGTCCAGTTGCGCTCCGTCAGCTCGAAGATGCCCTTCGGCAGCAGCCGGGCGATGATGGCGGCGTTTGCGAGGGTGAACTCCTTGTTCAGCCGCAGGAAATCGTAGGCGCGTAGGTAGGCGTTCACGCGGGCCCGCACCCAGCGGTCGCCGATGTCGGTCGGCGACAGGTACACCGGCGGCCCCACAAGCACCACCCGGGACACCTGAGTGAAACGGGAGGCGCGGGTGCGCGGCAGCGCGGCCAGCCGGGCCGCGATCAGGCTGCCGAGAGAGTGGCCCACCAGGATGAACGGCTCGCGCAGCTTCAGCGACCGGATCGTGGCAGACAGAGCCTCGACGTGGTCCACGAGCCGGTACTCGCACCCTTCGGGCATCGGCGATTCCCCGAAACCCAGGATGTCGACGGCGATGACCCGGTGATGTGACACGAGCAGCGGTACCAGTTCGCGGAACGTCTCCGAGGAGGAGGCGATGCCGTGCACGAGGATCACGACCGGGCCGGTGCCATCGTCGCTCGCGATGTGCAGCAGCGGCGGGCGTGACCGGCCGAGCCGTTCAGAAAGGGCCGCCCACCAGGTCATGGTTCCAGTATTGCCGCGAAAGGCGCCCGCCGCACGCGCCGCCCGCCGAGACTCGATTGTGATCCACCGCCGCCGATCGCGGTCGTACAGTGAGGCCATGAAGCGTTTTCCCGCGATCGCCGCGGTACTGTTCGGCACATTGCTGCTGGCCGGATGCTCCGTGCCCGGCGCTTCCAACGACTCCGGCAGCTTTGCCACGGACCCAGGCCTCACCGAACCCGGCCTCGTCGAACCCGGAACCGACCCGGGTGCCTCCGACAAGTCTCTCGACTCGCGCACCTTCCCGAGCGGCAACACGGGCGAGATCACCTCCAGCCGGCGCGACGTGATCATCACCGGAATGGTGTCGATCACTGTGAAGGACCCGATCGAGTCCGTGCAGGATGCCGTCACAATCACCGAGCAGGCCGGAGGCCGGATCGACAGCCGCACCGAAAACCCCGCCACGAACAACCAGCCGGCGAGCGCGAACCTCACCCTGCGCATCCCGTCGGATGAGCTCGACCGCACGCTGGAGGAGCTGAAGCAACTCGGCACCGTCAATTTCGTGTCGCTCAACGCCTCGGACATCACCCAGCAGACCCAGGACCTCGACGCCCGGATCACCTCACTGCAGACCTCCGTCGATCGTTTGCTGTCCCTGATGAAGGACGCCACGAACACGACCGACCTGATCGCTGTTGAGAACGCGTTGGCCGAACGGCAGAGCGAGCTTGAGGGGCTGCAGGCGCAGCGGGACTACCTCTCCGACCAGGTCGATTTCTCGACCATCACGCTCGACCTGTACTCGACCGGCACGGTGGCTCCCGGTACCCCGGATGACTTCTGGGATGCGATCGCGGCCGGCTGGAATGCCCTCGTGGCTTTCCTCGGCACCGCGATCGTGGCCGTCGGCTTCGCGCTGCCGTGGCTCCTCGCCCTTGGCCTGGTCGCCGCAATCGTCTACCTGGTCATCCGGTTGGCTCGCAAGCGACGCACTGCTGCGTAAACTTGTTCAGTGAGCACGACTACCGAAATCTCCCCGCTCGGTGACGAGCTTCTCGAACGCATCCGTTCTCGCGCCGCGGGGCATGACCGGGACAACACATTCCCCGCCGACGATCTGGCCGACCTGATCGCCTGCGGTTACCTCCGCTCGCTCGTACCCGTCGCCCACGGTGGTCTCGGACGCAGCGTGCAGCAGGTCGCCGACGACCAGATCCGGCTCGCCGCCCACGCCCCGGCCACGGCCCTCGCCGTCAACATGCACCTCGTCTGGACGGGCGTGGCACGCACCCTGCACCTGCGCGGCGACGACAGCCTCGCCTTCGTGCTGCACGGCGCCGTCGCCGGCGAGATCTTCGGCTTCGGCGTAAGTGAGCCAGGCAATGACCTGGTGCTCTCCGATTCGATCACGACGGCTACCCCGGGGCCAGACGGGGGCTACCGGTTCACCGGCACCAAGATTTTCACCACGCTCTCCCCCGCCTGGACCAGACTCGGCACCATGGGTATCGACCGGGACTCCGCCGACGCCCCCAAGATCGTCTGGGCGTTCATCGACCGGGCGGACCCAGGCGTCAGCCAGAAGGATGACTGGGACACCCTGGGCATGCGGGCCAGCCAGAGCCGCAGCACCGTGCTCACCGGCGCCTCCGCCCGTCCGGAGCAGGTCTTCCGGCGGCTGGATCCCGGGCCGAACCCTGACCCGCTGATCTTCGCCATCTTCGCCAATTTCGAGATCCTGCTCGCCGCGGTGTACACCGGTATCGGCCGGCGGGCGGTGGAGCTGGCCGTGCTGGCGGCGAAGCGGCGCACGTCACTCAAGCACGACGGCCGCGCTCTTGCACAGGACCCGGACATCCGTTGGCGCGTCGCGGAGGCCGCGATGATGATGGATGGCCTGTACCCCCAGATCCAGGAGCTCGCCCACGACCTCGATACCCTGGCCGATCACGGCCCGCGGTGGTTCCCACTCCTGTCGGGCCTGAAGTACCGTGCCACCGAGACCGCGCGCCTGGTCGTCGATCAGGCTCTGCGGGTGAGCGGCGGCTCGTCCTACTTCGCCGGTAACGAGCTCGGGCGGCTGTACCGCGACGTGCTCGCCGGGCTCTTCCACCCCTCCGACGCCGAATCAGCGCACGCTACCGTGGCTACCGCCTGGTTGGGTCCGCTCGATGTCTGACGTCACCCGCGCGATCAACGTTTTCGACAGCGCCGCCTACACCCGCTCGGTCCTCGACCTCACCATGCGGCTCGCGGAGGTCATTTTCGCGGCCGGCGCCGGCGCCGAGGACGCCACGGCCGCGATGGAGGCGATCACGCGCGCCTACGGATTGAAAGGCACCGAGGCCAACGTCACCCACACGATCATCGCCCTCACCCACGAGGACCCGGCCACTCACGAGTCCATCACCCGCAGCCGGAACGTCAAATACCGTTCACTGAATTACAGCAAGCTGGCCGCAACGTCCGAGCTGATCTCCGAGATCCTCGATTCGCCGCCGGATGTCGCCGACGCCCGCAAGCGCCTGGCCACCATCGTCAGCTCCAAGCCGCAGGTGCCGGCCCTGTACCGCCGGCTGGGCTGGAGCCTCGTCGGGGCCGGTGCCGCGGTGCTCATCGGGGGTGGGCTGGTCGTCTGCGTCGCGGCCTTCGTCGCCACCTTCTTCATCGACCTGATCACGACCTCACTCGATCGCAGGCAGGTTCCCGTTTTCTACCAGAACGTAGTGGGCGGGGCGATCGGGCCGATCGTCGCCGCGATCGTCGCTTTGATGGACACGTCGGCGAATCCGTCCCTGGTCGTCATCGCGACCATCATCATGCTCCTGGCCGGCGTCACCACCTTCGGCGCCGTGCACGACACCCTGTCCGGCTTCTACCTGACCGGCACGGCACGCATGATGGAGGCACTGCTGATCACGGGCGGCCTGGTCACCGGCGTGGCCGGGGCGTCACTGCTGGTGGCCCGCTTCGGGTTCCAGCTGCGCGTCGATGCCAACCTCACGCCGACCCTGGCCGATCTGCCCGTATTGTTAGCCGCGGCCATGGTGATCGTCGCCGGTTTCGGTCTCGCCGTGCAGGTGCCGTGGCGGGCGTTCTGGGTGGTCTGTCTGCTCGGCGCCGTCGCCGAACTTCTCTACTTGGGCGGCGCCAGTGCCGGCTTCGGCCTGGTCTGGTCGTCGGCGCTCAGCGCCATGGGCGTCGGCCTGCTGGCCGCAATTGCGGCGCGGATCGTGCGCACCCCCCCGCTCGTGATCGTGGTCTCCGCGCTCGTCCCGCTCGTTCCGGGGCTGATCCTGTTCCGTGGCCTGCTGCAGCTGTCCGACGGCAACATCGATGGGCTGCTCAGCATGCTGACCGCCGGTGCCGTCGCCGCGGCCCTGGCGGCGGGCGCCATCCTCGCCCAGTACGTGGTGCAGTTCGTCTGGGGTCCGGCGCGCAGGCTGCAGCGCCGGTTCGTGGGACCGCTGATGGCCCTGCCGGTGCGGCTGGGCCGCGGCCCCGGAACACGGATCTAGCTGGTGGGACCCCGCTAGTTGGGGACGTCCGCCTCGGCCTGCTGGATGTGCAGGTCTTCGACGAAACGGTAGGGGATCGGTTCCTCGGTTTCGTGGCCGAGCCGGAAGCGCCGACGGGTGGTTTGCCCGTCCTCCTCAGCCTCGAGGACTACCTCCTGCTGGTATTCCCCGTCGACGTACTGGAGCTCCCGCGGCGTGCCCGCGGCGATCACGTTGGGTCCGAAGAAGATTGCCTGGTAGGTGGTCTTGTCGCTCATGGTACGTCCCTCTCCGCCGGGTGCGGCCGCTCCCTTCTCTGGGACGGCTCGTCTACCTCAGCCTACGACCGAGCCGCGAAGTTGCACAGGGGAGACGACGGGTCGTGATCGGGAAGGTGCCGTTTGGCAGCAATCCGCGTAGGGTCGGAGTCACGGTGCCGCTGGGGCTCGGTTCGAAGGAGTACACATGGCTGACAAATCACCCAAGAAGGACGCATCCAAAAAGGTTGCCGGCAAGTCCTTGAAGGAAAAGCGTGCCGACAAGCACGCCAAGGCGAACGAAACGACCGAGAAGGCGCGCAAGGCGTAGCGCCTGCTCCACGATTAAACTCAGGGTGTTGCCGCGTCTGTCGCGGCAACACCCTTTTTCGTCCCGAAAGGACCTGCCGATGACCCTTCCCGCCCTCGACACCCAGGTGGACTACCCGGTCGGGCAGACCGAGGGCACCGCAACGGTGCTGCACGTCGAGCTGCTCCCGACCGGACTGGTCGCCGTGATCCTCGACATCACCCCCGTGCACCCGGTTGACGCCGGCTGGCCCGACCAGGGCCCCGACCATGCCCTGCTGCGCGCAGCGGGAACCGAACACCCGGTACTGGACTGCGTCGTCGGCGCGACGGACGGGTCGGTGCTCTACCTGGGCCGGGACATCCCGGTGCCGAAGGGAGCCCCCGGCTGGACGTTCGTCGTGGCCCACCTCGTAGACGGCGCTGCCGCCCTGGTCGAGGGGCAGCTGGTCGAGGCTGTCGTCGACGCCGGCTACCGGCGACGGATGTCTGCGGGCCACACCGCGTGCCACCTCGCCTCCCTTGCCCTGAACCGGGCTCTCTCCGCACGCTGGAAGAAGGACGTGCGCGCCGACGCCCTCGGCAACCCCGACTTCGACGGCACCGCGATCGACGTCTCCCTGATCGGCGAGAACGCATCTGTCGACACCTACCGACTCGGCAAATCACTGCGCCGCAAGGGCTTCGTCACCGAGGGACTGGCCGAGCAGCTGCCGGAGATCGAATCGGTGGTGAATGCCGCACTCGCCGAATGGGTAACCACAGGCGCGAGCGTGCGCATCGAGAGGGACGGCCCGCTGCTCACCGACCGCCGGTACTGGGTCTGCGAGCTGCCGGCGCACGAAGTGCGCATCCCCTGCGGCGGCACCCACGTCTCCTCCCTCACCGAGCTCGGCGCCGCGCGCGTGGTGCTGTCCACGGCCGACGCAGAGGGCACGACGGTGCTCACCATGCGGACGTTCGCCGGTTGACCGGTGTTCGCCGGCTGATCGCCCCAATCGGGCAATCAAACAATCAGCAGAGCCTCCACCGCGGCGGCACCACCCTCGAACCGGGCAGCGGGCGCCTCGGCGTTGGCCCGGCATTTCGGACAGCCGGAGCCGGTGAGGGCCGCAGCCACGGTGGCGAGGTAACGGGAGTGGCCGCGGTCGCAGATTCACTCGTATTCGGCCCCGATGGCGGGTCTACTGAGGAGCGTGCGCCGGCCGGGGGCGTTCACGTCGCTGCTGCACCTGTCGGTGCTGACGGGGTACGGGATCCCGCTCCACACGTGCTATCCGCACGACAAAGGGAAGCAGGCCGTGTGGCCTGCTTCCCTTTGTTTCACAAGGTTGTTCCGGTGGAGCTAAGGAGATTCGAACTCCTGACCTTCTCATTGCGAACGAGACGCGCTACCAACTGCGCCATAGCCCCCAACCGCTTATGCAGAATATCACGCGCGACGACCGAGTTTTGCCGATCCGCCCGTAAAGCCGGATTCAGCCCGGTTCGGTCAGCCGACGGCGCGGCGACGGCGCAGCACGTCGTCGAGGTCGCTCATGCCGGGCGCGGTGTCCCCGACGACCCCCATGGCCGCGAAGCGGCTCGTCGCCGGCGCTGCCAGAGACGCTGCCGGGGCGGTCTCACGACCGACCGATGCCCGCTTGAGGGGAGTCACGGCCACCTCGAGGGCCGCTGAGCGGCGGGCGACTTCCGCCTCCGCGGCAGCCTTCCGCAGTTCGGCGGCGGCATCCACGGATGCCATCGCCGCCTGGGCCACGGATCCACGCGACAGGTGCATCGGCCGAGGCAAGGGGAGCGGCGTCCAACTCGGGGCGACGACGGGCGTCTCCTCGAGCTGCACGGGTTCGAAGGTCTGCCCGATCCGGGAGTCGGGGTGGGTGACCGCTGACCGGTTCGCGGCAGCGTGCCGGTGGGCGGCGCGTCGAGCCGTGCGAGCGAGGCGCGACAGCGCCCCGACAGCGAGGGCCACGGTGGCCAGGCCGCCAACGAGCGCCGTCCAGGCGCCGCCCGCGGCGACCGCGAAGACGCCGGAGACGACGACGATGAGGCCGATGAGAAGAATCAGGGAGGTCAGAGCGCGCACTCGGCGCAGACGGAGGGCCTGACCGGTCGATCCGGCCACACCCCCGACGCGTCCTGCCCGAACGAGGGCAGCCTGCGCGGCCGTCTCACGGGCGGCAGCGGCACGGTTCGCGGCGGCCAGAGCCGCGGACGAACGCCGGGCGGACGCCGCGGCATCCGTCACGGCCTTCGCCTCCGCTCGGGCATCGTCTTCGGCCTGAGCCAGAAGCTTGCGTTGGGTGTGCACGGTTCGAGCGTTCGCTTCGAGGCGCACCTGCTGGGGCACCTCGGACGTCTCGGCGAGAATGCGCATGGTCTGCTGCAGGCGAACGGCGTTGCGCTCCATGGTGAGGTACTGGCGCCGGCGCGCCCACGTCGGTATGAGGTAGGTCACCCACAGGGCAGCCGCCACCGCAACCATCACTCCCCCGCCCAGGACCTCGCTACTCATAGTCTCTAAGGTAAGAGGGCCATAGCCTTGCGGGGGTGATTATCGACGGTGTGTCACAGGCAATTACCGCCCTCATCGGTCGCTCACCGTCAACGGATGCGCGGCCGCGACCCGGTCGGCGTCCGTCACCCGGGCGGCGTCGACCGACACCTGGCCGGACTGCCACCGGTGCAGCACTCCCTGGCGCACTTCTTCGGCCACCAACCCGAAGCAGAAATGGTCGCGCCAGTCGCCGTTGATGTGGATGTACCGGCGACGCAGCCCCTCGTAGCGGAAACCGAGCTTCTCCACGACCCGCAGCGAGGGCAGGTTCTCAGGCCGGATGCAGATCTCCATGCGGTGCAGCCCCAGCTGGCCGAAGCAGTAGTCGGTGGCCAGAGCCACGGCGGTGGGCGTGATCGCCTTGCCCGCGAATTCCTCGCCCACCCAATAACCGATCGTGGCCGATGACAAGGAGCCCCAGGTGATCGACGACACGTTGAGCTGGCCGGCCAACTCGCCTTGGTATTCGATTACGAATGGCAGCCCACCTCCGGCGCGCGAGTGCGCCAGCAGGCTGCGGATGCTGGAGCGGGTGTCGAAAGACATGGGTGCATAGGGGCTGGTGGCCTCCCAGGTGCGCAGCCAGCCTCGGTTCTCCATCAGGGCGCGGTCGAGGGTGCGGTCGTCGCGCAGTCTGATCGGCCGCAGTGTGACGGGACCCTCATAAAGCGTCGGTGTAGCGATCGCCACAGTGTGCCCGTCTACTCAATGCAGAAATGGTGTTCCCTCAATGTACGCTCGTGCTCTAGTCGAGCGTGGCGACGAACTCGTGCAGCCAGGGCCGCAGGTCCGTGCCGAGATCCTCGCGGTCGACGGCAAGCTGCACGATGGCCTTGATGTAGTCGAGGCGATCGCCGGTGTCGTAACGGCGACCGCGGAAGATGACCCCATAGACGCCGCCGGTGGTCTCCGGGTTCAGCGCCATCTCCTGCAGCGCGTCGGTGAGCTGGATCTCGTTGCCCTTGCCCGGGAGCGTGTGCTCGAGCACGTCGAAGACCTCGGGGCGCAGCACGTAGCGACCGATGATGGCCAGGTTCGACGGGGCATCCTCACTGCGCGGCTTCTCGACCAGCCCGGTGACGCGCACCACGTCGGGGTCGTCGGTGGGCTCGACGGCGGCGGCGCCGTACAAGTGGATCTGCGAGGGCTCCACCTCCATCAGGGCGATGATGCTGGTGTTCCGGCTGCCCTGCTCGGACAGCATTTTCGTCAGCAGCGGGTCACGCGCGTCGATGATGTCGTCACCGAGCAGCACCGCGAACGGTTCCTGCCCGACGTGCATCTTGGCCCGGAGCACCGCGTGGCCGAGACCCAATGGGTCCCCCTGGCGCACGTAGTGGATGTCGGCCAGGTCGGTCGCGTGGTTGACCTTCTCCAGTCGGCTGTGGTCGCCCTTCTTTTTCAGGATCGCCTCGAGCTCCGTCATCCGGTCGAAGTGGTTCTCCAGGGCGTTCTTGTTGCGCCCGGTGACCATGAGCACGTCGTGCAGGCCTGCGGCGACCGACTCTTCGACCACGTACTGGATGGCCGGCTTGTCGACGACGGGAAGCATCTCCTTCGGCATCGCCTTCGTCGCGGGCAAGAATCGGGTGCCCAGACCGGCGGCGGGGATGACTGCTTTCGTGATCAGAGCGCTCATGGGTTCACCATATCGAGCGGATGTTAACGCAGAGTCACATTCCGGGACCAATGTTTCGACGATTTCGGCGGCCCGCCGTCAGTTCGGGGGGCACCCTTTTGGGGCTGGGTTGTCTGCGTTTTATTGCCGCCTGACCGGCTGTTTGGCAAATGGGGTGAATCAGGGGGAAGCCTCCGCATGCACGCGCCCACGCTTGGGGCAGTCGGCATGCAGACGTTCAGGGCTCGTCCTGAGAAATCGTTGCGTCGGATCAGGGAACCCACCGCCGAGCCGGCGGAGGTGCGGCGCGCGCTCGTGCGTGATCCGGCCGCGCCGACCGCACGTCAACTGAGCGAGATCCTGCTCGCCGGCTAGCGAAGGCCCCGATCGGCGACCCCATTCCCATTTGGACCCCATTCCCATTTGGGGGGTACGGGGCTAGGGTGGCTTAACCGCTTACCCGAGCGGCAGCTGGAGGCAACCCGAATGCCAAACGTGCCCTGTTTATTGTCGCGCCAGAAAACACCCATTTTCTGGGGCAACCCGCCACCCCCAAGAACCGATCGGCGAGCTCCTGCTCCGCTGACCGGCTCCTGCAGGCCCGTCCTGCGCACCGGGCGTTCTCATGTCTGAGCCCACCGTGGTTGCGCGCAAACGGCATCCCTGGCGAATCGTCGGGGGCGTCTTCGGGGCGGTCTTCCTGCTGCTCGTGTCGATCGGCGGCGTCTACGCGTTCACCTTGACCCACACCTTTGATACGCAGACCGAGAAGATCGCGAACGCCTTCCCGGCAGACTCGGTGCGTCCTCCGGCAACGTCCGTCGTTGGCCCGGTGGCCGTCCAGCCGAGCGCTGAACCCGGCGCTCCTGCCCCGGCACCGATAGTCGAGGCTCCCGCGGCACAGGCCCAGAACATCCTGTTGCTCGGTTCGGACACCCGCGGCACGACCGACCGCGACCTGGCGGGCATCCGCGGCGAACGCTCGGACACCATCATGGTCGTGCACGTTCCGGCCGATCGCAAGAACCTCTACGTCATGTCGATCCTGCGGGACAGCTGGCTGGAAATTCCCGGGCATGGCACGGCGAAGATCAACGCCGCGCTGTCCTGGGGCGGAGTGCCGCTGGCCGTGCAGACCGTCGAATCCTTGCTGGGCGTGCGAATCGACCACGTGGCGGTCGTCGACTTCGCCGGCTTCAAGGACGTCACCGATCTGCTCGGCGGCGTCGACATCAGCAACCCGATCGGATTCGACTCGTACCACCTGAAGGGGCATTACTTCGCGGAGGGCTCGCTGCACCTCAACGGTGCGGAGGCCATGGCCTTCGCCCGGGAACGCTACGCATTCGCCGACGGTGACTTCCAGCGGGTGCGCAACCAGCAGCTCATCATCCAGGCCGTGCTCGTGGCGATCATGCACAAGTCCGTGCTGACCGACATCGGGAAGACCACCAGCCTGGTGAACTCGGTGACGCCGTTCCTCGCCGTGGATGAAGGCCTCACCTCCGCCTACCTGACCGGGCTGGCGTGGGAGCTGCGCGCGGTGCGCGAGCCGGAGGTCGAGTTCTTCACCATGCCGACCAACGGCACCGGCACCTCGAGCGACGGTCAGTCGATCGTGAACATCGACTGGACGGCGCTCGCGGCCGTGCAGAACGGGTTCAAGACCGACACCCTGGGCTCCTACCAGCCGGAGGTGCAGACGATGGGTTGACCGGCGACACGTTTCGCCGGGCATCCTGACCACCGAGTTCCCGGGGCGCATGGCGCCTGCGGGACAGCCGGGGAGCGCTCATCGGGTTGGGCGCTTTCCGGTCACGCCGTCATCGGCGCACGGAATCCCGGATTCGGGCCGCCCGGTTGTGCAGCAGCAGCACGAACAGGGCCAGCGCGGTTCCGATGATCGCACCGGAGCTGTTCGCAATGACATCACTGACCGTGGCGAAACGTGCGGGCAGGAAGACGAGCTGGCCGAGTTCGATCGCGCAGCTTGCCCCGAGACCGGCAAGGGGGCCGAGCCACCACCGTCGGCCACCAGCCAGAATCACCACGAACAGTCCGACCGGAACGAACAAGACGATGTTCGCAGCGAATTCGATCGCGTTGTAGCGCACCCACCCCGGAGCGCCGAGTCGCTGCAGCAGATCGATGAACCACACCACGCTGTCGTGGGCATCCCGGTCCACCGGTGTGGGCCAGAATGCGATCAGCGCGAGCGCGATCAGGTAGGTGACGAAGAGACCGACCGTCCAACGATGCAGGGCGAGGCGTCCGGGCAGTCGGGCCCGTGACGCGATCGGGTGCCGTTCGTTTTCAGAGGGCGACGGCGACCGTTCGACTGGGCCGGCGGCCGGGCGGGCCTGCGGGGGAGCGGTGGGGCGGCTGTCGGCCAGGCCCGTTCCTCCCCGGTGTTGTCGGTTTCGGTGTCGTCGGTGCC
>JBBQDC010000032.1:0-25550 GCA_038319305.1 Actinomycetales bacterium | reverse complement strand
AGCGGCGGACGGGAATTCATGAAGTCGGCGAGGTTCGGGCCACCGCCGTCGAGCCCGGTGGGGGCGACCCTGGCGTCGTCCGTCGCGGTTGCCGACGGTGTCAGAGTGGTCGGCGAGGTGTTGGTGTCCACCTCGGCGAGAGCGCCGCCAGACACCGGTACCGAGCCGGCGAATTCCGTCGCGGAGCGGGGAGCGGAGAAGGGGGCGGGGGCGAGGTCCGTCTGCTGTTCGTTCTCCTCGTCGGCCTCAGCGCCGAGATCGAGCACGAGGCCGTCGAACGTGGTGACCGGAAGGATGTGGGTCCGTGGCGACGGCGCCGGTTCGACCTGGCTGACCTCGGCATCGGCATCGGCATCGGCATCGGCATCGGCATCGAGAACAGCGTCATCGAGATCGGTGGTGTCGAACTCCGTTGCGGAGACCGCGCCGGAGACGGCGTTGGCGCCCGCAGACGTGAACGACTTCGGTTCGAAGGGGGTGGGAATGAAGGCCCCGTCGTCTTCCACATCACCGTTGGGGTGCACGATCAGCGGTGACTGGCCCTGTTCGTCTGCCGCGGTCAGGCGCACGGCGCGGTGAATCGCTCGTGCGGCATCCGTGACCCGGTTGATGATTTCCTCGCGCACGCCGGCCTCGTCGGCTGCGGTGATGTGCTGACTGACCCCGTCGATGAGCAACTCACCCGTGCCGTCGCTTCGGATCATCGCTCGGATGCGAGGGAGTTCGGAAATTTTCTGCGTCATGTTCGTTCGGCCTTTTTTCGTCGAGCTCAGCTCACCAAGCGTGAACACGTCGAAGTTCACTCGATCGTGCCCTGTTCAGCCTAACGGGGGTATTGGAATCCACCCCTCGTTTGGCCGGGCGCTGCGGATACCAGGAGACCTGCCTGGCGCCGCTGGGTCGCGGCGTCCGCTCCGGCACTGAACGCGTTCTTGATGATGCTTCGCGCCTGGCCCGGCTTGGCCAAGCGCTCTCGCTCAGCTAGGCCGCGTGCGGCGCCGGCAGCGCCCAGCGGATGGCGCGCACGCCCGCCCTGGTTGCGTGTGTGTCGTCGTGGCCGCTCTGGCGCCGGCATTCCACGAGGTCGTTCGTCGGGGTGACATGCGGGTCGCGGCACGAGCTGGCGTAGCTGGTGTAGTCCGTTTCGAGCAACAACTGGTCGTCGGTGAGGCGTTTGTGGATCATCTGTCTGCGTTTCTGTTCAGGCGCACTGTCCGCCCTCTCTGGGCGAAACTGCGCGGTGCTGCCTGTTCGACTTCATTGTGGGGCAGGCTGGTGATTGTGTGACAGCGTACGTTGACTTGCAACCATTAAGCGAGTATTGGTCACTTTATTAACGCGATTGAAACCCGGGCGCCGCTGTTCGGATGCGGCCCGCCGCTCAGCGCTCAGCGCTCGACGGGCGCGTGCAGGTCTCGCAGCATCATCTTCATGACCTTGCCGGTGGCCGTGCGGGGAAGCGTCTCGACGAAATGCACATCGTCGGGCACCTTGAAACTCGCGATCAGGTAGCGGGTGTGGGTGAGCAGGTCCACGGCGGTCACCGCGTGGTCGGGCCGCAGCACGACGTAGGCCTTGGGGCGTTCGCCCCACCTCTCATGCGGGATGCCGACGACCGCCACGTCGAGCACGGTCGGGTGCGCGAGAATCGCGTTCTCGACCTCGATCGAGGAGATGTTCTCGCCCCCGGAGATGATGATGTCCTTGACCCGGTCCTTGAGCTCAAGGTAACCATCCGGATGCATGACGCCCAGGTCGCCGGTGTGAAAGCAGCCACCTCGGAACGCCTCCGCAGTCGCCTGGGGGTCCCGGTAGTAACCGAGCATGACGTTGTTGCCACGCAGCACGATCTCGCCGATCGTGCTGCCGTCCTTCGGCACGTCGACCATGTCCGCGTCGACCACCCGGGCCGACTCGGCCTGCAGCATGCCGACACCCTGGCGCGAGATCCTGCGGGCCCGTTCCTCGCTGGGCAGGCCGTCCCACTCCGGCTGGTACTCGCAGATCGTGTACGGCCCGTAGACCTCGGTGAGTCCGTAGACGTGCACGACCGTCACTCCGAGGGTCTCCAACTGTTCCATCACGCTGGGCGCCGGCGGTGCCCCGGCCGTCGTGATGCTGAGCGGCCGGGACAGCGGATGCGCCTGCTCGGCGTTGGCGATGAGGCTGCAGACCGTGGGGGCGCCGCAGAGATTCGTGATGCCCAGGGTGTCGATCGCCGTCCAGACGGCATCGGGGCGCACCGCTCGCAGGCAGACGTGCGTGGCACCGGCCGCGGTGACGGCCCAGGGGGTGCACCAGCCGTTGCAGTGGAACATCGGCAGGGTCCACAGGTAGACCGAGGAACTCGTGAACGAGTTGTGGAAGACCTCGCCGAAGGAGTTCAGGTAGGCACCCCGGTGGGAGTAGACGACGCCCTTGGGCTTGCCTGTCGTGCCGGAGGTGTAGTTGATCGTCAGGGGCGAGCGCTCGTCGTCGATGTCCCAGCGCAGCGGGCGGGCATCCGTCACGGCAGCCTCGTCGGCCTCGGCCAGGAAGGACTCGAGGGTCTGCTGGCCGAAGTCGAGGCCACTCTCGGCGAGGCCGAACTCAGCGTCCGGGATCTCGATCGTGCCGGTCAGAAACTTCGAGGTCGGCCGGGAGTCTCCGGCCGTGGCGACGAGTTCGGCGTCGACGAACAGGAGTGTCGCCTCGGAGTGCGCGAGCACATGCTCGATCTCGGGCCGGGCCAGCCGGGAGTTGAGCGCCACGAGGATGCCCCCGGCCAGCGGCACGGCGAAGTGCGCGATCAGCATCTCCGGCACGTTCGGGGCCAGGAACACCACTCGGTCGCCCGGCGCGATGCGGGCACGGATGCCTCGGGCCAGCCGTTCGGCCGCCGCCTTGAACTCCGTGTAGCTGTACCGGCGGCTGCCGTAGAGGATCGCGTCCTTGTTCGGGTACACCTCCGCTGACCGCTGCAGGAAGCGCAGCGGGGTGAGCGGGGAATCGTTGGGTAGCCCGGTCAGAGGTTCGAGCGTCGTCATCTGTTCAAACACGGTGGACTCCTTTGTCCTTCGGACGGTGCAGCGGTGCCGGTCGGCGCAGGGTGGCGCGGGGTGTGGCGCGGGGCTCAGCGGAAGGCGCCGATGCCGGTGAGGTCCCTCCCGATCAGGAGCGACTGCACACTCTCGGTGCCCTCATAGGTGTGCAGCGACTCGATGTCGGCGAGGTGCTGAATGACGTGGTTTTCGAGCAGGATGCCGTTGCCGCCGAGCATGTCGCGGGCCATCGACGCAATCTCCCGTGCCGCCCTGGTGTTGTGGTACTTCGCCAGGGACGCCTGGATCGGCCGCAGCGTTCCCGCCGCGTCGAGCTCGGCCAGGCGCAGGCAGTGCAGTTGCATCGAGGTGAGCCGGGACAACATCATGGTCAGTCGCTCCTGCACGAGCTGGAAACCGGCGAGTGGCTTGCCGAACTGCACGCGCTGGGTTGAGTAGTTCAGAGCCGCCTCAAACACCGCCGTGGCATGGCCGAGGGCCGACCAGGCCACTCCGAGCCGGGTGGCGAAGAGAACAGCGGAGGCATCCTTGAACGTATGGGTGCCCGGCAGCACGGCGTCCAGCGGAATGCGCACATCCGTGAGGGTGATCCGGGCCTGGTGGATGGCCCGGAGGGATCCTTTCCCGGTGATCGTCACTCCGTGGTAACCGGGGGTGTCCTGTTCCACCAGGAAGCCCCGCACATTGCCGTCATCGTCGCGGGCCCAGACCACCGTCACATCGCCGACCGAGCCGTTGCCGATCCATTTCTTCTCGCCGTTGAGCACCCACTGGTCACCGTCACGCTGCGCGGTGGTCTCAAGGCCGACCGAATCGGAGCCGTGGTCAGGTTCGGTCAGGGCGAAGGCGCCGAGTTTCTCGGCGCGGGCCAGAGGCACCAGCCAGCGCTCCTTCTGCTCCGGGCTGCCGAACAGGGCGATGCTGCGCAGCGCCAGCCCACCCTGCACGGCAACCACGGTGCCCATCGAGCCGTCCCCGCGGGAGATTTCCATGTTGACGAGCCCCGCCGCGAGCGGCGACATGGGGCTCAGGCCTGGGCCGACGACACCGTCGGTGAGGAGGTCGAGCTCGCCGAGCCTTCGCGCCAGGTGCAGCGGGTACTCGGCCTTGTCCCAGGCCTCCGTCAACTCGTCCAGCGACTCGGTGGCGAAGCTTCGGGCGCGGTCCCAGAACGCGCGGTCCGCGTCCGGAACGTCGCCGAAGACTCCGTAGTAGTCGGTGTCGAGAGGCATGGATACGTCGTAGTCGGGCACGGTTTCCCTATCGTGGAGGACGGATTCGGCGATCATATTCCGGCCACGCCGGCCGGGTGGAACAGGGCGCCGCGGGCGGCCATCGAGGCCCCCGAGCGGTCGAGCAGAGGCGTCAGACCGCCGGTATGGTGCGGGTAGTTCGCCCCGAGAATCATGCAGGCGTCGATATCGGCGGCGCTCTGCACGGTGCCGTCGGCGAGCATCCGTGCTGCTTCGTCGGCCAGACCCTGCAGCAGGCCCAGGCGCACGGCGGCCGGGTCCGTGGGCACGGGGGCGCGGGCGCCGATCGGAGGCAGGTTCTCCGCGATAGCGGCGGCCGCGGCGGCGGTGAGGCGGCCGTCGGGGCCGATGTAGCCGGGTAGCGACAGCTGCACGATTCGCTTCAGGCTCGGGCTTACCGTGAACCGATCGGCGAAGCCCCTCTGCAGCGTGTCGAGAATGTGCAGCTGCACGGCCGGTCCGATGTGACGGATGAGGGTGAGCGGCGTCATGGGGAAACCGTCACCGACGAGGGCCGCGTCGACGATCTCGGCATCCGCGCCCGCGTCGATGAGGGCGAGCGTGTCGCTGAACCAGCGGGTGATCAGGCGGTTGACGACGAACCCGGACGAGTCCGCGACCAGCACAGCGGTCTTTCCGAGCCGGTCCGCGAGCGCGAAGGCGGCCGCGACGGTCTCCGGGCTGGTGCGGGGTGCCCGCACGATCTCGACCAGCGGCAGCACCGCGACGGGGTTGAAAAAGTGAAAACCGATCAGTCGTTCCGGGTGACGCAGGTGCGCACCCTGGTCGGCAACCCCGAGAGATGAGGTGTTCGTGAGCAGGAGGGTGTCGCTGGAGACGACCTGCTCGACCGAGGCCCAGACGTCTCGTTTGACCTCAAGGTCTTCGAAGACCGCCTCGATCACAAGGTCACAATCGAAAAGGTCGGCGACCTCGGTAGTGCCGCTCACCAGCGCTGTGATCCGGGCGCTGTCGGCAATCGTGCGGGTTCCCCGGGTCACGGCGCGCTGGAGCTGATCGGTGATGCGGTCGATCGCCTGGCTTACCCGGTCGGGGGTGAGATCCGTGATCCGTACGGGCACGTTGAGGCGGTCGGCGAAGAAAAGCGCGAGCTGGGTAGCCATCAGCCCACCACCGACAACACCCACACGGACCGCCGGGGTGCCCGTCCCGGCCTGACGGCTGCGTTTCCGGGCGGACTGCAGTGCGTAGAACGCGTAGACGGCGGCGCGGCACTCGTCACTGTGCAGCAGCTCGCCGAACACGGCGATGGTCTCGGCCTCCACCGGGTCGGCTCCCCGCGCGAGGCGTGCCGCCGTGCGCGTCAGGCCGGGCGCGGTTCCAGGCGCGCCGGTTCCAACTACGCGGCGGTCGTTCCAGGTAGACAGCAGGCCCAGTGCCGCGTCGACCGCGGGGATGTTCCCGGAGATCCGTTTGGCGACGCCGGCGCGCACGGCCGCCGGGTCCCAGGCGATGGGTGCCACCATGGATGCCGGGGCGAACGAGAGCGTGTCGGCGAGCGTCTGTGCCGCCCAGGTGAGCGACGCATCGAGGAAACCCTCACCATCCAGGATCACATCCACCAGACCGCGGTCCCTGGCCTCGACGGCCGAGAGGGATCGGCCGGAGAGCGACCGAGTGATCGCTATGTCGGCGGCGCCGGCGGCCCCGACCAGCTCGCACAGCGAGGACAGGCCGCCCCAGCCCGGCACGAGACCCAACCGCACCTCAGGCAGCCCAAGGCTGCGAGCCGACCGGGCCACGGAGCGGTAGTCGGCGCGAAGGGCCAGCTCGAGGGCACCACCCAGTGCGGTGCCGTTGAGGAAAGCAAAGGTGGGAACGCCCAGCCGGCTGATGTCGTCCAGCACCTGGTATCCGGCGCGGGCGATGCGTTCCCCCTCGGACCGGGAGGTGGCGAAACGAAAGGGACCGAGATCGGCTCCGGCCCCGAACACGGGCCCCTCACCGGTGAAAGCGACGGCATCGACCTGGCTGGTGTCGATTGAGCGCACCGCGGCGCCGAGGGCCTCAATCGCCTCCCAAGTCCAGGAGAGGATCATGCCGGCAGGAGGGGCGAAGGCCACCAGGGCGAACCGTCGACCGTCGACCCGTCGCTCGGTGACGTCGACTCGTGTGCTCAGCCCATTGTGCACGGTGCCCCCTTGCGCCGGTCAGAAATGCTCAGGTATAAGTTGTACCTGACACTCAGTCTCAGGTCAAGTGAAACTCAGTCTCAACGGGTGTGCGTCTGGGCGCGAAGGCGCTCCTCGATGGCACGGGCCAACTCGGTGGGATCCGTCGCAGCCGGGAAGACGGCGACGACCACGTCGCTCGCAGGCCGTGCCTCACGGACCGGCGCGGTGGCATCCGGGTGGCACACTCGTCGCACCTCGTCGAGTTCGACCTGCAACGAGTACGGGCCGACGCTGTCCGTCGCCCGGATCAGGCGCCGCAACACGAAGTTATGGGTGGCCGTCACGGCGGCCGCGAAACGAATGGCGGTCAGGGGCGGCACGCCCGGCACGGTGCTGCGCAGGTAGCTGGCGAACATCCGTTCGTATCGGATCGCCATGATGGTTTCGCGGTCCCGCAGCACGGGGGTATCCCGCAACACCCGGTCCCGGATGCGCACGATCTCCAGTCGCTCGCGGAACCGCTCGAAGACCATGGTGGCTGCCTCGCACACGGCCAGCCAGGGGTCCGGGTGCGGCACCCGGAAATACTCGTCGATGTTCGCGACCAGTTCTTCATGGTCGGCGAAGATCACGTCTTCCTTGGACCGGAACTGCCGGAAGAACGTGCTGCGCGAGACCCCCGCAGCCTCGGCGATGTCGACGGTGCTCGTCGCGTCGTAGCCCTGCGCCTCGAACAAACGAACCGCGATGTCGGCGACCTCGACCCGGGAGAGTGCCGGGTGCCGGCTCGAGGCGTCTGCGGGACGGGCGGAGCCGCCGGGGAGATCTGACATGGTCAGGCGAAATTATCACGGATGCCCACCAACGGCGCCCCAGCCCGACCTGTCACTCAGCTCTGGTCGCAGCCCCCGAATCGGAGTAGTGTCGCCGTCATTGACAATCAAGCCGGTGCGGTCGCGCCGAGAGAGAGCGCTCCCTAGATGGACTTCAATCCAAAATGCCAGCAGAGAGCGTGCGCCGGACTAATGCGCACCCGTGCCCCGGCAATCGAAACCCTGGCGGATGAAGAAATCTGGTTTCAGTGCGAAGAGTGCGGCTCGGAGAAGCACTCGACGAACCTCAGCGACCAAGACGCTCCACGAGTCTAGGCACAGCGAGCCGCGCGGCCTGCTGCTCCGAATTGCTCTGGCCCACCGGGTGCCGTAACTTCTGAATCGGTGCTGCTCGCTGCCGCGCCGAGTCGAACCGGAGTTGAACATGACCACAATCGAGATCCTCGTCTATGCCGATCGCCTGGGCGGCACCATCCACGATCTGCAAACACTGCTCGATGGCCCGCTGCGGGACTTCGGCAGCGTTCACGTGCTGCCGTTCTACGTTCCCTTCGATGGCGCGGATGCCGGTTTCGACCCGATCGACCACGCCGCAGTCGATTCCCGTCTGGGCAGCTGGGACGACCTGCGCAGCCTCGCCGGCACGCGCGGGCTCACCGCGGACCTGATCGTCAACCACGTGTCCTCCTCGTCGGTCGAGTTCATCGACTGGCTGGCCCGCGGCACCGCCTCCGACTACGAGGGCATGTTCCTCACGTTCGACACCGTGTTCCCACGTGGCGGTACCGAGAAGGACATCACGGCGTTCTATCGCCCGCGGCCCGGACTCCCCTTCACCGCGTATCAGGGCGCCGACGGCAGCCGCCACCTCGTCTGGACGACCTTTATGCCCACCCAGGTCGACCTGGACGTGCACCACCCGGCGGCCCTCGCCTACCTGCGTCGCGTGCTGCAGACGCTGGCCGCCGGCGGCGTGACGACCGTGCGGCTCGACGCCGTCGGCTATGCCGTGAAGACCCCCGGCACCGACAGCTTCATGACCGAGCAGACCCTCGATTTCACGCGCACGGTAGTGGCCATGGCCCACGAGGAGAAACTAGAGGTACTCGTCGAGGTGCACGCGCACTACAGCCAGCAGCTCGCGATCGCCCCTCTGGTAGACCGCGTCTACGACTTCGCGCTGGCGCCGCTGCTGTTGCACTCGCTCGGCACCGGAACCGTCGACCGCCTCGCGGACTGGTTCGGGATGCGCCCCGCGAACGCCATCACGGTGCTCGACACCCACGACGGCATCGGCATCATCGACGCCGGTCCGATCGGCGACCAGCCGGGCCTGCTGACCCAGGCCGAGATGGTGGACATCTTCGCGCGCGCCGCGGTCGCCACGCAGGGCCACTCCTCGGTTGCCTCCGTCGTACCGGAGTGGTTCACCCTGCCGCACCAGATCAACGCCACGTTCTTCAGCGTTCTCGGCGGCGAGGAAGTGCCCTATCTCCTGGCCCGCGCCGTGCAGCACTTCCTACCCGGCCGACCGCAGGTGTACTACGTAGGACTCCTCGGCGGCCTCGACGACACCGAACTGTTCGGGCGCACCGGCAACGGCCGAGACGTCAACCGCCACGTCTACACGGCAGCGGAGATCGAAGCTGCCCTCACCACGGACGTGACCCGCGCGCAGCTCGGCCTGGCCCGCATCCGCAGCCTGCACCCGGCTTTCGATGGCGACTTCTCCTGGTCGGCCATCGGCGGCGACCGGCTCGAACTGGTCTGGTCCAGTGCCGCTGCCAGCGCGCGACTCACCGTGGCCACGACGCTGGGCTCGCCGAGCCTCCGCATCGAGCTGACGGATGCCGGACGCACGCAGGTGCTCGATACGGTCGCATCCGTCGCCGGCTGGGAGCTCGCGACGCGTTGACCTAGTCGATAGCGGGCGATCGGGCTTGACTGCAGTGTGCCCAGACCCCGAACCCGCTGCTACCGCGAAGACGAACTCGCGCACCTGGCGAACGAACTGGGGCTACACGAACTGGCGGTCGAAGACGCCCTGACCCTGCGGCAGCGTCCCAAGCTCGATCGCTACCCCGACCACCTGTTCCTGTCCGCTTACTCGGCCGACTACGACCCTGGCACGTCACTGGTGACCACGAACGCGGTCGCGGCCTTCATCACCGGTCGCGCCCTGGTGACCGTGCACACCGACCCCTTCGACATTGATGCCGTCGTGCCCTTGTGGGATTCGGCCTCCGACCTGGCCCGGAACGGTGTGGCCTTCCTGCCTCACGGGCTGCTGGACCACCTCGTCGACGGCTATTTCGTCGCGGTTGAGGAACTGGACGATCGCATCGAAGAGTTGGAGAACCAGCTGTTCCTGCCGAACACCAAACAGGATCAGATGGGGCCCTATGTGCAGGACGTCTACGACCATGTGCTGCGCGTGATGGAGTGGACCGAGAGTCTGCGGGACCAGGCCGCCGCCATCCTCGAGGCCAACCTGGCGATCCAGGGATCGGCTCAATGTGATCACCAAAAAAGTGACCGGCTACGCGGCCATCATCGCCGTGCCGACAGCCAGCACGGGCTTCTACGGTCAGAACGTGCCCTATCCCGGTTTCGGCGAACCGTTCGGCTATTACATGGCCGCTGCACTGATCGTGGGGCTCTCGGCGCTGCTCTACGTGCTGTTCAAGCGCAACGACTGGATCTAGCACACCCTGATCTGGGCCGCAGCATCACCGCGTGTCTGCAACATCAACTGGCAGTCGACCCCGGCTCATGGCATATTTGTAGACGAATTCGCACCGGAATTCCGGTTTGACGTGGAGAGGGAACCTGTTGACGACTCTCTTGCAACGGGAGCCGGCCCCGCATCCGCTGGAATCCGCTTCGGACCTCACCCTCGCCGACCGCGCCGCCGATGGGGACGTGCGGGCGTTCGAGATTCTCGTGCGGCGGTACGGGCCGCTCATGCGCGTGTATGCGAGCCGGGTCCTCGGCTCGAACGATGAGATGGACGACGTCGTCCAGGAATCCTTCATCACCGCCTGGCAGCAACTGCCCACGCTCGACAACGGCGCCGCAGTCAAGAGCTGGCTGATGCGGATCGTGAGCCGGAAGAGCGTCGACCGGGTGCGCGCCCGGCGCCAGCACGTCGATATCGACCTCACCGACGCCCCGGCACCTGCTCAGCATTCCCCCCATAGACTGGCGGAGGCAGGGTCGCAGACCGAGGCGCTGACGCGCGCTCTCGCCGATTTACCCGAGGACCAGCGTCGCTGCTGGACACTGCGGGAGCTCGCGGAATGCAGCTACGGCGACATCGCGGAGGAACTGGAGCTTCCGGTTTCGACGGTTCGCGGCCTTCTGGCCCGTGCTCGTAAAACCCTGCTCCAAGAAATGGAGGAATGGCGATGATCTCTTCCGATGAGCTCTCCGGCCACACCTTCGAAGAGCTGAGCGACTACCTCGACCGGGGCCGCACCCCGGCCGATCCGAGCATCGACAGCTCCCCCGAATGCCAGACCGCCCTGAGCGGTATGCAGCGTCTGCGGCGCACCCACCGTGCCCTGCTCCGCAGAGACGTGCAGCGCGAATCCGAGCGGGAGGACAACTGGGTCTCGTCGATCCTGCAGCACATCAACCTGGAGGCGCGCGCGGGCCGCGACATCCCGATCAGTCACCCCTCTCCGACGGCCCGCCTGTCGGTGACCGAGGGTGCGGTGCGCGGTATCCTGCGTGCCGCCGGCGACAACGTGCCCGGCATCATCGTCGGACGGTGCCGTCTCGACGGCGATGTGGCTAACCTCGGCGCACCCATCACCGTGCGAGTGGATGCCACGGTGATGGAGGGTGAGAACATTCCAGCGCTCGCCGATCAACTCCGGGAGGCGCTCTACAGCGCGCTGCACCAGCACACGGAACTCGCCGTCGCGGCCGTCGACATCACCATCCGCGACCTATACCAGTCTCCTGCACCCCGCCGGCGAAAGTGAACAGCGATGAGTGACACCCCCGCCCCTGACCTGCTGACCGATCAACTCGACGAGGCGGTGCTGGCCGTCCCCGGCGTGGACGCGCTGTATTCGGCAGCCCCGCTCGTGGCGACCGTGATCGCCTCGGTGATCGCCACAACCGTTGAAGCGGTAACCGGCCGGCCGCGCGTGACCAGTTCCGTCTCCGTCGCCGAGAAGAAAACCGGCCTGGAGATCGCTGTCAAGATCGGCGTCACCCTTCCCTACGCGGCCACCGACGTGAGCCGCCGCGTGCACGATGCGATCACGGAACGACTCGACCAGACTGGGAACCCGGCCGTGGCGGAGATCGCGGTCACCGTGGCCAGGATCGACTAACGCTGCCAGAGGCAGCATCCCATGATCACCAAATTCACTCCGAACCGTTTTTAGGGCCAGACGGCCATCGTGACCGGAGCAGGGTCCGGTCTCGGTCGTGCCACGGCCATCCGTTTCGCCCTCGAGGGTGCCAGGGTCATTGCGAGCGATCTGACCAACAGCCCCCGAACTACTCCACCGCGTCCCCGCGCCGGACCGCCGTCAACGGACTTCCGGCCACCGGGTCCCAGACTGCGTCCGGCCGGCCCAGCAGATAGCCCTGGGCGAGCACGGCACCGCTGGTGCGGAGGCTGTCGAGCTGTTCCGTGGTCTCCACACCCTCCGCGATCACCTCCACGTCGAGCTTTGCAGCCAGCGCCAGGATCCCCTGAACGAGAGACACGGAGGAGGCCTCAGGGAGATCCTTGATGAAGCTACGGTCGATCTTGATCTGGTCGACGGGCAGGGTGTTGAGCCAGGCAAGGGTCGAGAAGCCGGTGCCGAAATCGTCCAGGGAAATGCGGATGCCCAGTCGGCGCAGTTCCACGAGGCTTTCGACGACGCCGGGGAGGTCGATGAGCGATCTACTCTCCACCACCTCGAGGGTGAGTCGCTCCGGTGCGAGGCCGTTGCGGTTGAGGGCCGTGCGAATCGTTGACACGAGTCTGCGGTCCAGGAGAGTGGCGGCGTCAAGATTGACCGCGACGCCCAGAGGCCGAACGCCCAGCTGTGGCCACTCGACCACATCCCGGCAGGCGGTCTTGATCACCCACAGGTCCATCTCGGTGATGAGGCCCCGTTCCTGCGCCAGCGGCAGGAACGCGCCAGGGGCCAGAACACCCAGTCGCGGGTGGTCCCAACGGATGAGGGCCTCCGCGCCCACCACTGTCTCCGTGCCGAAACGGGAAATGTCCACGACAGGTTGGTAGTACAGCCTCATCTCGTTCGCCTCCACAGCGCTGGCCAACTCCACCACCAGTGATGTATCGGTGTCCCTCGGTGTTTCCGCGACCGGGGATAGGCTGCCCAGCACCTCGTTGCCGACGACGGCGACGGCGATCTGGTTCCGTCCCGTTCTCTTTGCGTCGTACATCCCGCCGTCGGCCGCATCGAGGAGCTGTTCCCCTCGGCCTCCCGGACCTCTGTGCGAGGCCACCCCCACGCTGACGGACATGCGCACGTGCTGGCCGGCCAGGTGGAAAGGTGGGTTCAGGGAGCCGACGATGCGACGGGCCAGCTCGATGGCCGAATCCTCCCCATCGAGATCGGTGACCAGTACCGCGAATTCGTCTCCGCCGAGTCGGCCGATGGTGTCGCTGCTTCGGATCTCGGCGCGTAAGCGAGCCGCGACCTGCCGCAGCAGCTCGTCGCCGGCACGGTGGCCCAGCCGGTCATTGATGCGTTTGAAGTTGTCGAGGTCACAGAACAGGACCGCCGTGCGAGAGTGCGGCCGGCACTCGGCCAATGCGGTGTCGAGCAGCAGGGCGAACAGGGCCCGGTTGGGCAAGCCCGTCAGGGCATCGTGCTGGGATTGGTGCCTCACGGTCTCAAGCAGCCGGGCCTTCTGCATGGCCGTTTCTCCCTGATGACTGACACCTTCGATCAGGGCAATGGCCTCGGCCAGAACCTCCGCCGCCACGGGGACGACCCAGCTCGCCGTCGCGACGCCCAGCAGCACATCCCCGGCGAGGAGCGGCACGGCGATAACGTTTTCAACGCCAAGGGCACGCAGCAGTCCCGACAAGGCCGGGCTGGCCCCGTCAGCGGTGATCAGGATGCGTTCCTGCCGTGTGAGAACGCCGAGAAGTTCCGGGGTCTGCTCCACAGTGAGTCTCGTACGGAGGAAGAATTCTCGATCGGCCGGCTCTAAGCCGGCGACCGAGGCAGGCCTGAGCTCCCCGAGGTCGGAGTCCCACAGGAGAACGGCGGCCGCGTCACTTCCGATGATCGTCGCCAGTGCCGATGCGACGACTTCCGCGATCGCCTCGACGCTGTCGCTGGTTGCCAGTTGGTGGGCGAGGGTGAGCAGCGCGGCCGTGCGCCGCCCCTCCCGGCGGGACTCCTCGAGCGCCGTGAACAGGTCGAGGGCTGCCGCCGCATGCCCGGCGTAGGCCTCGAGCAGGGCCCGATCTCCGAACATCGCGCTGTGGCCCTCCGCGAACACGGCAGCCAGGTGCCCGTGGATCTTGCGGTTGGAAGCAATGTCGACGACCAGCGCGCTTTCGCCCAGCAGCTCACCGCGCAGCATCCGTGCCACGAGATCGGCGGCACGTTCGTCGCTGAGCCCTCGGTGGCGAACCAGCGGCGCGCCACCCTCTGCAGGTTCGACGATGAGAAGGTACGCCGGCGCCAGCACCGCGGAGGCGGCGCGATCGACGATCCGTGCAAGAACTTCGTCGACGTCGTCGCTGCTGACGAGGTCGGCCGCGGCCAGCTGCACCTCCCGCACCTTGTCGCGCAGAACGCCGAGGGATGCGTCAACCCAGCGACTGCGCGTGCGCCACGACCACCAGCGCACCCGCGTCGACCAGGTCAGCACGTATTCGCACGCCGGGTAGCCGTCCGACTGGCACTGCGGGTGGCTGATCTGGGCGGGGGCAAGTCCGAAGATAACCGGCACGGACGAGAACAGACCCTGGGCGTATTGGCAGTCGAGTCTGGACGGACGATAGCCGTCGTGGAGGCGGTAGCGCACGGTTGCCGTGGTCTGTCCGACCTGGAGGGCATCGATCGTGGACGTCGTGGTGAACTTCGGCACCATCCGCGGCATCTGGCGGAAGATCGCCGCGGGTGAGGCGAACACGCTCAGGAGCTGCACGAGTACAGGCTGGATGTTGCCGCGGACCACACCGGTGCCCACCGTGAACATGGTGTTCGGGTCACCGAGCACCGCGGTTGCCGCCTCGAACAGCCGGATTCGGGTGGCATAGCTAACCCACGTGGACGTGTTCTCGAGAGTCGCGGCATCCTGCCGAAGGCCCACCCGGGCGAGCACCTCGGAGACGGCTCCTTCCCCGCCGCGCTCTCGCACATGGCGCAGGAGCAGGCCGATCGTCGTGCTCGCGGTCTCGCGCAGCTCTGCATCCATCCTGTTCCACCCCCACAGCTCACTATCGACGGGTTTCGGCACGAAGTAAGGCGAAGTGCCTGTTCGCCTTCGGCGGCTGAGTCGGCCCGGGTGCGCATCCGCTCCTGCTCGCGCGTGCGCTCCTAAACTGAAACGCATGACACTGCAGCCCCTGCTCAACAAAGACACCCGCCTGTGCATCTCCCTCGCTGCCCGGCCCAGTAACTTCGGCACCCGCTTCCACAACTATCTCTACGCCGAGCTGGGGATCGATTTCGTCTACAAGGCATTCACCACGACGAATCTCGCCGCCGCGATTGGCGGGGTGCGCGCCCTGGGCATCCGGGGCTGCTCCGTTTCGATGCCCTTCAAGGAAGACGTCATTGCCCTGGTCGACGAGCTGGACGCCTCGGCGAGCGCGATCCAGTCGATCAACACGATCGTGAACGACGACGGCTACCTGCGAGCCTCGAATACGGACTACATCGCCGCGGCCGATCTGATCAGCGCGCGCGGCATTGACCCGGCCACCCCGTTCCTCCTCCGCGGCAGCGGCGGCATGGCGAAGGCCGTCGCCGCCGCCTTCCGCGATTCCGGGTTCGAACACGGCACCCTGATCGCCCGGAACGAGAACCAGGGGCAGGCACTCGCCCACGAGCTCGGCTACCGCTTCGCCGCCGCGCCAGCCGGCCTCACCGCGCCGCTGCTCGTGAACGTCACCCCCATCGGCATGACCGGCGGGTCCGAGGAGAACGACCTGTCCTATTCGGCCGAGGCGATCGCCGACGCGTCGACCGTGTTCGACGTCGTGGCGTTGCCCGCGGAGACCCCGCTCATCCTGGCCGCGCGGGCGGCAGGCAAAGTCGTGATCACGGGGGCCGAGGTCATCGCGCTGCAGGCAGCGGAACAGTTCGAGCGCTACACCGGGGTGCGCCCGACGCCGGAGCAGGTCGCGGCGGCATCCGCCTTCTCGCGCGCTCACGCGGGGTAGCGCAGTCCCACTACACGGACTCCAGCACACTGACGTAGTTCGCGATCCCGACCCCGCCCATGTTCTGCACGATGGCTCGGCGGGGATCGGGCAGTTGCATCTCCCCTGCTGTTCCGGTCAGCTGCATCGCCGACACCACGTGCTGCGACACCCCGGTGGCTCCGACCGGGTGCCCCTTGGCCTTGAGGCCGCCGGAGATGTTCACCGGCAGCTTTCCGCCCCGGAACACCCAGCCCTCCTCGACGGCCCGGCGGCCCTGACCGGGCCCGGTGAGGCCCATGACCTCGTACATGATGAGTTCTGCGATGGTGAAGCAGTCGTGCACCTCCGCGAAGTCGATGTCTTCGAGCCCGACGCCGGCCATGGCCATGGCGCGCTCGAAGGAGACGCGGGTGGCCGCGAATGCTGTGGGATCGCGGAGCGCGGCGGGAAGAAAGTCGTTGGCCTGGCCGAAGCCGGCCAGGCGCACCGGCACAGTTGCCGCGCTTCCCGAGCGGAACCGTTCGGAGGTCAGCACCACGGCGGCGGCACCGTCGGAGACCGGGGAACAGTCGGTGCGGCGAAGCGGGCCAGCCACTATCGGGTTCTTGTCCGAGACGGTACGGCAGAATTCCTCGCCCAGGTCCTTGCGCAGCTGGGCGTAGGGGTTGGCCACGCCGTTTCGGTGGTTCTTGGCCGCGATCGATCCGAGCACGTCGCCGATGGCGCCGTAGCGTTCCTCATAGGCCTGGGCCACCGTGGCGAAGAGCCCGGTGAAGCCCGTCGTCGAGAATTTCCCGGCCATGTCGTAGTCCGCGCCGAGCAACGCCGAGCCGACGAGCTCGGGTGATGCCTGCGTCATCTTCTCGGCACCAACCACGAGCACTGTGCGGGCGGTGCCGGCGAGGATCGACTTCACGCCCTGCTGCACGGCCGCCGAACCCGAGGCACAGGCGTTCTCGACCCGGGTCGCGGGCACGTTGGCCAGGGCCGGATTCGTCTGCAAGACCAGGGACGAGGGGAAGCCGAGAGGCAGCAGGCCGGAGTTGAACTGGCCGAGGAAGATCTCGTCGATGTCGGCGGCCTCGACGCCGGAGTTCGTGATCGCTTCGGTGGCAACCTGCACGATCAGGGATTCCAGGGTCTCGTCCGCGAGCTTGCCGAAGCGACTATGGCCCCATCCGGTCAGCAGCACATCCGTTCCGAATTTCTTCCGGAGACTCATGCGGCCACCCCGTTCAGGGTGACGTCGACGGCGAAGTCCGGCTCTGTTGCGGCTCGGACCTCCTCGACGGTGACGCCGGGAGCCAGCCGACGCAGCAGGAGTCCGGCATCCGTCACGTCGAAGACGGCGATGTCGGAGATGATCCGGTCGACGACCTTCAGACCCGTCAGCGGCAGGCTGCACTCGTTGACGATTTTCGCCGACCCGTCCCTGGCCGTGTGTTCGGTGAGCACGATCACGCGGGGCGTGCCGGCGACAAGGTCCATGGCGCCGCCCATGCCCTTGATCATCTTTCCGGGGATGGTCCAGTTGGCGAGGTCCCCCTGACCCGACACCTGCATGGCACCGAGAATGGCTACATTGATGTGGCCGCCGCGAATCATGCCGAACGAGGCCGCAGAGTCGAAGATCGATCCGCCGGGCTGCACGGTGACGGTCTGCTTGCCGGCGTTGATGAGGTCGGCGTCCTCCTCGCCCTCGAGAGGGAACGGGCCCATACCGAGCATCCCGTTTTCGCTCTGCAACGTCACCTCAACCCCCTCGGGCAGGTTGTTGGCGACGAGGGTCGGGATGCCGATGCCCAGGTTCACGTAGTCGCCGTCGCTCAGTTCCTCAGCCGCGATTGCGGCCATTTCGTCGCGCGTCCATGCCATGGTGTGCTCCTTGCAGTCGGTGGGTGGTCAGTGAAGTCGGTGCGAACGGATGCCGTCAGACCGGCGTCGTCAGGCCGGCACAGCTCCGGGGCGCGGGCGCACGGTTCGCTGCTCGATGTCTTTGACCCGGGCCGAGGCCTGCACGAGCCGCTGCACGAACACCCCCGGGGTCACGACGTCGTGGGGGTCGATCTCGCCGCGCTGCACGATGACCTCGGCCTCGGCGATCGTCACGCGACCGGCCGTCGCCACCACGGGGTTGAAGTTGCGGGCGGTGTAGCGGTAGACCAGATTGCCCGCGGTGTCGGCCCGGTGGGCGTGCACAAGTGAGACATCCGCGATAATCGCCCGCTCCTGCAGGTAGGTCTCACCGTCGAAGTCGGCCACCGGCTTGCCCTCGGCGATCAGGGTACCCACGCCGGTCTTCGTGTAGAAGGCCGGGATGCCGGCGCCGCCCGCGCGCAGCCGCTCCGCCAGGGTTCCCTGCGGGCTGAACTCCACCTCGAGCCTGCCGTCGAGCAGCTGCTCGGCAAAAAGTCTGTTCTCGCCTACGTAGGAGGCGATCACGCGTCGCACCTGCCCGGCCTCGAGCAGCACGCCGAGGCCCTTGCCGTCGACGCCCATGTTGTTGGACACCACGGTGAGGTCTTTCACACCGGATGCCCGCACGGCGTCAATCAGGTCGGCCGGGATGCCGCTGAGGCCGAATCCCCCGACCGCCAACGTCATGCCGTCGCGGAGAACGTCGCTGAGAGCGTCGCTGGCGCTAGACCGAACCTTGGTCATGGAATTCTCCTCATTGAGCATCCGTGTATGTATCCACCTTGTGGACACGACTTCCGCTCGTCATGTTAGGTGGGTTTCTATAGGACTGTCAATCATGGCGCCTTGTACTGATTTGTTGAGTATCCACGCCGTGAACACTAGGCTGGGCAACATCCACATTATGGACAGGAGCCGCCCATGACCGGCATTAAGCCCAATAAATCCGTGCCCGTGCAGGGTGCCCAGGTGGTCACCCGCATCGCCCGCATCCTGCAGCTCGTGGGGCGAAACCCTGCCGGCACGCCCCTGGTCGAGATCGTGCGGGACTCCGGGCTGACCAGACCCACCGTGCACCGACTGCTCAGCTCCCTGGCCGCCGAAGGGCTGCTCGACCATGACCCGGCGCGGCATACCTGGCACTACGGGCCGGAGATCCTCGTGATGGGCACGGTCGCCGCGCACCGCTACCCGATCGAGGAGCTGGCGCGGCCTAGCCTGCTCCGGCTGGCGGAGCAAACCGGCGAAAGCGCGTTTCTCTCCATCCGGCGCGGCTCCGAAACCGTCTGTCTACTCCGCGAGGAGGGCAGTTTTCCGATTCGGTCCTTCGTGCTGCACGAGGGGCTGCGCCTGCCGCTGGGAGTCGCGTCGGCCGGGCTGGCCATCCTTGCCTATCTGCCGGAGCCCGAGGTCGAGCAGTTCCTGGTGCAGGACGCGGCCTTCGTCGAACGTTGGGGCGAGAAGCACTCGCCGGCGGCCATCCGCGCCAATCTGGAACAGACCCGGATCACCGGCTATTCGGTCAACCCGGGGCTCATCCTGGAGGGTAGCTGGGGCATGGGAGCCACGATCTTCGACCGCTCCGGCCAGCCCGGCTGGGCACTGTCGCTGACCGGCATCGAGCGGCGATTCACGCCGGATCGACGCGAGATTCTCGGCCAGCTACTGCTCGAGGAGGCCAGCCTCATCACGCAGTCACTGCAGCGCGCCCGCGTCTAGGCAGGAACCCAATGACAGGCGATTCAGCCCATTTTTACCGCGTTTCCGCCCTGCCTGGATCGAAGTTGAACCAATCTTGAGGAAAGACAGCAGACGACCCTGAGGGCGGAGGCGGAGGATGGATTCATAGACACAAGGAACCGAAGAAAGGAGTTCATGGTGATGGGTTATGGATGGGGAATGGGTGTTGGCGGTTGGATAGCGATGGTGATCTTTTGGGTTGCTCTCCTAGTCTTGATCGTCTGGTTGGTGGCGCGTGCCTTCAGTCCCAGAAAGAGCCAGCCTGAGGCCGGCGAGAACCACGGGTGGAAGGAGAGCGCAGATCAGGTGCTTGACCGTCGTTTCGCCGCCGGTGAGATAGATGAGTCCACGTACCACCGCATGCGTGAAGCCCTGCGCTCAGGACGTTCGCCGCAGAGCCTGGAACAGTGAGGCCCCCATGGCAATCACACACAGCAGAGGCGGTTGGCGTCGTGCGTTGTGGATTCCGGCGGCCGCGACGGTCGCCCTCCTGATCTCAGGGGGCTGGCTGGTCACCCAGCAGTCACCTTCCAGTTGGAGTATGGGGTCCAGCTGGGATGAGAACGAGATGATGGGTGGCTTCGGCTGGGGGAACGAGGATGCCGAGCCGGTTCAGAACCTGAACCAGGCGAGGGCGCGTGCCGACGCCTATGCGGAGGCTCTGCAGCCCACACTGGAGGTCGGCGAGGTGATGCGGTTCGAGAACCACTATTACGCTGACCTGCAGGAGCCCGACGGGTCCAAGGTCACCGAAGTGCTCATCGACTCCCGCTCGGGGGCGGTGCGGCCCGAGATGGGTCCAGCCACGATGTGGAACACTCGATCCTCGATGATGGGTAGCGGTAGCGGTAGCGGTAGCGACTCGGAGTCGAACGTCAGCGCAACTCAGGCCCAGAAGATCGCCGATCTCTGGCTTGCCGAACGCGACGAGGGGCTCACCTCTGAGGACCCCGTCAAGTTCCCCGGCTACTACACGCTGCACACCGTGAAGGATGGTGAGATCACCGGGATGCTGTCGGTTCGTGATGGTACCGGTGATGTGTGGTATCACTCCTGGCACGGCGATTTCGTGGAGATGTCGGAGCACTCGTGAGTGGTTCAACCTGGCCCTCCGGCCCCGTACGCCAGGACCCGCCCTCGACCGGGGTGCGGGTCCTCGTCGTGGAGGACGACCCTTCCATCTCCCAGCTGGTCGCGAGTTACCTGGAGCGGGAGGGATACGTCGTCGATGTCGCGACAGACGGCGAGACCGGCGTGGATCTGACCCGGTCCTGGCGGCCGGACGTCGTTGTGCTCGATCTCATGCTCCCCGGAATGGACGGGATCGAGGTCTGCCGCCAGATCCGTACCTTCTCCGATACGTATGTCGTCATGCTGACCGCACGGGTTGAGGAGATCGACCGTCTGATCGGCCTGTCGGTGGGCGCCGATGACTACATCGGCAAGCCATTTTCTCCGCGAGAGCTCGTGGCACGGATTCGGGCGATGCTGCGCCGTCCTCGCGCAGCGGATCCCGGTATCGAGTCGACCCGCCGATTCGGTGCTCTGCAGATCGATCCAGCAGCTCGGGAGGTGCTGCTCGACGGGGAGGTGGTCGAGCTGACCCGCACCGAGTTCGACCTCCTGGAGGTGTTATCGGCCCATCCTGGCAGGGTCGTCTCGCGGCATCTCCTGCTTGAGGATGTCTGGGGTGGAGACGGCTTCAGTGACGATCATGTGGTCGAGGTGCACGTGGCCAACCTGCGTCGCAAGCTTGGGGACGATCCGCAGTCGCCGCGTTACATTCGCACGATCCGGGGAGTTGGCTACCGGATGGGAGCAGGCTGATGGGCGGCAAGCGGCGTGCGGCAGCGGGCTTCGGACCCAAGCTGTTGATGGCCCAGGGGCTGGTTATTCTGGCCGGAAGCGTCACCTTGCTGGCGGTGTCGTTGCTGATCGCACCGGGACTGTTTCGTGACCATATCGAGCAGACTGTAGGACCAATTTCGGCGGATTTGGTGCGCCACCTCCAGATCGCCTTTACCGATGCGACGCTGACCTCGCTGCTGATCGGCATCCTGGCGGCCACCCTGACCGGGCTGGCGGTCAGCTGGTACGTCACCCGCCGGGTAGCGGGCCCGATCACGGCGATGGCACAGGCTGCTTCGGACGTTGCCGATGGCCGCTACGGCGCGCGCGTAACCGAGTCCGGGCTCGGAGTTGAGTTCGACGCGGTTGGCCAGGCATTCAACCGAATGGCCCGCACTCTCGCGGCCACCGAACGCACACGCGTGGAGATCCTGCGCGACCTGGCGCACGAACTCCGCACGCCGCTGACGACGATCCGCGGATACCACGAAGCGCTGGCTGACGGCGTGCTGACCCCAAACCAGGAAACCTACGCCCTGATCGAGGCCGAGCTGAGCCGCGTGGAACGACTGGTCGGCGATATCGCCCGCGTTTCCGTCATAGAGGAACGCCGCTACGACCTGCGGTTGCAGCGAGCCCCCATCATTGATTTGATGGAGACCGCCAAAGCTTCTGCCGCCCGGTCCTTTCAGGAACACGGTGTGACCCTAACCTGCGACGTCGCGCGCGACTGCGTCGTGATGGTCGACCTGGATCGTTTCCAGGAGGTCATGACCAACCTGCTCGACAACGCGCTGCGCCACACCGCGGCTGGGGGCCAGGTGACTCTCCGCGCCGGCTGCGGCAGCGCTACCGCCCAGCTGAGCGTCACCGACACCGGCGAAGGCATAGCGGCCGAGCATCTGCCACGGGTCTTTGAGCGGTTCTACCGCGTAGACTCCGGCCGCTCTCGGTCCCGGGGTGGCAGTGGCATCGGCCTGGCCATCACACGGGCCCTGGTTGAGGCGCACGGTGGCCGCATCCGTGTCGAGAGCGCTGGAGCCGGCGCAGGATCCACCTTCACGATCACACTACCCATCGCGCCGGGACCCACAAACCACCCCTCGCGGGGACGAGCCTGATCGGCAGCGAACGGCCATCCTCGCGGGCGCGCTTGCGCGACCGCGCCTAGCGCTCGGCGGGACCGGTCCGTTCCGGCGTGATCGTGCTCAGCAGCCAAGCCAGGAGACCGAGCAGGTAGAGCGTGAGTGCGCCGATCGGCACACACACGGCCCAGAGGGGCACCTGGCCGATGACGAGTTGCACGAACGGGGTGATCAAAATCGGCACCCCGGTCAGGATGAGGAACACGACGAGCGCCGGAGCGAGCGGGTACGAGAAGGCACGCCCCCGAAGCAGCTGAACCCCAACCACAACAACCGCCGGCAGGAAAAACGCGAGGTCGAGGATATGCACGGGGTTCGTCGGCACGGCCATATCGACGACGCTCTGCGGCAGAGTGCCGCCCAGCCACGCCGGGATGTCCTCCGACAACCAGAGCAGCGCGAAGAGCGTTCCGATCACGAGAAGCGACCACCCCGTCACCGTGACCGCGCGCGGCGAACCGAAGCGTGCGGCTGCAGAGCGCGCATCCGTCGTCGCCACTCCCCCGATCAGCGCGTACAGGCACAGCCCAAGAACGACGATCCACACCGGGAGCAACGGACCGAACGGGATCGAGAAGGCGTAGATCACATAGTTATAGATGGTGAAGGTCACCGCGCCGATCCAGACCACTCGCCCGCGCAGCGAACCGCGGAGGGCGAGAACACCGCAGATGATCAGCACCGGGCCGGCGACGACGAGGTTCGCCACGTCCTGGGCCAGCGCCTAAGGCAGGGAGGCGGGCGTCAACGTTGCGTAGATTGAGGGGACGGTGAGCCCGATCACGCTCCCGATGAGGGCCAACACAGCCGCCGCGAGGGACAGACGAAGCCACAACCAGCCCGGCGGCACGAATCCGAGCGAGGTCGACGTTTTAGAGGCGCCGGTGACAGCACCCCTGAGCGGTTTGACGGACATGCGCTATCTCCTCTGAGAATGGCTCCGTCGCCCTCGGCGAGACCGCCAGGCCACTTTCAGGCTACTCCCATACTCCTTCCTGCAGCTTTCCCGAAGCAGAGGAACTCACCGCTCCGCGAGTGCAGAATGGAACGGTGGCCCACCGACAGCGCGCATCCGACATTGAGCAGGCCGAACCCGCCGAGCGCACGTGCGCTTCGTGCGGCCGCCGCATCACCTGGCGGGCGTCGTGGGCCCGCGACTGGGTGAACGTGAGGTACTGCTCCGACGCGTGCCGGCGGCACGGCATCGACGACACCGACCGAGAGCTGGAGAGCGCCATCGAGCGTCTGCTGTCGACCCGGGCAGCGGATGCCTCGATCTGCCCGTCCGACGTCGCGCGCGCGGTCGGCGGTGAGATGTGGCTCGAGCTCATGGAGCCCGCCCGTCGTGCCGCCCGGCGGATGGTCGCGGCCGGGCAGCTGCAGGTCACCCAGGGTGGCTCGGTCGTGGACCCGTCCACTGCGAAAGGTCCGATCCGCCTGCGCAGACCGCGGTAGGGGGCAACCACGGTTCTCGTCAATGCAGTGTGAAACGCCCTGTGTGAGTTTGTGGTGCGCATGGATTCCAAGACCACTGACTTTGAGTTGACGGGCAATCACGGAATTCATTCCGTGATGTTCTCATCCGGCCCTCGGACATCGAGAAGGCTCCGGCCTCCCGCATGAGCCCAGCGTTAGTATTGGTTGGGTCATACCGCACAGCGGCAAATGAACGATGAATCTCGGAATTGGCAGGCGCAAAATGAGAAAGCGTGGAATGGGTAGGCGTGGAATAGGTCTGATCGGGATGGTGTATCTGGTCATCGGGGTAGTAGTCGCGGCCACCCAGGGCTATCTCGTGGCATGGAACGTTCCCGGCAATATTCTGGAAGGCTTGGCGGCGATTGTGCTCTGGCCTCTCGTGGCCCTCTTCGGGGTCGATCTGCACACCTTGATCGCATAGGGCCCCGAAGGCGCGATCGCCCGCTGCACTTTCTTGGTGGTTGCGATACTGATCATGATCGCGACCAGGCCGCCAGTGTGGTCACAACGCTCCCGACCAGCCTCACGAAGCTACGCTCCAGGTCGACCGGCACCTCGAAGGCGCCGCCAGTCTCGAGAGCGACGAAACCGTGCAGCGAGGCCCGGAGGAAACGCGTGGCGTCCACGGCGTCGGGCCGGGCTCTCGCGTACATCTTCCGAAGGTGCGCCTTCCACCCCGTTGCGGCCCACGGGCGCATCATCAGGAGGCCAAGGAACAGTCGCGAAAACGCCGTGCTGGAGGCAGGCTGCCGCACGAACGGCCCCACGAGAACGAGGCCAGCGACGAGGGCCGGGTTCCCAGCCGCCACAATGACGGCTGCCCCCGCCGCCGTCTCGACGTCGCCGTAGGTAGACGAACGTGGCATCGCTGTCGCCGTACCCGCGCAAGTCGACGGAAGCGACCTTGTATCCGGCCTCAACGAGGACGGGCGTAAGAAAGGGGTAGGTAGCGCGCACGTCACCCATTCCGGGAACGAGAAGCACCAGAGGTTCTGCTCCTCGAACGTCATAGGCGATCCATCATCACCGTCAAGGCGAATGAGACCAGCGGGAGTTCAGGCGGCTAGTTGTTGCTCGGTCTTTTCGGCCGGGTTGTTGATCCACACTGTCGTGGGGATGGCGAGGATCTTTGGGTCGTGGCTTGTGGTGAAGCGTTCCGGGTTGCGGGCTCGGGCGCCGGCTTGCCACCTGGGCAGAGGGACGTGCCCTCACCATGCTCCTCGGCCCGCTCTCGGATGTGGGGATCGCGGTGGAACGCCGGGACAGCCTGGAGTCGGTCGCGGACATCGGAATCGGCACCCCGCGGATGCCGGGGGCCTCGATCATCGGCGTCGAAGGCGACCCGGTCGCTGAGCTGTGGCGGCGGGCCCGGCACGGTGAGCGAGGTTGGGCGACAGGTGGGATTCAAACCGATGACGCGCCGGTAGTGGCTCATTAGGGCGGGCATCGACCCCACGCAGCCCGGACGAAAGCGCCGTGCGGAGTACCTCCACGTGCGTGGCAGCGGTGTGATCCGGCGGGAAGGGGCACACCAGGTCGGGTTGAACCTTCGCACGGCCGTCGACTGGGACCACGGCACGCGGCACGCGGACAATGCCCTTTTCTTGCGGTTCGTTCCGTTTTCTGTAGCGACCCCTCAGTGCGAGTCTTCCGTGTGTCCATGGGGATGTGTGGAGGCGACAGTATGCTGGGAATCACATCCGCAAGCGCAGTGCAGCGCGAAGAGAGGTGCCCCATGATGAAGTCGTCGTTGACTGCTCTTGTGCGTCACGAGTTGGATCATGCCCGGCAGGT
>JBBQDC010000031.1:0-25554 GCA_038319305.1 Actinomycetales bacterium | reverse complement strand
CGACTGCAGCCTGGCTCTGGCCAGAGTCTGCGGCAACCTTGGCAACGAGCTCGGTCTTGTTCAGCGACTTGTCAGCCATTGAGTGTCCTCCTCGGACCTTTGTCTGTAAAAACAGGTATTCACGTATTGCGGGCGACGCTCCGAAGAACGACTCCGTTTGGCCGGTTGGACCGGGTCGAATCTAGCAGACAACCGCGGAATTCCGCGGATTTGCGGCGTTTCAAGCCGGTTTGGCTCCCGGAACGTCTCCATTTTCGCTCTGCGCGAAAAAACAAGAGAGGATGCCGACCGAAGTCGACATCCTCTTGAGTCAGAACCGAGGTTCCGGATGACCGGCTAAGCGGCCTTGTCCGGTGTTACCAGCTGGACTTGGTGATGCCGGGCAGTTCGCCGCGGTGAGCCATGTCGCGGAAACGAACACGCGAGATTCCGAACTTGCTGAGGTGTCCACGGGGACGGCCGTCAACCGCGTCGCGGTTGCGCAGGCGAACCGGTGACGCGTTGCGGGGAAGCTTCTGCAGGCCGAGGCGCGCAGCTTCACGCGATTCGTCGGTACCGGCCGGGTCAACGAGGGCCTTCTTGAGCTCAAGGCGCTTCGCGGCGTAGCGCTCGACGATAACCTTGCGCTGGTTGTTCTTGGCAATCATGCTCTTCTTCGCCATTTTTAGCGCTCCTCACGGAAGTCAACGTGCTTGCGCACTACGGGGTCGTACTTCTTGAGCACGAGACGGTCAGGGTCGTTGCGACGGTTCTTCTTGGTCACGTACGTGTAACCGGTGCCGGCCGTCGAACGGAGCTTGATGATCGGGCGCACGTCATGCTGCTTGGCCATTAGATTTTCTCCCCACGGGCGAGAAGGTCCTTGACGACCGATTCAATGCCACGAGCGTCGATGACCTTGATGCCCTTGACGGACAGGGTCAGCGTCACGTTGCGGCGAAGCGACGGTACGTAGTACTTCTTGGTCTGAACGTTCGGGTCGAAGCGACGCTTGGTGCGTCGGTGCGAGTGCGAAATGTTGTGTCCGAAGCCGGGAATGGCTCCGGTCACCTGGCAAGTAGCTGCCATGGTTCTCCTCCAATACCGAAGGGCGAATGCCCTTCCCAAGATCTCTTGTCGGCTGGCACGACAGTACCCCCGCGAAAGCGGAAGCCAGCGAACCAGCAGTGCACGCACAGATATGCGCAGCAGCGTCCAACACTACGCGCTGCATTCCCCCGGCGCAAACCGGCTGGGGAACCTAGTCGACGGCGACAGCTGCAGCGGGTGCTGCAGGTGCGGCGGATGCGGCGGAGCAGGCCGCGCAGAGACCGAACACGTCGACCACATGGGCAGCCTGGGTGAACCCGTGCTCGGCGGCCACGTTGTTCGCCCAGTTTTCCACGGCATCCACCTCGATTTCGATGGTGAGTCCGCAGTTGCGGCAGATCAGGTGGTGGTGGTGGTCGGTCGTGCTGCAGGCACGGTAGAGCGCCTCACCGTCAGGCGATTGCAGCGAGTCGGCTTCGCCCTCACCGGCCAGGTCGGCCAGGGCCCGGTAGACCGTGGCCAGCCCGATGGGCGAGCCGGTGGCGTGCAGGGTGGCGTGCAGACCCTGGGCACTGACGAAGCCCTCGGTATCGCTGAGCGCGGTGCGCACGGCCTCGCGCTGCCAGGTGTTTCGCTTCATGCTTTCAACCGTAACCGCGCCCGGACCAGTCGGCGACCGCCAAGGGCCAGCAGGAAGAAGGCGGCCGCGGTGAGTGCGATCGCCGGCCCGGCGGCCACATCGATCGCCCGGGACAAAAGCACTCCGACCAGGCCGGCAGCCGCACCCAGCACCGGCGCCAATACCAGGATCTGGGAAGTGGTGCGCGTGACCAGCCGCGCGGCGGCCGCCGGGGCCGCGATCAGCGCAATGGCGAGGATCGCCCCGACGGCCGGCATGGCGGTGACCACGGTGGCGGTGATGAGGGCGAGGGTGAGCAGCTCGATCGGCCATTCCCGGAATCCGGCGGCGCGGAATCCACTCGGGTCGAAAGTGGAGAACAGGATCTCCTTGCCGAGCAGCACGATCACGGCCACGGCGACCCCGAGCACGGCGGCGGCCAGCGCAAGGTCCCCCGTCGTGACGGTGAGGATGGACCCAACCAGGTAGGAGTCGACCTGCACCGGCAGTGATGGGTTCAGCGCCTGCAGGAGCACACCAAGCGCGAAGCCAGCGGTGAGCAGTATGCCGGACGCCACCTGGCTGCCCTGCCGCTTCACCCGTCCGATCAGGGTCATGATGCCGACGATGAGGATGCTCGCCAGTGCGGCCCCGAGCGGAATGCTGACACCTGCGATGGTGGCGGCGACAGCGCCCGGGAAGGTGGCGTGGGTGAGAGCCTGGGCGAAGAAGGTGCGGCGCCGCAGCACGACGAGGGATCCGACCAGCCCGCTGAGGGCGCCGATCACCGCGGCCGCGAGGAGCGCCTTCTCGAAGTAACCCATCACTTCACCAGCTGGTCCTGGGACTTCAGGGAGATGGTCGGCAGGGTTGGAGGCTGGCGCACGCGCAGCGAACGCCGTCGGCGCAGCCCGTCGACAGAGAGGCGCAACAGCAGCACCAGTGCGTAGCCGGTGACCAGCACGAGCACCACGGTCGCGCCGCTGGGCAGGTCAATGCCCGCCTGCACGGAGGCCTGGAAGCCGAGCGCGAGGCCGAACCAGGCACCGAGGGCCGCGAAACCGGCCGCGATCGGGAAAAGAAGCCAGAGCCGGTTGGTGATGAGTCTGGCCACGGCGCCGGGCACGATCAGCACGGCCAGGACGAGGAGGTTGCCGACGGCGCTGGAGGCCGCGACGACCACAAGGGCGATCGCCACGTTGAGCACGAGGTCGAGCACGAGCGTGCGGTAGCCGGCTGCGGCGAATCCGACCTGGTCGAAGGCGCGGAACACCTCCTCCTTGAGCGTGAGCCCGATCAGGACCAGCGCCACGAGGCAGATGACGACGGTTTGCACGGTCTCGGTCGGGCTGACCGTGAGGAGGCGACCGAAGAGGAGCTGGTCCAACTGTCCGACATAGTTCGTCTCCCGGGAGACGAGAATTATGCCCACGCTGAACATGGCGGTGAAGACGATGGCGATCGCGGCATCCGAGGACACGGCCTGGCGCACGATCAGGGTGAGAACGACCGCCGCGAACAGGGCGGCGACCATCGCCCCGGCGAACAGCCCCTCGCGCCCGCCCCAGACGAAGCCGATCGCGATCCCGGGGAAGACCGCGTGGGTGAGACCGTCACTGATGAATTCAAGACCCCGCAGGTTCACCAGCACTCCGACGACCCCGGCCACCAGGCTGAGGGCGGCCAGCACGACCAGCGCCCGCGTCATGAACGGCAGCGCGAAGGCGTCGAACAGCGGGCTGATGAGGTCCATGTCAGTGCCCGGTGTGGCCGGGAACGACCACGGTGTGCTCGTCGATTTCCACGCCGACCTCCCGGAAGGTGCGCTGCACGTTCTCCAGGATCAGCACCGAGCCCTGCGGCCCGAACGCCACCTGGGTGCCGTTGAGCAACAGCACCTTTTCGCAGACCTCGCGGGCGAGCTGCAGGTCATGGGTGGACACGACCACGGCCACACCCTCCTCTTTCAGGCGGTTCACCGTGCCGACGAGGGCGTCCCGGTTCTGTTGGTCGAGGCCGTTGAACGGTTCATCGAGCAGCAGGAGACGGGGTCCGGAGGCGACGGCGCGGGCAAGCAGCCCGCGCTGCTGCTGGCCGCCGGAGAGTTCGCCGAAGCGGGTCTTCGCGCGATGCGCGAGACCCACGGCCTCGAGTGCGTGTGCCACGGCCAGGCGGTCTCGTTTGCCGGGAAGACGCAGCCAGCCCAGCGAGCGGTAGCGACCCATCATCACGACCTGTTCGAGGGTGACCGGGAACTGCTGGTCGATCTCATCGGCCTGCGGCACGTAGCCGATCGCCCCGGCCGGGGCCGAGGGCGACCCCAGCACCTCGACGGTGCCACTCATCCGCGGGATCAGGCCGAGGATGCCCTTGAGTAGCGTGGACTTGCCGGAGCCGTTGGGCCCGATCAGCGCCACGGCCTCGCCGGCGTACATCTCGAAGTCGATGTCGGCCAGGGCCGGGCTCTGACCGTAGGAGAAGGAGGCGCCCGTCACCTGGAGTGCGATGGGCGCACTCTGCCGTACTTGAGAAGGGTTCTCGATCACTGACTAACTATCGCAGGTCTGCCGGAACCGCGCTGGGCTCGGCTCCCCAGGACTCCATCATCAGGGTGACGTTGTGCAGCTGAGTACCGATATAGGTGGCACCCGCGCTGCCCGTTGCGCCGAGCGAGTCGCTATAGAGCGCGTCGTCACCGGAGTACACCGTGACGCCTGCCTCACTGGCGATGGTGTCGGCGGCCTTGGGGCTGATCGAGGCCTCGGAGAAGACGGACTTGACGCCGGTCTCCTTGATGGCGGCGACGAGCGCGTCGATCGCGGCCGCACTGGGTTCGGCGTTGTCGTCGAAGCTCGGGATGATGGAACCGACGTAGGTCACGTCATAGGCCGCGGTGAAATAGCCGAACGCATCGTGATTGCTCACGAACAGCCGCTGGTCGGCCGGGACGGAGTCAATGTTGGTACGGATCCACTCGTCGAGCTCGGCGAGCTGGCCGGTGTACACGGTCGCGTTGGCGGCGAAGTCCGCAGCCAGGTCCGGCTCGGAGTCGCTGAGCCCCGCGGCGATGGTTGCAACCATGGTTTCGGCGTTGGACACGTCGGTCCAGATGTGCGGGTTGCCGCCCCCGTCGGAGTGCTCCGCGTCATCCGTCGTCTCGTCGCCGGCGTGCTCGTCGCCGGCCGCGATGCCCTGGATCTCGATCCCCTCGTCGGAGTCGATGGTCACGCCGTCAAAGCCGCTGGCACTGATCGCGTCGTCGAGCCACTCTTCCAGCCCGACGCCGTTGATCACGAGCACATCGGCTTCGCCGAGCGCCGTCAGGTCGGCCACGGACGGGTCATAGCTGTGCGCGCTCTGGTTGGGCTGGATGAGCTGGGTCACCGAGACGCCGGCCGTGTCGCCGACGACGTTGCGCGTCAGGTCCGCCACCTGGGTTGTCGTCGCGACCACAGTGAGGTCGCCGGCGGCGCGGTCATCGGCAGAGCTGTCGGACGGCGCGCAGCCGGCCAGCGTCAGCGCGGCAACGGCGGCCAGGGCAGGAAGGACGAATCGTTTGTTGATCACAGGGCGACAGTACGCCTACTGATAATGATTGTCAAAACCAATAAGGGGTGCCCACCAGGCGCACCTGGGTGCCCCCGGACCCTACTCGAGCAGCAGCGCGGGCTCCTCGATGATGCTTGCGACGTCCGCCAGGAAGCGGCTCGCGACATCCCCGTCGACCACTCGATGGTCGAAGCTCGCGCCAATGGTCGTCACCTGGCGCACCCGCACCTCGCCGTCGACGACCCACGGTTTGGGCTTGATCGTGCCCAGGGCCACGATGCCGGCCTCACCGGAGTTGAGAATGGGCGTGCCCGTATCCATTCCGAAGACACCGATATTGGTGATCGTGATCGTGCCGTTCGACATATCGGCCGGGGAGGTCTTGCCGTCCCGAGCGGTGATCGTGAGCTTCTCGAGGGCGCGGGCCAGTTCGAGCAGGCTCATGTCCTGCGCTTCCTTCACATTGGGCACGATGAGCCCGCGCGGGGTGGCCGCGGCGATGCCCAGGTTCACGTAGTGCTTGATCACGATCTCCTCGTCGGTGAACACCGAGTTGACCGTGGGGTTGCGCCGCACGGCCCAGATCATGGCCTTGGCCATGATCAGCATCGGTGACACGCGCACGCCGGCGAAATCGGTGGAGGCCTTGAGGCGCTTGACGAACTCCATGGTGCGGGTCGCGTCCACGTCGACGAAGAGGCTCACGTGCGGGGCCGTGAAGGCGCTCGACACCATGGCCTGGGCGATGGCCTTACGCACACCCTTGACCGGGGTGCGCTCCTCGCGGTCGCTGGGCCATTCCGGCGTCTGGATATTCCGGAACACGCTGGCCTGGGTGGCCTCCCGCAGAACGTCCTCCCGGGTGACGTCGCCGACCGCACCCGTCGCCTCAACCAGGGACAGGTCGACGCCGAGGTCCTTGGCCAGCTTGCGGATCGGCGGCTTGGCGACGACGGGGCCGGCGGATGCCGCACGCGGCAACTGGGGGAACGGCTGGGCGGCCGGGCGCTGCCGGTTCACGGGCGGCGGCGCGATCGTCTCGTGGGCGACGGGGGTGACCCCGTGGCGCGTGCGCCGGGTGGGCATGGTCGCCGCGGCGCCGCGCCCGACGAGGACCGCGCCCTGCGTCTCGGCCGGCTCGTCCGTGATCGTGGAACCGGCATCCGCTGCCGCGCTGGCCAGTTCGCCGGTGCCGTTCGTGGGCGCGCTGTTCGGTGCTGCCGCAACGAAGGCGGTCTCGGACACGATGGTGATGATCACGGTTCCGACGTCGACGGTCGTACCGGGCTGCACCAGGATCTCCCCGACCACGCCGACGAACGGTGATGGGAGCTCGACGAGCGACTTGGCCGTCTCGATCTCGACCAGGACCTGATTGATCGAGACGGTGTCACCGGGTGCGACCCGCCACTCCACGATCTCGGCCTCGGTGAGACCCTCGCCGACATCGGGAAGTGTGAATTTCGACACGCTCATCGAGTGCGCTCCTTGAGGTTGTTGGGGCCCGTGATCGGTCAATACGAGAGGGCACGGTCGATGGCTTCGAGCACACGGTCCGGGCTGGGTAGGAAATGCGTCTCCACGGCAGCCGGTGGGAACGGGGTGTCGAAGCCGGAGACGCGCAGCACGGGTGCCTCGAGCAGGTAGAACGCCTTCTCCATGACGCTGGCGGCGATCTCCGATCCGACGCTGACGAAGCCGTGGGCCTCCTGGGCCACGACCAGGTGTCCGGTCTTCTCGACCGACGCGAGGATGGGGCCGTAGTCGATCGGCGAGATCGAACGCAGGTCGATGACCTCGACGCTGGTGCCCTCCGCCGCGGCAAGCTCCGCCGCCTGCAGCAGAACGCTCACCATGGCGCCGTGGCCGACGACCGTGGCATCCGTGCCGCTCCGCACCACACGGCTGGCGTGCAGGGGAGATCCACTCTCGGCGAGGTTGACCTCGCCCTTGGGCCAGTAGCGGCTCTTGGGCTCGAAGAAGATGACCGGATCGTCGGAGGCGATGGCCTCCTGCATCATCCAGTAGGCGTCATGCGCGTTCGACGGGCTGACCACGCGCAGGCCAGGGGTGTGCGCGAAATACGCCTCGGGACTCTCCTGATGGTGCTCAATCGAGCCGATATGGCCGCCGTAGGGGATGCGGATCACGACGGGCATGACGACCTGACCCTCGTGGCGGTTGCGCATGCGGGCCAGCTGGCTGGTGATCTGGTCGAAGCCCGGGAAAACGAAACCGTCGAACTGGATCTCGCAGACCGGGCGGTAGCCGCGCAGCGCCAGCCCAATGGCCGTGCCGATGATGGCGGACTCGGCCAGCGGGGTGTCGAGCACGCGCTTGTCGCCGAATTCGGCGATCAGCCCCTCCGTGACCCGGAAAACCCCACCCAGTGGACCGATGTCCTCGCCCATCATCAGAACCTTGGGGTTGTCGCGCATGGCCTGGCGAAGTCCGGCGTTGAGGGCCTTCGTCATGGGCAGGTTCATCGTGCCTGTCCCCGGGAGGGCCCGCTCGGTGTGCGCCGGGGCAGTCACGGCCTCCGCGCCGGCGGGAGTCGCCTGGCCGGGGATGCTCGTCACGATCGTGTCGCTCACGCGTCGCCTCCTTCGAAGGATGCCTCGTAGCGGTCGAGCCAGGCCTTCTGTTCCTGAATCAGAGGGTGCGGTTCGGCGTAGACGTTGTCGAAGATGACTGCCTTCTCGGGCGAGTGGATGTCGAGGGCGCGGCGACGCACATCCGCCGCGTAATCGTCGGCCTCCTCGTCGACGGCGTCAAGGAACTCCTGCTCGACGCCCAGACCCTGCAGGTAGCTGCGGAAGCGCACGATCGGGTCGCGGGCGACCCAGTAGGCCAGCTGCTCCGGGTCGCGGTACTTGGTGGGGTCGTCGGCCGTGGTGTGGGCACCGACGCGGTAGGTCAGGGCCTCGATCAGGGCCGGGCCCCGGCCGGCGCGGGCGTCGTCAAGGTGCTTGGCGGTCACCGCGTAGCTGGCGAGAACGTCATTGCCGTCAATCTGGGTGCCGGGCAGGCCGAAGCCGCCGGCGCGCAGGTAGAGCGGCGTGCGGGACTGCCGGGTCACCGGCACCGAGATGGCCCAGTGGTTGTTCTGCAGGAAGAAGACCTGCGGGGTCTGGTAGCTGGCGGCGAAGACGAGTGCCTCGTTGGCGTCACCCTGCGATGAGGCTCCATCACCGTAGTAGACGATGACGGCCTGGTCGGTCTCGGGATCGCCGGTCGCGGTCGCGCCGTCGAGCTGCATTCCCATGGCGTAGCCCGTGGCGTGCAGGGTCTGCGAGGCCAGCACGAGCGTGTAGAGGTGGAAGTTGCCGTGGTCCTCGGGGGTCCAGCCGCCCAGGGTGACACCGCGCAGCATCCGCAGGATGTCGACGAGGTCAAGGCCGCGGATCATGCCGACGACGTGCTCTCGATAGGAGGGGAAGACGTGGTCCTGCGGCCGGGTGGCGTAGGCAGAGCCAACCTGGGCGGCCTCCTGGCCGTGGCTCGGCACCCAGAGTGCCAGCTGGCCCTGCCGCTGCAGGTTGGCGGCCTCGGTGTCGAAGCGACGCACCACCACCATGTCGCGGTAGAAACGCCGGTAGTCGGCCTCGGTCAGCCGATCGAGGTAGGGCAGGAATTCGGCTGCGGAATCGCTCGGGGCGAAGACGCCCTCCGGAGACAGCAGTTGCACCGTGGGAGAGGCATTGGAGGTCGCTGACACCGTACTAACCTAGCTTCCGAGCTGGGTGCCCCGGTGGTAGATCGTCAACAATGTCAGCGCAAATGCCTAGGAGCTTCTCCACAGAATCTTCCTCACCGATCGAGATTCGGATGCCCTCGGGGAACGGGCGCACGATGAGGCCGACGGCCGATAAGACGTCGGCAATGTCGGTGGTGTCCTCCTCGGTGGGCAGCCAGATGAAGTTGCCCTGAGGTGCCGGGATGCTCCACCCCTGCTCCCCCAGCAGGCGCCAGACCCGGTCGCGCCGTTCGGAGAGCGCGCGAACGCGCCGCAACAGTTGGTCGGACGCGTCGAGAGACGCGAGCGCGGCCGCGACGGCCACCCCGGTGACCGAGAGCGGGATCGCAGTGGACCGGGCCGCGTTGAGCACGGCGACCGGGCCGAGGGCATAGCCGACGCGCAGGCCGGCCAGACCGTAGGCCTTGGAGAAGGTGCGCAGCACGACCAGGTTGGGGAACCGGGCAAGCAGCGGCAGGCCGCGGACCGCATCGGGGTCGGTGACGAACTCGCAGTAAGCCTCATCGAGGATGACGAGGAGGTCTCGCGGAACGACGGCCATGAAGGATTCGAACTCGTCCGCCGTGACGATGGTGCCGGTCGGATTGTTCGGGCTGCAGATGATGACAACACGGGTGCGGTCCGTGATGCGCGTGACCATCTCGGGTAGATCGTGGCCGTGGTCGGACCGGTTCGGGACCTGCACGCTCGTGGCTCCGGCGACGGTGACCAGACCCGGATACGCCTCGAAGGAACGCCAGGAGTAGAGCACCTCGTCGCCCGGACCAGCGGCGGCGAGAATGAGCTGGGCCAGGAGAGCCACGGAACCGGCACCGATGTGCACCTCGTCGACGCTCAGGTCGAAGCCTGCCGCCAGCCGCTCGCGCAGGGCCAGGGCCGAGGCATCCGGGTAACGGTTGTACGCGGTCTCGGCGTTGACAGCGGCGATCACGCCAGGGAGCGGATCGAAGGGGTTCTCATTGCTCGAGAGTTTGAACGCACTGGCGGCGGCAGCTTGACCCTGCCGATAGGCCGGAAGGGCGACAATCTCGGGGCGCAGGCGGACCGAGGGCAGGTCTGATGGGCTCACCCGCCGATTCTACGCCGCGGCATATTCACGTGGCCGCATGGCTACGTCCCGGAGTGGTTCTTTCGTGCGAAGAGGTGCCCCCGATGTCATAGTGGACGCATGGCCAGATTCCTCATCAAGCTGATCCTCAACTCCTTCGCCCTGTGGCTCACGACCCTGCTCGTCAGCGGTGTTCGCGTGGAAGGGTACGCCGAAGGAACGACCGCGCTCACGATCACCTACCTCCTGGTCGCCCTGGTCTTCGGCGTCGTCAACAGCGTGGTCGGCGGGTTCGTGCGGGTTGTCGCGTTCCCGGTCTACATCCTCACGCTCGGCCTGATATCCCTGATCGTGAACGGTTTCCTGCTGATGATCGTGGCCTGGTTCTCGGATCTGGCCGGCTTCGGGCTCGTGGTCGACGACTTCTGGTGGGGCGTGCTCGGCGCACTCGTGCTGGGCATCATCAGCTGGATCCTCGGCGTGCTGATCCGACCGGTCAGCCCCCGCTCGTAGCTTCCGTCAACCGTCGGCCAGACGGATGCCCCGCCACCGGGATGACTCGCCGGCTTCCGTGCCGATGATCTCCCCGAGCGTCGCTCGGAACTCCTGCAATCGCGGCTCCTCGGAGCCGTCCATGAGCCGTCCGGTTTCCCGATAGCCGATGAGGGCGTGGGCAGGCAGCGACTGGCCCTGGGGCACCTCCTGTTCAGCGAATACCTCGCGCCGCACCACCAGGCGCTCATCGTCGCCGGTGGCCGTTCCCCCCAGCGCCGGGATCAGGTCATCGGTGTGCTCGACCGTGACGGCCACCACGTCTGCGGGCAGGGTCACCTGGGCCGTGAGACCGCCGAAGGTCGCCACCATGACGGTGTTGAAGTCCCCGGAAGCCGCCAGCTGCGCCGCGATCAGCCCGCCCTGCGAGTGACCGACCGGCACCACCGGATCCCCCGGCGCCACCCCAGCCTCCCGCATGGCCTGCACGACCGCCCGGTAGGAGCCGGCTCTCTGGTCGGCGACGGCGGCGAGGTTGGACGTGAGGTCCCACGGTTGCTCGCCGGCGACCGGACTCCACGCCGCGGTGCCGCCGATGTAAACCAGCCAGGAGGCGTCATCCGGGCCGCCGTAACGCTCGATGCGCACCTGCGCAGCGTGCTGCGACACCGCGGGGATGCGCGCGGCCAGGTCCCCGAATCCGGTCGGCGGCGCCACCGGCCGGACGGACGGGGCGGTGCCGGGCAGTGAGGTAGACCGAGGAGGCAGGCCAGGGGGCGCCTCGGGGTGCACTGAGCCGGCGGGGCGGCGCGCGGGGCCATCGAGCCGCTCCACCGACACGGGAGTCTCGCGCAGCAGGCCGAGGGGGCGGGCGAGCCCAACCAGGCCTGCCGCGGTCGTCGTCACGCCGAGCAGACCAAGGCCCTCGTCGCCGAGGGCAAGTGACACCGGGAACGGCACCCCGGCCCGGCCGGCGGCCGCGTCGTCGGTCGAGGAGACGATTACCCGCACCGCCGCGACCAAGACAGGGTTGGTCAGTGCCCGCGGATGCGCCTGGAACCAGGCACCGATATCGGCAGACACGTCTCCCGGGCGCCGCGCGGTGAGCAGCCCACCGACCAGTAGCCCCACCGCGCCGACCGTGATTCCCGGCATAGCCGCCAGAGCCAGGAGGGGTGCCAACAGCCCCAGCGTGGAGCCCAGCCAGGCCCCGGACACGCTCGCACCCCAGTCCCTCATTCGCTCGGCCCGGCCGTAGCCCTCCGCCGCCGCGATGAGCGCGTCGGCGAGGCTCTGGCTGCGCTCCACGACTCTACCCAGGGTGGATCGTGCCGCGAACACGGTCATCCCGCCACTGGGCGCGGTCATCACCGGGCCCGAGGGCAGGTCCGAATCCAGTGTCTGGATGCGCGCCAGCCGCTCCAGCCAGTCCTCGGCCTCGCCCTGCAGCAGTCGCAGCCGCGCCGCCTCGGCCAGAAGCGTGTCGGTGGCGACGAGCGTGCTTCCGCCACCTGACACGATCAGGGTGTCGCCGGGGCCGCCGGGCCGCTCCCCCGTCATCGCGGCACCCAGGTTGGAACCAGGTCCGGTGCCAGTCCGGGTGCCAGCCTGGTTGCCTCGGTCATTTCAGCCCCAACCTCATCGATCGCGGCGTTCACCTCGGTGAGCGCGGTGTCGAGGAGGCCCGCAGCTCGGCGGAGCTCGCCGGCAAGGTCGTTGCGCTGGTCGTCGTAGCCCCGCTGGGCCTCGGAGCGCCACGAGCAGGTCAGGTCGGCGGCCGTGATGCGGCTCGCCGCGACGTCGACGTCGTCGCGGAGCAGGCGCAGCAGCATCCGTTGCTGCCGGAGTGCGTCGAGGCGCGCCTCCAGTGCGTAGGTGGCCACGAATGTGTTGGTCTGAAAAAGGTGTGTCACGACCCTCTCGGCCCAGCTAATACCGCCCGGAATCTCCATGGGTGCCCTCCAGTGCGCTGCCGATTCGCTGCGAGTGAGCGTGCCACGCCTGGCCGGCCCAATCGCTTCCGAATCCGAGAGTTCGCGGAACATTCCGCACGGTTGCGGCTGTGGAGGGGAGCCGGTGCAACACAATGGGGACATGGACATTGTGTCGATCACGCCCGATGAGTCGACACCGTTCCGCATTATTTTTGTCTGCACCGGCAACATCTGCCGCTCGCCGATGGCTGAGGTGATGCTGCGCGACCTGATCACCCGCTCCGGGCTGGGCCGTTTGATCACCACCAGCTCCGCCGGCACCGGGGACTGGCATGTCGGCGAGCAGGCGGACCGGCGCACGATCGCCGCTCTGGCCAACCGCGGCTACGACGGCAGCCACCACCGGGCCCGCCAGTTCGACCCCGAGTGGTTCGCCGACCTCGACCTCGTCGTGGTGCTCGACCGTGCTCAGGAACGCATTCTGCGCAACTGGGCCACAACCGAGCGCGACAGTAGCAAGGTGCGCCTGCTGCTCAGCTTCGATGCGGCCCAGGCTCCCCTGCTGGACGTTCCGGACCCCTACTATTCCGACGATGCTTTCTTTGACACGGTTCTTGGCATGATTGAGAGCGCAAATGAAGCGCTCTTCGCGCAACTTGCGCCCGCAATCAGACAGGGAGTCCGATGAGTCCGTTACCACCCCAGGTCCTCAGCCCGCTCGATGGCCGCTACCGCGCCGCCGTCACCGAACTGGGAGAGTACCTGTCCGAGGCAGGTCTCAACCGGGCTCGCGTGCAGGTCGAGGTGGAGTGGCTGATCACCCTCACCGACCGCAGCCTGTTCGGATCCGTGCCGCTGGCCGCCGAACAGAAGTTGGCCCTTCGCGCCCTGGTCACCGACTTCGGCCAGGCCGAGATCGACGAACTCGCCGTGCTGGAAGCCACTACCCGGCACGATGTGAAGGCCGTCGAGTACCTCGTGCGCCGCCGCCTCACCACGCTCGGCCTGGACCACATCAGCGAGCTCACCCACTTTGCCGCCACCAGCGAGGACATCAACAACCTGTCCTACGCCCTGACCGTGAGCGACGCCGTGCGCGAGGTCTGGCTGCCCAAGTTCCGCGCTGTCATCGGCGCCCTGCGCCTGCGCGCCCTCGAATACCGGGCCGACTCCATGCTGGCCCGCACGCACGGCCAGCCGGCAACGCCCACCACGGTGGGCAAGGAGCTCGCCGTGTTCGTCTACCGGCTCGAGCGCCTGGCCAAGCAGATCGAGGACAGCGAATACCTCGGCAAGTTCAGCGGTGCCACCGGCACGTTTGCCGCCCACGTCGCGGCCGATCCCGCTGTCGACTGGCCGGTCGTGTCCCGCGGCTTCGTCGAGGGCCTCGGACTCACCTGGAACCCGCTGACCACCCAGATCGAGTCCCACGACTGGCAGGCCGAGCTCTACTCGCGCGTCTCCCATGCCAACCGGGTGCTACACAACCTGGCGACGGATGTCTGGACCTACATCTCGCTCGGCTACTTCCGTCAGATCCCCCAGGTCGGGGCCACGGGCTCCTCCACCATGCCGCACAAGATCAACCCCATCCGCTTCGAGAACGCGGAGGCCAACCTCGAGTTGTCCAGCGCGATCCTCGACTCGCTCGCGGCGACACTGGTGACCTCGCGGCTCCAGCGCGACCTCACCGACTCCACCACGCAGCGCAACATCGGCGTGGGCTTCGGGCATTCCCTGCTCGCCCTCGACAACATCGTGCGGGGCCTCGGTGAGATTGATATCGACCGGGCCATGCTCGCTCGCGACCTCGACGCGAACTGGGAGATCCTCGGCGAGGCGATCCAGACCGTGATCCGCGCCGAGGTGTCCGCGGGCCGCTCCACGATCGAGGACCCCTACGCCCTGCTCAAGGAGCTCACCCGCGGCAAGCGCATCAACCGGGACGACCTGGTGGCCTTCGTCGCCGGGCTGGAGATCGGCGACGCCGCCAAGGCGCGGCTGCTCGATCTGACGCCGGGCAGTTACGTGGGCCTCGCGGACCCTCTGCTCGACTACCTGCCGTAGTTCCAGCTGCGCGGGTGTTGTCTCAGATCAGAGGCCGCGGTCCTGCTCGTCGAGGTCGTTCCGCTCCGCCGGGTTCGGCTTCAAGCCGAGCACGAGCATCGCGATCACGACGAGCACGAGAATGAACGTTCCGCCGAAGCCGATCAGCGCCAGCACCACGTCCCGGGTGCTCATCAGCACCGTGAGGCCGAGGAACAGGGCCATCACGGCTGAGAAGCCAACGAGTTCGACCGGCTTGAGCTTCTCGGAGCGGCTGGGCTTGCGCGGCGTGTTCTGGGTCACAGGGTGTCCGAATCGTTGGCTGAGGTCGTGAGGGTGCGGGCGGCATCCGTGCCGGCCCACTTGAGGGAGAACCCGGCGATGGCGAGGTAGACGCCAAGCATGACGAGGTAGGCGCCGAACAGGCCGACCGACACCACGGCGTTGGGAGGCAGAAGCAGGAAGATCACAGCCAGCAGGGCGGTGACGGCGCCGACCAGTAACCAGTCGCGCTCGGCCGGGTTGCGCCGACGCGCACGGATGCCGCTGTACAGCTCAAGAAAACCGGTCACCGCCGCCCAGACGGAGACCAGAAACAGGAAGAAGCCGAGCCCGCCTGCATGGAAGATCAGCGCGAGGATGCCGGCGGCGACACCCACGGCACCCTGCACCAAGAAGAGCGATCGCTCCCGCGGGTCGGCCAGGGTGCGCCGGCTGAGCAGACCCACCGCAAGTCCACTGAGGAGCGCGAAGGCCCCGAACACGAAAAGACCAAACTCCGCCGAATGGTCGGCATTGAACGTGATTGCTGCCGCCGGCACGAGGGCGATGGTGGCGCGCAGCAGCGGCACCAGCCAGTACCGGGCTGTATCGGAGTGTGGAGCCTGGGCGTTCGCCACGCGGCGACCTCTTTCATTGCGGGTTGAGACGGGGTCCAGTCTACGCGGGCCGCCCTGTCCCCCGCCGGGACCGCTGGCGCGCAGACAGGTCAGAACAGGGTCTCGCCGATGTAGCCGTCCGCCGTGCATCCCGGCGGAATCGCAAAGACCGCGGAACCGATCGGGGTGGTCCACTGGTTGAGCAGGTCGAGGGTGTCGAGGCGCTGCTGGAGGGGCACGAACTGCGCGTCGACATCCGCTTGAAAAGACGCGAACAGCAGACCGGAGTTGGAGACGCCGGTGCCGGTGGGTGCGTCATCATAGTTGTAGCCGCGACGGTGGATGCGCTGGGTCGTGTCCTCGGATCGGGCGCGGCGCAGGTGGGAGAACTCGGCGATGACCGGAAATCCAAGCGCGGTCGTCGCCTCGAAATCGGGTACGTCTCGCTCCTTCGTGCCTGTCAGTGGGGCCCCATTGGCCAGGGTTCGCCCAATCGTGGACTCGCGGCCCGAGCGGTCGAGCCCATCCCACTTGTCGAGGTCCATGCTGATCCGCCGCAGCACGAACCCGGTCCCTCCCGCCAACCAGCTGGGGTTGTCGCCCCTACCCCAGACCAGGGCGTCGAAGTCGGCGGTTCCAACCACGGGGTTCGCGGTGCCGTCGACCTGGCCGAACAGGTTGCGCATGGTGGTTCCGGGCTTTTCCGACCCCGCGGGCCGGCGAAAACCCGACTGCACCCAGCGCACCGTCGCGAAGGAGCGGAGGTCCTTGAGCAGCATCCGGGTGGCGTGGGCGACCGTCATCGGGTCGTCGGCGGCGATCTGCAACAGCAGGTCCCCGTCGTTCCACTCGGCCTGGAGCCGGTCGATCGTGAACGCGGGCAACGGCCTGAGCCAGCTGGGTGCCTCTCCCCCGGCGACGGCGACAAGTCCCGGCCCGAACCCGAAGGTGACACTCAGCCGGGCAGGCACCACGGCGAGCTCCGGCTCGGAGTCGGCCAGGGCCGCCTGACCCTGGGTGAGTCTGGCCGCGTCGTCGGTCAGGATGCGCATCATGCGCCGAAGCGCAGCCCGGTCGACATCGGCGAGCAGGCCGAGAGCCACGAAGGTGACCCGGGCCTGCGGCTCGGTGTCGACTCCGGCCTGGCGCACGCCGAAAAAGGGTATGGCCTCGGTGCCGGTGAAGAGTGGCACCGTCGGCGGCACAGAGCCTGCGATCCCCGCCTTGGCGACGAGGTCGACGCCGACGGCCCCGGCGGCACCGATCCCTGCGGCAGCACCACCCAGGAGCAGGTGCCGCCGGCTGAGCCGGCGGACCGGCTGGACTGCCGGCGCCGACTGATTACGGTCGTCGTTCTCATCGTTCGAACTCACAGCACGCTCCGGTTTGAGACTCACTAGTTGTCGGTGTCCATGTCCATCTCGGTGTCGCCCTCATAGTTTTCGTTGGCGCCGGTGTAGTCCTTCACCGGCGCCGTGAATGCGAAGCTCGACCCGTCGTCGAGAGTCAGGGTGAAGGTGGTCTCTTCGCCGGCGGCAAGCGGGGCGGTGAGCCCCATCAACATGATGTGGTTTGCGCCGGGTGCGAGTTCGATCGAGCCGCCGGCCGGCACCATGAAGCCGCCCTGCTTCTCCTGCATGACCATGTCGCCGGCATCGTTGGTGACCGTCTCGTGAAGTTCGATCATGGCTGCCGCCGTGGTCGTGGCCGAGACGACGGTCAGGTCGTCCGTGCCGGTGTTTTCGAGCAGACCGAAGGCCCCGGTCATCCCGGACTCGGAGGCCTTGACCCAGGCATCCGTCATGCTCAGGTTATCGGCCGAGGTGGAGCTTTCGGGCGTCGCCGCGGGCGTCTCGGTCGGGCCGGCACAGCCCGACAGTGCCAGCATCAGTGCGGCAGCGGCAACGACGAGGTGGGTGGGAGCTGTGTGAATCTTCATGTGTCTCTCCTGTGGTGGTTCACTGTGTGATCGGGGAAAGTGCGGTGTGTCAGGTACGTCAGGGGTTTCTGCGGCGACTGGCGTTCCACGCGGCAACTAGAGCGAAGATCGCCGCCCCGCCGATGGCGCCGATGAGTCCCACCACTCCGAGCGGAAGGCCCGTTCCGGCTGCGCCGGTGTCGGTGTCGGTGTCGGTGCCCTTGGTCGAGGCAGCGGTTCCCGCCTCGCCGTCACGTGTCGGTGTCGGTGTCAGTGTCAGTGTCGGTGTCGGTGTCGCGGTGGCGGTGGCCTCCGCGTCATCTCCGGGCAGGGCCGCGGCCCCGACGGCGAAGGCGAAGGCTCCCGAAATCGGGTGACCGTCGGCCGAGACGACCCGCCAGCGCACCTGGTAGGCACCGTCGGGCAGGTCGGGCGCCACAGGCTGGGTGGCCTGTGGCCCGTCGAGCCGCATGTCACCCTCGGCCCAGTTCCGCTCCTTGGCGTCGACGACCATCACGATGGCACCGATCTCGAGGATGTCGTCCGTGAACGTGATGGCGATCGCGGACGGAGGGAGGTCGACGTGCTCCTGGTCGGCCGGCAGCGTCGACTGCACCTGATCGTGCGCGTTCGCCGGCGCAGCCATCGGGCCAAGTACAGCCAGCGCACTCACGATCAGGGTCAGTAAGACTCCCGTTACCGGGTGTCGCAGTGGGGCATGGGTCATCGAAGTACTCCGGTTCGTGGAGGTGCAGGTGCGTTTGGCGGATGCGTCGGGAGAGCAGGCACAGGCGTGCCGGGTTCTCCCCGGGCCAGGCCGCAGAGGCCGGAGACGCCGGAGACCAGGCCACCGCGCGAACTGAATCGTTCGGGTGACTGGTCCGTCGTCAGGCCGTCACATCAGTGCGGCAGTGCGGAAGTGCTAGGCCGTCAGAGCGCGCAGGGGCGGACCGCGGCGGAGCACGCTCGAAAGCAGCACACCGAGATCGGCCGGAACGAAGACCCGGCCGAATATCGGGCGCACCGACGCCGCATCCCCGTCGATCGAGACCGGTGCGGATCGTTCGATCAGGACCGCGATGAGACGGTTCGTCGTCTCCTCGAGCAGGGCCCAGAAGGTCTTTTCACCGCGGTGGAGAGCGTAGATCGTGACGATGGCGGCCAGGGTGTGCGCCACCCACATCCAGCTGCTGCCGGGCATCGCGACGGTCGAGTTCACCAGCCCGGGGGCTGCCGTATCGGAGATCAGGGTCAGGGCTCCGTGGTGATGGGCCGCGCCCGACATCGTCACGGTGGACGCCCCGCCGAGTCCGAACAGAACGTGCAGCAGCAGCTGGCTGACCCCGACGGAGACAGAGAGACGCAGCAGGGACAGGCTCTTTCCGGCCAGCAGCACGGACGCGATCCCCGCGAAGGCAAGGGCAAGGCCCAGGCTGAGCGGCCCGGGTGCGTTGCCCCCGGCGATGACGTGGGAGAGTGCCGCGACGAAGATGGCCACGGATGCCGTCAGCCAGCCGCGAACGAATCGCGCCCACCTGCTCGTCATGGCTCTCCCTCGGAACACCCCTATCGGGTTCGGCTCCCTGATTGAACCCTACTCCGCCTGGAACCCGGCGCCGGAACCGGGCGGGCGTCTGATTCAGAGCGCGTTGACCGCGCCCAGCACCTTCGTCAGCGAGTCCTTGGCGTCGCCGAACAGCAGCGTCGTCTTCGGGTCATAGAGCAGCTCGTTTTCGATGCCGGCGAAACCGGGACGCATCGACCGCTTGAGGAACACGACCTGCCGGGCCTCACCGACGTCGAGGATCGGCATGCCGTAGATCGGCGAGCCGGGAGACGTCTTCGCGGCCGGGTTGACCACGTCGTTGGCACCGACGACGAGGGCGATATCCGTGTTCTTGAACTCGGGGTTGACCTCGGCCATCTCCTTGAGCGCCTCGTAGGGCACATTCGCCTCGGCGAGCAACACGTTCATGTGCCCGGGCATGCGCCCGGCCACGGGGTGAATGGCGAAGACGACATCGACGCCTCGCGCCTCGAGGGTTGTCGCGAGTTCGGCAATGGTGTGCTGGCCCTGCGCCACGGCGAGGCCGTAGCCAGGCACGATGACCACGCGCTGGGCGTAGTTGAGCAGAACGGCGACGTCTTCCGGGTTGGAGCTGCGCACGGGCCGGTCGCTCTGGGTGGTCGACCCGGAGGTGGAACCACCCTTGAATGCCCCGAACAGGATCCCGCTCACACCACGGCCCATAGCGGCGGCCATGGCCCGGGTCAGAATCGTGCCACTCGCGCCCACAAGGGTGCCTGCCACCACGAGGAGCAGATTGCCGAGCACGATGCCGGAGGCCGCGACCGCCAGCCCGGTGAAAGCGTTGAGCAGGGAGATCACGATGGGCACGTCGGCGCCGCCGACGGGGAGCACGAGCAGTGCGCCGACGAGGAGCCCCAGCAGGAGCAGGGCAACGGCCCAGCCGGCCCAACCGGTCGCGACCACGAAGCCGCCGGCCACGAGGGCGGCGAGCACGACGCCGCCCATCACAAAGGCCAGGCCGGGGAAGATGAGCGGGCGTGAGCTGATGAGCCCCTGCAACTTGCCGACGGTGACGGCGGAACCGGAGAAGGAGACGGCTCCGACGAACATCGTGAAGACAACCGCCACTTTGCTCCACGGGCTCTCACTGCTACTGAGTTCCAGCACGGCGACCAGCGCGGCGGCGCCGCCGCCGACACCGTTGAACAGCGCGACGAGCTGGGGCATCTGGGTCATCTCCACGCGCCGGGAGATCGGGGCGGCGATCGCCGAGCCGACCGCGATGGCGATGAGGATGGCCGGGATGTTCTCGATTCGGGCAGAGAGGAAGACCGTGATCACGGCCAGCAGTGCACCCGCTGCTCCGATCAGGTTGCCGCGCCTCGCGGTCTTCGGCGAGGAGAGTCCACGCAGGGCGAGGATGAAACAGACCGCGGCGATCAGGTAGAGCACGCCGGTCCACTCGGGGCTGAGCAGGCTCATTTCGTGGCGTCCTTCGGGTTGGCGCCGGCCGGTTTGCGGGGGGCGAACATTTTGAGCATCCGGTCGGTGACGACGAAGCCGCCGACCAGGTTCGCGGTGGCCATCACCACGGCGAGCAGAGCTAACGCGAGCAGCCACGGCTCCAAGCTTTGCCCGGCCACGATGATGGCGCCGATCAGGATGATGCCGTGGATGGCGTTTGCCCCGCTCATCAGCGGGGTGTGGAGCGTGCTCGAGACCTTCGAGACGACCTCGAAACCGACGAAGACCGCCAGCACGACGACGGTCAGCAGGGTGATCGGACCCATCAGTGTTCTCCTGTCCCGGCTGCGGCCACAGCGGCGGCCGTGGGTTCGTGCCGAATGGCGCCGTCATGGGTCAAGCAGGCCCCGGCAACGACCTCATCGGTCAAATCGGGCGTCACTGTGCCGTCGACGGTCATCAGGGCGAGCAGATTGGCCACGTTCTTGGCGAAGAGCCGGGAGGCGTCCGCCGGCATGGTGGAGGGGGCATCTTTCATCCCGACCAGGATCACGCTCCCGTCGCCGGCCTGGGTGGGCACCAGTGTGTCCTGCCCGGCGAGAACACCCTCGACGTTGCCGCCGGTTTCGGCGGCCAAGTCGATCACGACAGACCCTGGGCGCATGGCGGCCACCATGTCGTGCGTGACCAGCAGAGGGGCGGAGCGGCCGGGGATGGCGGCCGTGGTGATCAGAACGTCGGCGGCGGCCACGTGGGGCGCCAGGAGTTCGCGCTGGCGCACCGCGCGGTCCTCGCTCAGTTCGCGGGCGTAGCCACCCACACCCTCGACGGCATCCAGATCGAGATTCACGAAGGTGCCGCCCATCGATGTCACCTCGTCGGCAGAGGCCGGCCGCACGTCGTAGGCGGAGACCCGGGCACCGAGACGCTTTGCCGTGGCAATGGCCTGCAGTCCGGCGACGCCGGCGCCGAGCACCAGCACGCGGGCCGGCGGAATCGTGCCGGCTGCGGTCATGTAGAGCGGGAAGAATCGGGGAAAGCGGATGGCCGCCTCGAGCACCACGCGGTAGCCGGAGACGAGCGACTGGGAAGTAAGCGCGTCCATCGACTGCGCGCGCGAGATGCGGGGCACCAGCTCGAGAGCGAAAGCCGTCACCCCGGCCACGGCCAGGGCGGCGACGGTGTCCAGCTCGGAGGCCGGGGAAGCCAAGCCGACTGTCACGGTGCCGGCGCGGAGGGTGGCGGCGAACTCCGGGGTCAACGGGCGCACGTGGCAGTAGACGTCGAGGTCGCCCAGGGTGAGCTGCGGCACGACCGTGGCACCGGTATCCGTATAGGACGCGTCGGGGTGGCCGGACTCTGCGCCCGCACCGGACTCGATCAGAACCGTGAGGCCGAGGGCCGTGAGTTGGGTGACCGTCTCGGGAGTCGCCGCCACGCGGCGCTCTCCCCGCAGTCGTTCTCGTGCGATTCCGACTCTCACGCGCATGTCTCCTTCGTGGCGGCCACGTGTGCGAGAACGGACCGATCCGAACGCTGGCGCGGCACTTTCAGCCCCGTTCGTAGCGTAGTGGGGATCGCTTGCCGCCCGGAGAATATGACGGGCCTGCGGCGCGCGCTAGGCTCCCGGCACCATGTCGGCGAAGCGGGAGTAGTGACCGTGGAACGCGACCGTGACGGTGCGGGTGGGACCGTTACGGTGCTTGGCGACGATGAGGTCGGCTTCGCCAGCCCGCGGGTTGTCTTTCTCGTACGCGCTCTCGCGGTGCAGCAGGATGACCATGTCGGCGTCCTGCTCGAGGGAGCCTGACTCGCGCAAGTCGGAGATGGCCGGCATCTTGTCGGCCCGCTGCTCGGGGCCACGGTTCAGCTGGGAGAGGGCAATGACCGGAACCTGCAGTTCCTTGGCCATCAGCTTCAGCGCCCGGGAAAACTCACTGACCTCCTGCTGACGGGATTCAACCTTCTTGCCTGAGGTCATCAGCTGCAGGTAGTCGATGATGACCATCTTGAGACCCACCCGCTGCTTCAGCCGGCGGCACTTGGCCCGGATCTCCACAAGCGTCATGTTCGGGCTGTCGTCGATGTAGAGCGGAGCGTCGTTGATACGGCCCCGGGTAGCCGCGATCGTGGTCCAGTCGCGCGCGTCGACGGCACCCTTGCGCATGCTCTGCAAAGGCACGGATGCCTCGGCAGCGAGAAGACGCATCGCGATTTCACTGCGACCCATTTCCAGGGAGAAAAAGATGCTGGGCATGTCGTGCTTGATGGAGGCAGCTCGGGCGAAGTCCAGGGCCAGGGTGGACTTACCCAGGGCGGGACGCGCCGCCACGATGATCAGCTGGCCGGGGTGGAAGCCGTTGGTGAGCTCGTCCATGTCGGCGAAACCGGTGGGAACACCGGTCATCTGGCCGTCTTTGAGTTTGGCGGCCTCGATCTCCTCAATCGCAGCCGTGACCGCGTCGGTCAGTGGAACATAGTCTTCGGTTTCGCTGCCGCCCGTGACCGCGTAGACCTCGGCCTGGGCGGTGTTCACCAGGTCGAGCACCTCGCCCTCGCCGGAATAGCCCATCTGGGCGATGCGGGTGCCCACCTCGACCAAGCGCCGGAGCAGGGCCCGCTCGGCAACGATCGAGGAGTAGAAGCCGGCGTTGGCCGCGGTCGGTACGAGGCTGGTCAGCGTGTGTAGGTAGTCGGCGCCGCCAGCCCGGGACAGTTCGCCGAGCTTGGTGAGTTCGTCGGTGACGGCGATGACGTCGGTCGGCTCACCCTGGGCGTAGAGCGACAGGATCGCGTCGAAGATGATCTCGTGCTTGGGGATGTAGAAGTCTGCGGCACGCACCGTCTCGACGACGTCAGCGACGGCATCCTTGCTCAGCATCATGCCGCCCAGAGCGCTCTGCTCGGCCAGGAGGTCGTGCGGGAGTGTGCGCTCGGTATGCCGGGCTTCCAGTCCACCGCGCGAGTCGACCCCGCGCTTGTCGGCCAGACCCAAGTGAGAGATCGACACTCGTGCCTCCTTTATTCGTGGTGCAGTTCTATCAGGGCCCTCCGACATCGCTGGCGAACCCTGTGCACACCTCGATTGTGGCCGCGTGCCCACCCTACGTACCCTGCTCGGCGCACAACAAACCACCCTGTGGATAAGCCTGTGGAAAATCTGGGCGAAACGCCGTGTGTCTTGTGCACAAGCTGTGGAATCAACTGTGGAAAACTTAAGTTTCTTATCGTAAAAATATCACTTGATCAGGGTTTAATTCTATTCACAGCTGTGTGTAGAAAACCTGTCTAAAGTACGTGTTGAATCTTGTCGAGGTGTGGGGAAACCTGTGTACAGCGGCTCAGTTTCAGGAGCAGAAATCACCCCCGGTTGGGTGTGCAGTATCGCTTAAACAGGTGTAGCGGCGGGTTCCTTTCGGAACCCACCGCTACCCGAGCGTGCAGCTGTGAGGCTACTTGGCAGCTACCACCAGCAATGTGATGGTCGCGCTCAGTTCGTCACGAAGACGAACCGTTGCCTGGTGCTCACCAGTCATCTTGATCGGGCTGAGCTCGATCTTGCGCTTGTCGAGGGCGCCGAGACCAGCTGCGGCAACCGCATCCGCAACATCCGTGGTCTTGACGGAGCCGAAGAGGCGTCCGCCTTCGCCGGCTTTGACGACCAGTTTGACCTTGGCGTTCTCGAGTGCAGCCTTGAGGGCCTGAGCGTCTTCGAGGGTGGCGTGCTCGCGGGCTACGCGTGCGGCCTTGATCTGCTGAATCTGCTTCTCGCCACCGCGAGTCCAGGACACAGCGAATCCCTGCGGGTAGAGGTAGTTACGGGCGTACCCGTTCTTGACCTCGACGATGTCACCGGGTGCACCGAGGCCGGAGACCTCGTGCGTCAGAATGATTTTTGACATGAGGTCCTACCTGCCTGAACCGGCGTAGGGAAGCAACGCCATTTCGCGAGCGTTCTTGACGGCGCGGGCAATGAGGCGCTGTTCCTGAACGGAAACACCGGTGATGCGACGGGCGCGGATCTTTCCACGCTCGGAGATGAACTTGCGAAGGGTGGGGACATCCTTGTAATCGATGACACCAACCCGGATGGACTTCGCGGGAGCGGCGTTCTTGCCGCCCTTAGCTCCGCGGAGTGGCTTGCGGCGGTCGCCGCTCGACTTTCCAGCCATGATTTCCTTACTTTCTTAAGAAGTGTTTTTCAGCCGACTGCCCGGAGGCTCGGCTTAGAAGGGTGTCTCGTCGCTGAAGTTGCCCGGGGTGTTCCAGACATCTCCGCCGGTTTTCGCGGCGGGGGCGCTGGCAGCCCAGGGCTCGTCGTTCCCAGAGACGGCAGGTGCGCCGCCGCCACGGGGAGAGGACGACGACTGCGCTCGAGTGAGCGAAGCGGTGGCGTATTTCAGCGAAGGGCCGATTTCATCGACCTCGAGCTCCATGCTCGTTCGCTTCTCGCCTTCCTTTGTCTCATACGAACGCTGCTTGAGACGCCCGGTAGCGATGACACGGGTACCCTTGGTCAGCGAACCGGCCACGTGCTCGGCGAATTCACGCCAAACGCTCGCGCGCAGGAAGAGCGACTCGCCATCTTTCCACTCGCTGGTCGCGCGATCGAAATTGCGCGGAGTGGATGCAATGGTGAAGTTGGCAACCGCCAGCCCGTTCTGCGTGTAACGCAGCTCCGGATCGCTGGTGAGGTTGCCCACCACGGTAATTACGGTCTCGCCGGCCACGGGCTACTTGTCGCTTGCCTTGTCGGCGGACTCGGCCGCGACGGGTGCAGCAGCGTCTGCCGTGGCAGGAGCTTCAACAACCGGGGCTTCGACCTTGGCCGGAGCTGCCTTGACCGCGGCGGCAGCAGCTGCCGATGCGGGCTTCACGGACGCGGCGACCTTGGCGGTCGGAGCGGCAGCGGCGGCTTCAGCCTTCGCAGCTATTACCTTCGGGTTGGCTGCCTTGCGGGCGGCCTTCTCGGCGGCAAGCTTGCTTGCGACGGCAACCTGGGCGATGCCCTCTTCTGCGCGAAGCACCTTGGTGCGCATGACGGCTTCCGACAGCTTCAGCTGGCGGTCGAGCTCGGCCGTGGCAGAAGCGTTCGCGGTGAAGTCGACAACGGCGTAGATGCCTTCGGACTTCTTGTTGATCTCGTAAGCGAGACGGCGGCGACCCCAAACGTCAACCTTGTCAATGGTTCCACCATCGTTGCGAACAACGTTGAGGAACTTGTCAAGGCTGGGAGCTACGGTGCGCTCATCGATCTCGGGATCGAGGATAACCATCAACTCGTACTGA
>JBBQDC010000030.1:0-25897 GCA_038319305.1 Actinomycetales bacterium | reverse complement strand
CTCAGCCAGAGGCGCACGCGGAGCCGCTATTTGCCGAGGTTCGCGACGACGAATTCGATGGACTTGACGAGCTGGCGCACGTCGTTCGGCTCGATCGCCGTGAACGTCGCGACGCGCAGCTGGTTGCGGCCGAGCTTACGGTAGGGCTCGGTGTCGGAGATTCCGTTCGCGCGCAGCGTCTTGGCCACGGCGGATGCGTCGATTGCGTCATCGAAGTCGATAGTCGCGACGACCTGCGAACGGTGGTCGGGATTCGCAACGTACGGCGTCGCGTAGTCGACGGTCGCTGCCCAGTCATACAGAACCGAGGAGGACTCGCGGGTGCGGGCAGAGGCCCAGGCGAGGCCGCCGTTCCCGTTGATCCAGTCGAGCTGGTTCTCGATCAGGAGCAGGGTCGCCACGGCAGGGGTGTTCAAGGTCTGGTTGAGCCGCGAGTTGTCGATCGCGTTCTTCAGGCTGAGGATCTCGGGGATGTAGCGGCCGCTCGCCGCAATCTGTTCGACGCGCTCGATGGCCGCGGGGGAGAAGAGGGCCATCCACAGGCCGCCGTCGGAGGCGAGGTTCTTCTGCGGGGCAAAGTAGTAGACATCCGCCTGGTCGGCTTCATAGTCGATTCCGGCAGCCGCACTGGTGGCGTCGATCACGGTCAGGGCGCCGGGGTCGCCAACCACCCGGGTCACCGGGGCCATCACGCCGGTCGAGGTCTCGTTCTGCGGCCAGGCATAGACGTCGACGCCCTCGGTCACGACGAACTCACTGCGGGATCCGGCCGGGGCCTTGACCACGTCGGGTGCTTCGAGGAACGGAGCGGCCGCAGCGGCCGCGAACTTGCCGCCGAACTCGCCGAAGACGAGGTTCTGGCTGCGGCGCAGGATAAGGGAGAACGCGGCGGCATCCCAGAACGCGGTGGACCCGCCGTTGCCGATAATGACTTCATAACCGGCAGGAGCGCGCAGGAGGTCCGCGAGGCCGGTGCGCACGCGACCGACCAGGTTCTTCACGGGTGCCTGACGATGGGACGTCCCCATCACGCTCGTACCGAACTTTAAGAGGTGCTCGAGCTGTTCTTTTCGGACTTTCGACGGGCCGCAGCCAAATCGTCCATCAACGGGCAGAAGTTCCGGGGGAATTATCAGGTTTGACATGGGCCGATTCTATCGGCCGTCGTCGCGGCGATAAGGTTGGGCAGTACGCGGAGGGCCGAGAGGAAAGCTGGACATGACAGATCTGATCGACACCACCGAAATGTACCTTCGCACGATTCTTGACCTCGAAGAGGAGAACATCGTTCCCCTTCGGGCGCGCATCTCCGAACGCCTCGGGCACTCCGGACCGACCGTGTCTCAGACCGTGGCCCGGATGGAACGGGACGGCCTCGTCATCGTCTCCGGCGACCGGCATCTCGAGTTGACTGTCGACGGCCGCAGCAAGGCCGTACACGTGATGCGCAAGCATCGACTGGCGGAACGCCTGCTCAGCGACGTAATCGGTCTCGAGTGGGAATTCGTCCACGACGAAGCATGCCGCTGGGAGCATGTGATGAGTGAGCGAGTAGAGCGTAAAATCCTCGAAATGCTCGGCCACCCCACCGAGTCCCCGTACGGAAACCCGATCCCCGGACTCGATGAGCTGGGCGATTCGCCGGCCGTCGCGTTCATGGCTGGGGTGACCAGCCTCGTCGACCTGATCTCCGGATTCACCGGACCGGTCACCGCCGTGGTGCGCCGTCTGGGCGAACCCGTGCAGGTTGACCCTGAACTCCTGGCCCAGCTGAAGAGTTCCGGGGTACTCCCCGGTGCCACGGGGGTCTTCTCGGCCGCGGGGTCGTATGTGCGCGTGCAGGTGCACGGGTTCGAGGACGGGCTCGAATTGCCGGGCGAGGTCGCCGGCCATATCTTCGTCACCACGCCGGCAGTCGGCGCGTAGCCGTTCTCGCGTCGCCAAGCGCCCTCAGTACCTGCCATTTCGTTATCAATCTGTTAGAAAAAATGGCGTTTGGCGTGACAAACGGGTGAGCGTCACGTAGTTTGGAGGCGTCCACAGTCCAGATTCCGGCCGACGGACACGGATCAAGACGCCTTTCGTTCCCGTCTCTTGCTTCATTTCTCACACACGCCTTGAGCGCAGTGGACGGGGCAACTACCTAGTGTTGTCGAGGCGCCGGAGGTACACACTTTGGCTGCTTTAGGTCAGAACCTGTCCCGTCGAGGCCCGAACTCGACATCTACCATCACCGACAACGAACATGCGGAGCTCAGCCACTACCTGGCCACCAGCACCCGCTCTGCCCCGCGGTTTCGCCGCCGTGGCGCCGTGGCGAACATGGTCTTCATGACGCTCGCCGCTGGACTCGTCGCGACCATGGCCATCCCGGCCTACGCGTTTGCCCCGAACCACGAGGAATACGCGTCTACTGCCGGGGCCGAGTTGACCGAATCGGGCGCGCAGTCCGTGGAGGTCGCCGCCCAGGCCGACACCGTCAGCGTCGCGCGCGACGGGTTCACAGCGACCACGCCCGAGGAGCTGGCCGCCGCAGCGGCCGCTGCAGCAGCCGCCGTCGCCGCCTCCGAGGCGGCCGCCGCCGAGGGGCGCCGACAGGAAGCCGCGGCGGCGATGACATCGTATGCTGCGTCGTATTCCGGTCCGTCGTCGGCCGACTACCTGGCAGCCCCTGCCTACCCGAATTTCGACCTGGCCTCCGTCTTCAGCGTCGCCTCCGGATATCAGGGCGTTCCCTATGTCTACGGCGGGGCCACCCCGGCCGGCTTCGACTGCTCCGGGTTCATCATGTATGTCTACGCGCAGTTCGGCATCTCGCTGCCGCACTCCTCGACCGGACAGGGCGCGGCGGGCACCCGCATCCCCGAATCGCAGGCTCAGCCCGGGGACCTCGTGATCATGGACGGCCACGACGGTTTCTACGCGGGCAACGGAAACATACTGCACGCGCCGTACGAGGGTGCCTCGGTGCGGGTGCAGCCGATCTGGACCAGCTCGTACTACATCGTTCGGCTCGGCATCTGAGTGTTCCGTAGCAGCTAAAGGTCTGTGTCGGCCCCAAGATGAATGTTTCGTAACACGGAGCACATTTGGCGCCCCCGCACTGCGCAGGGGCGCGGAATGTGGGTTAACCTATTGCTCTGATGTTTTGCGAGTTTTCGGGAGAGCCAATGCGCGAGCGGCGCACGATCCACACCATGGATGTGCGCTGCCGCTCCGCGTTGCGGCAGAGCAGTCGAACAAACCTGAGTTGCGCGTGTCGCGGACACCGCGTAATCGTTAGGGCGTTGTCATTGTGACGGCGCCCTTTTTTGTTTGCCTGTTCCCTCCTTCTTGCTGACTGTCGTAGTTCGAATGGCTGGAAGCCGTCCAGCCCTTTTCGAAAGGGAACGCATGCGCACACTGGTCCTCAACGCGGGGTATGAGCCCCTCGCCGTGGTGTCCTTCAAACGAGCACTCGTGCTGGTGATGAATCACAAAGTAACGATCGTGCAGGCTGACCAGGGGCATCCGATCTGTGCCACCTCCGGTTCCTGGGATCGACCGAGCGTCATCCTGCTCACGCGCTATGTGCGCATCCCGCGGTCTAGGGCAGTGCCGGTCAGTCGGCGGGGCGTGCTCCGCCGGGACGAGCATCGTTGCGGGTATTGCGGCAAGGCGGCCAGCACGATCGACCACGTGCTGCCTCGGTCGCGGGGAGGCCGGGACACCTGGGACAACCTCGTGGCCTGCTGTCTGCGCTGCAATAACCTCAAGAGCGACCGCACGCCGGCCGAGATGGGCTGGAAACTTCTGTTCCACCCCGGATTGCCGGTCGGCACGACCTGGGTGGTGCGCGGAAACGAACGACCGTTGCCACAGTGGGATGAGTTCCTGGCTCCCGCTGCCTGATCCCGGTCTGATCCGCAAATGTAACGGGGATGTAACGCCAGAAGATGACTTCCTGGTCCCGGTCGCCTAGTGTTGGAGGGCGCCGAACCCCGATCTCGGTGCGTTAAAGGATCTTCTTTTGCCCCACTCCGGCGTACCCGGCACTCCTGGTTCGCCAGAGACCCCGATTTCTCCTCTCACTCGCCGCGAACTGCGTGCGCAGCGTGAGGCATCTGAGACCCAGGCCGACGCCACCGTGAACATTCCGGTGAGCATCGACGTTTCAGCGGCTGTGCGCATTCCCGATGCGGTTGCCCAAACCGCGGTTGCGGGTGTCAATGTGGCCTTGACCGGGACACGGAGCAATCGGCTCAGCCCGGTCGCGCCGCAGCGAGTCGCCCCGTCAGCCAGCCGTTCGCTTCCTCGGTCGCGTCGCCGGCGGCCCCTGAAGATCGCCGTGACCCTGCTCGCCATTCCTGGACTGTTCCTCACCGCCGGACTTCCGGCCTACGCGTTCTCGCCCGGCGGGAGCGACACCGCCGCCACGACCTCGCGGGTCGCTGAAACTCAGGGTGTCACGGTGGCCAGTGGCGCCGCCGCGGTCACCGTCGCCCGCGATGGATTCACGGCGACCACGACCGAGGAACTCGCCCAGCGGGATGCCGAGGCCAAGCGTGCGCTGGCGGATCAGCAGGCTGCAGAGGTGGCTGCATCGGCTGCATCGGACTTCGCCGTCTACAGCGTGCGCGCCAAAGGCGATGACTACCCCTGGTACGACCGGGCCACCGACACTCAGGGTGGAGGGCTCTCTGCCCTCGGCTACTACTATCGCGAGTGCGTGGACTTCGTGGCCTGGCGGCTCAACCGCGACGCCGGGTCGACCGCTTCGCCCTGGACCTGGACCTGGAGCAACCTCACCCCCAGCGGCGGCAACGCCAGCAACTGGGCCAGCGCCTGGGCCGACCGGGGCTGGGCCACCGGCGACACCCCCGTCGTCGGCGCCGTCGCCTGGTTCAACTACAACCACGTGGCCTACGTGCAGTCGATCAACAGCGACGGCTCGGTCATGCTTGAGGAATACAACTGGAACGGCAGTCATGCGTACCACACGCGCACCGTGTCGGCCAGTGAGGTACCGCTCTTCCTTTACCCGCCGACATAGGAACCGGCCGTTCCGACGGCGCCCGTGCGCCTCGGTGGGCTGCGGCGGGAGCGCACAACAGCTAAACTTCAGTCGCCAGCCTCTGTAGCTCAACGGAAGAGCAGTTCCGTCCTAAGGAAACGGTTGGGGGTTCGAATCCCTCCAGGGGCACCGTGAAAAGCTCGTATGTCTGAGTCCAGTATCTCCACGACGTTCCAGCCTCACCGTCACCCGTTCAGGATCCGGGCCATCTGTCGTTGGAACTCGGCCTCGGTCAGCACGCCAGCCTTCATCAGCTCGCCGAGCTGCGCAAGCGCGGGTGGTGGCGGTGCTGGCACTCTGCCGTGAGCCTGGTCCGGCATAGCCCGCCGGGCTTGCTGCCGGCGCTGTGCGCGTCCAGGCACGGACCTGGCCACGGCTACCTTGCCGGCGGTCTTCAAAGATACCCATTCGGATCTCCTCGTTGAGCTCAGGAAGGTTCGGCCGCAGCGAGAGCGGCAAAGTCCCAGGCGTCTACCTTGCGGCTCTTGCCGTCGACGTCCTTGTTGATGAAATCCATGTCCAAGATTTCGACGATGCCCTGGTCTGCCAGAGCCAACAGCTCCTCAAAGCCCGCACCGGTGAGCGGGCCACCCGGAAACTCGATCGCGAGGAAATCGACCGGCCCTAGTCTGTCGTCCTCTGGATCTGGTTGAGGTGATCCCGGCACCGGTTCTCCTTCGTTGGAATCGTGCACGTGTTCAGGAACCGATGGCGACACGGTCGCCTGACGTGGACCAAGATGCAGTATGACACCCCCGGATGGGGACGTTTCGTTCGGTTTGGACTCGTCGTGGCGCGAGTTCAGGGCCGGATGCGGCCTGTGGTGCCGCTGATCTGGCTGCGAACCGGTCGAACTGGGGGCACGGCCTCGCATCGGACTGAGAAACGCCGTCCGCCGGCGGTATTCCGCCGGATTAGAGTCGACGTTATGGCACTCGATCTCGACGTTGATCTCGTCATCCTCGGTGCGGGATGCGCCGGTCTCTCCCTCGCAGCCCGACTCGCCGACGCCGGCACGACCCTGAGGGTCATGGCGATCGAGGCGCGCGTTGATTACGTCGATGATCGCAGCTGGTGCTTCTGGCGGCCACACGATCATCCTCTGGCACGCCTCGTTTCGACCAGATGGCCTTCGTGGACGTTCTCCGGGGTCGACGGCCGCAGCGCAACCCGTTCCGTGCGGGGGCTGAGCTACCAGTACATTCGAGGCTCGGACTTCTACGCCGACGCCATGGCTCGCGTTGTGGCCTCGCCGCGCGTCACGGTGCGCACGGGTACATCGGTGGATGGACTCGAAGCCATTCCCGGCGGGGTTCGTGTCACCACGGACTCAGGTGCGGTGACCGCGCGCTGGGTCGTCGACACACGACCGGTACGACAGCCAGCCATGCTGTACCAGTGCTTCGCGGGGGTGGAACTGCAGAGCGACACCGCCCTGCCGTTCTCTCCGGGTGAGGCCGGTCTGATGACCGCGATGCGAGCGGATGCCGCCGGCCTGGCGTTCACGTACGTGCTGCCGCTGAGCTCTACCCGCGCCCTTGTCGAGTGGACCCGGTTCAGCGCGCTGCCGCTGCCGGATTCGCAGATCGTCGCGGAGCTCGACCAGACACTCGAGCGGCTCTCGCTCGGTAACGTTCCCGTTGTACGCACCGAGCGCGGCGTGCTCCCGATGGGTCGCCCGCCCGGCAGGACGGCGTCGTTGCCTGGTGTCGTCCACGCCGGTGTCGCGGGCGGGGCCATGCGCGCGGCCTCCGGATACGCCTTCCTCAGAATCCAGCGGTGGGCGGATTCGTGCGCGAGCGAACTGCTCGCGGGTCGAATGCCGGTCGGGCATCCTGCGGAGCCCTGGGCGCGACGGGAGATGGACCGCATCTTCCTGCAGGCCGTGCGCACGCATCCGGAGAAAACAGCCGACTACTTTCTGGCAATGGCCCAGCGCGTCGCTCCGCAGCGATTCGTGCGTTTTCTCAGCGACGAGGCCACGGTCAGCGACTATGTGAGCATCATCGCGAGCCTGCCGTTGATTCCGTTCCTGCGGCAGCTCCGACCTCGGCCAGAGCTGTTCGATCGGGCTGTGGAAAGGGTGATGGCTCCGTGAGTACGTCGACGCACTGGCGCGGCACCCTCGGCCGCTCGGCCGCTCCGGTTGAGACCTACCTCTTCGGCACGATCGCCCTCGTGGCGATCGTGACCTTCGCCGTCGGGGGTGCCGCGCCGGCGCTCGGCGTGCAGGTTGTGGTGCTCGCCGTGTTGGCCGCTGTGCTCGGCCTGCCGCACGGGGCTCTCGATCCGCTCATCGCGCGGCGCATCGGGCTGTGGCGCGGGCCCGTGAGTTTCGCCGTCTTCAACCTTGGCTACCTCGGCGCGGTCGCCGCGGTCATCGGGATCTGGATACTCGTCCCCGGCCCGAGTCTCGTGGTTTTTCTGGCCGTGTCTGCGGTGCACTTCGGAGCGGACTGGAACGCCGACCGTGCACACTGGCTGCGGGTCGCCGCAGGGATTGCGCTACTCAGCCTGCCCTCCCTCGCCCATCAGGATGAGGTGAGCGGCCTCTACGAAACGCTCGCCCCCGGGGCGGGATCCGCTATCGCTGGCGCGCAGTTCTGGATCGCTCCGGTCGTCCTCGCCGGCATGCTGGTCGGAGCGGTGCTCGCGGCTCGCCGCGGTCGGTCATGGGAGAGTGTGGAGCTGACCCTCGCCGCGGTGTTGGCTCTTGTGGCCCCACCCCTGGTTTTCTTCGCCATCTACTTCTGCGCCCTGCACAGCGCGCGCCACCTGCGTGAGGGGTTCGCGGCCGAGAGTCGGGCCAGGCTCACGGTGGGGATCGTCGTGCTCTACACGGTCGTGCCGATCCTCGCCGCGGCCGGAACGCTGTTTGCGGCAAGCCAGGAGTCATCCCTCGACGCCCGGATCCTGCAGGTGGTCTTCATCGGCCTGGCGGGTCTCACGGTGCCGCACATGATTCTCGTTGCGCTGGACGCGAGGCACTCGACCCGAACGGTGAACCTGACTGCTAGCCGAGGCTGGATCCGAAGATCTGGGCACCGACGAGCGGGCGAATCGCCGTCTCAAAGTCCTGATCGACGAAATAGTCCTTGAGGCGGTCTTTCTTCAGATCGTTCATGATTGCAGCCATGATCATGGACTGGTCCAGTGACAGGTACCGGTCGGCGATCGCACCGCTCTTTGTTGCGACCGCATCGTAGAACCCGCCGGGTCCGTAAGCCTTGAGGTCGTTCTTGATACCGGCCAGGTTCTTCAGCACGCCGGGCTTGTCATAGGCAAGGGCAAGGAACGAGGCGTGCGGCGTCACGACGCCGTCACCGAAGATCGGCGCGGCATTGGTTGCCTCGCGGCAACCGTCGTACCCGACGTCAACGTTGGTGCGTTCCCTGTCGGAGGCATAGCCGTCGGAGCTCATGCCGAGCCCCTCCACGCCGTATTCCGCATACTCACCGAACGGGTCGCTCGCGGGCGAGAACCCCCAGTAGCCGTAGCCTGCCTCCTGGAGACCGTGCTCCTTCTGCGCGCGTACCGTGGCTGGGTGGTTGATGGCCCAAGACGTCGAACCCCACTTGGATTCCGGCACGAACAGATCAGGCATCAGAGCCTCGAACATGCTGCCACCCCACGCTGGCACGATTGACATACCGCGATAGGCGTAGACACCCTCGTATACGGGCACGCCGAGGTATTCACGGGTCATGCCGGTGGGCTTCTGTTCCTGCCACGAATAGTCGCAGCCCTGCTCCGGCATGGTGCGCAACGTTCCGTAGTAGGCCTTCGCCGGGATCTCACCCTTGGCGATGCCGAGGTAGGTCGCGATGCGGGCTTCGCTCACGCTCGTGTCGTACCAGTGGCAGGTGTAATACACCGGTGTCTTGTCGCCGCCGTAGTTGCCGGGAACGCTGCAGCCGGGAGGCGGCGTCACCCAGAAGCCACCTCGGTTCAGGCCAACACCCGGCTTCGCATTCAGGTCGTGAAAGTAGCCGAAATTCATGCTGTCGTAGAGCGTATTGGCCGGGGCAGCGAGGCGGGGCTCGGCCTCGGCGAGGACGCGGAATGCTGCGGCCAGCCATCCGTTGTCCACCGTGCTCAGGAAGGGGTCAACCGGGTCGCCACTGCCGGGCCACTCGGTGAGCTTGTGGCCGTCCAACGGCGAATACCAGTTGAAGTACATGCCGCTGGGCTCGTGGCGCTCGATGGTTTCGAGGGTCGTGAGCGTGGTTTTCAGCCGATTGAAGGCATCGTCCGCACTGATCAGGCCGAGATCCCGGGCCGAGATCGTCGACCAGATGTACCCTCCGATGTTCGTGGGACTCGTGTTCTCGCTGGGCGACGAGAAATCACCCTGAAGCTTGTCGGCGGGGAGCCCGGTGGTTGTGTCCGTCATGGCGTCGAGTGAGGCCCAGGTGTCGGCGGCATAGCCGAGCAGTACCTTGTCGTTCCCCTTCGGCCCACCCTTCCCCTGGCCGGAGACCGGATCGGCGGCAGCACCGGGCGCAATGATGAGCGTTCCGGCAACCAGCGCGGCAATCAGCGCGGCGAACTTCGATGTTCGTTTCACAGAGAATTCCTTCGTGTCGACCTTGACCTGGGTGACGCGCGCGAACGTGCGAAACGGATGCCGACAGCATCCGTTTGGCCGTATCGCAGCGCGTCCCTTTGAGTGTAAGCGCATACATCGACCGATGCAAGAGCCGCAGCGGGCGGCAGAACGCGATGTTAGCGCAGCAGTTCGTCGCTTGAGATGACGGTGGCAAAGCTGCCGTGGAGAGCGGCCATGAACGCCGCGTGCACGGTCGCTCCCGGAATGGTGGTGCCGCCAAAGGTCAGGTCAGGTGCCGCGCAGGCGTCGTGGACGACGGTCACGGTGAAACCCCGTTCACAGGCGGCGCGCGTGGTCGAATCGACGCACATGCTGCTCATCATGCCGACAATGACCAGCTCGTCTACACCGGCGTCGGCGACAACGTCCGCGAGTCCTGTGCCGATGAAGCTGTTGGGTTCATGCTTCTCCAGAACGATTTCTCCACGGAGGGGCGCTACGAGCGGGTGGAAGTCACTACCCGACGTCCCCGGCCGAAAGAACGTGGCAGCCGGGTCTGTGTCCACATGAAAGATGTGAACTATCGACTCTCCTGAGGCGCGGAACGCATCGAGAACCAGACGCGCAGATGCTGCTGCGGCTTCAGGGTCGGCAAGAGGAAAGGACCCTCCTGGGAAATAGTCACGCTGAATATCGATCACGAGCAGGGCGCGGGTCATGCGCCCAGTATGTCGGATAGCGTCAATGTATACGCTCACCACTTCGGTCGTCTCCGGGATGATGCGGCGTCCGCGAGAACACCCGGTTTGGAGCACGCCATGATTTCCCCCCGTATCGCGTTCGTTGACGTCGACGGAACCCTCATGGAAACCGGCTCGGGGATCGCCGCGTCGACCATCGACGCGGTGCGCACCGCCAGGCACAATGGTCACCTGGTGTACCTCAGCACCGGACGGGCGTCGGTCGAGATCTTCCCTGCGATCCGCGACATCGGATTCGACGGGGCCATCAGCTCCGGGGGAGGGTTCGCCGAAATCGGCGACGAACTCGTGATCGAGCGCACGATGCCCGCAGCAGCGGTGGCCCGGATGGTCAGCTTCTACGAGGAGTCAGGGTACGACTTCTACCTGCAGTCCTTCGATGAGCTCTACCCGAGCCCCGGCGTGCGCGATCGCTTCGCGTCGTACTACGCGGTTGACCGCGTGCGCGTGCGCGTGGGGGCGTCCGGGGCTGATCCGGCATCCGTCACCGTCACCGCTCCCGACGAACACCCGGCGCTGAAGGCCTTCGCCAATGTGCGCCCGTACAGTTTCACGGGCATCGCGAAGTCGGTGTTCCTTGCCGGCGACCTCACGGCGTATGACCGCGTTTCGGAAGCGCTCCGCGGCGACTTCCATGTGATCACCGGCACCATCCCGCATATGGGTCGCGGGAGCGGCGAGGTGACGCTGGGCGGTGTGGACAAAGGCTCCACGATCCTCCAGCTCCTGGACCGGCTCGGCCTGGACCCGGAATCCGCGATCGGCATCGGCGATAGCAGTAATGACATCGAGATGCTGCAGGTCTGCGGGGTCGGCATCGCCATGGGCAACGCCACGGATGCCGTCAAGGCCCAGGCTGACGAGGTCACCACGTCCGTTCTCGATGACGGCGTCTGGAATGCCTTCCGTCGCCATGGTTTGATCTGACCGGTGCCACCCCAACCGGACACCTGCCGGTTACCTGCGGGTTCTAAACTGATGGCTCGCGGTGGTTGGCACCGCGATCCGGACGAGGAGCCTGCGTGACCCTGCCCCCGATTCAGTCCGGCCAGGACGTGCTCGTGGCCGGACACCGCACTCCGCCGGCCCGCACCCTCGTCGACATTCTTCTCGAGACCGCCGCCCGGTATCCCCGCGCCCTCGCCCTGGAAGACGTTGACGGGGCCATCAACTACCGGGACCTGGTGCGCCTGGCGATCGAGCAGGCTGAACAACTCAGCCGCAGCGGAGTTCGCCGCGGCGACACCGTCGGCATTCGGATCCCGTCGGGAACCCGGGAGCTGTACCTCTCTATTCTGGCGGCGCTCCTCGTCGGGGCGTCCTACGTGCCCGTCGACGCCGACGACCCCGAGGAACGCGCACGGCTCGTCTTCGGCGAAGCCCAGGTCGTGGGGGTGATCGGGGCGCGAGGCGTATTCGAGGTGCGCGGCATCATCGACGCGGAGATGTTCGCCGAACGGATGCTGGCGCCCGGTGACGACCTCACCCTCGCCGGCACGATCGGTGCCATGCCTACTCCCGACGACGATGCCTGGGTGATCTTCACCTCCGGCTCCACCGGGGTACCCAAGGGAGTGGCGGTGGCCCACCGCTCCGCCGCCGCCTTCGTCGACGCGGAGGCCGATCTGTTTCTCCGGTCCGACCCGATCGGCCCCGCGGACCGGGTGCTGGCCGGCCTGTCCGTGGCCTTCGACGCGTCCTGCGAGGAGATGTGGCTGGCCTGGCGGAACGGCGCCTGCCTCGTCTCGGCGCCCCGCTCCCTGGTGCGCTCGGGCGTCGACCTCGGCCCGTGGCTGATCAAGCACGGCGTGACCGTGGTGTCGACGGTGCCCACCCTTGCGGCCCTCTGGCCGGAGGAATCGCTGGAGCGGGTGCGACTGCTGATCTTCGGCGGTGAGGCCTGCCCGCCCGAGCTCGCTGCGCGGCTCGCCGTGCGTGGGCGGGAGGTCTGGAACACCTACGGCCCGACCGAGGCCACCGTCGTCGCCTGTGCCTCTCTGCTCGACGGCCGTGGACCGGTGCGGATCGGGCTTCCCCTTGCCGGCTGGAACCTCGCCGTAGTGGATGACGCCGGCGCCCGGGTGTCCCACGGCGAGACCGGGGAACTTATCATCGGCGGGGTCGGGCTGGCCCGCTACCTCGACGCCGACAAGGACGCCGAGAAGTACGCCCCGCATACCGCGCTGGGCTGGCACCGCGCCTACCGCAGCGGCGACCTGGTGCGCTACGACCGCGAAGGTCTCGTATTCGTGGGCCGGGCCGACGACCAGGTCAAGCTCGGCGGCCGACGCATCGAGCTCGGCGAGATCGAGGCAGCCCTGCGCACGCTCCCGGGGGTGGCCGGAGCGGCCGCGGTCGTGCAGACCACCCCGGCCGGCAACCACGTTCTGGTCGGATACCTGGCCCAGGTGGAGGGGGCAGTCTTCGACCGGTCGGCCGCCAACATCCGTCTGCGGGAAGAATTACCGGCCGCGCTCGTGCCGCTGCTGCACGTCGTCGACGAACTGCCCACGCGCACCTCCGGCAAGGTGGACCGAGGCGCCCTGCCCTGGCCGCTTCCGGCTGCCGAAGGCGAGCCGGCGGAGGCCTTCTCGCCGACGGGCGCGTGGCTTGCTGCGGGCTGGGCCGCCATTCTCGGCGTGCCGGCCGATGGCCCCGACGCGGACTTCTTCGCGCACGGTGGCGGGTCGCTCTCGGCGGCTCAGTTCGTGTCGACCATCCGTGAGCGGTTCCCCGACACCCGGGTCTCCGATATCTACGACTACCCCCGGATCGGTTCCCTCGCCGACGAGCTCGATGCCCGCGCGCCCGCGGCGCCGAGCATCGTGCGGGAGGTGCTGCCGGTGCCCCGGCGCAGCCGCCTGGCCCTCACCCTGCTGGGCGTGCCACTGCACGTGCTGGTCGGCGCACGGTGGCTGGTCTACCTCGCTGCGGCGAACAACCTGCTCGCGGGGTGGGCAGGAGCCTCCTTCGCGCCGACGATCTCCTGGTGGTGGGTGGCGCTCGGGTTCGTGCTCTTCGTCACCCCGCCCGGCAAGATGGGCATCTCCGTTGTCGCCGCCCGGCTGCTGCTGCGCGGCGTGGAACCCGGCAACTATCCACGCGGTGGTTCGGTGCATCTGCGTCTCTGGCTCGCCGAGCAGGTGGCGTTACTCTCGGACGCCGTGAGCCTGGCCGGGGCCCCCTGGATCAGCTACTACGCGCGAGCCCTCGGCGCCCGCATCGGCCCGGACGCGGACCTGCATTCCCTGCCGCCGGTGACCGGGATGCTGGAAATCGGCGAAGGGGCGGCCATCGAACCCGAAACCGACCTGTCCGGCTACTGGATCGACGGCGACGTGCTGCGCATCGGGTCGGTGCGGATCGGCGCCGGCGCCACGGTCGGCTCGCGCAGCGCCCTGCTCGGCGGTGCTGACATCGGATCCGGCGCCGTGATCGAGCCGGGGTCGGCCGTCTCCGGACCGGTCCCGCCGGGCGAACGCTGGGCGGGATCCCCGGCCGCCCGGGTGGGTGCCGCCCGCGGCTCCTGGCCTGCTGAGCGTCCGCCGCGCGGGCGCCGCTGGCTGACCGCCTTCGCGACCGGGGCCATCGCGATGACGGCTCTGCCCGCGATTGCGGTGATCGTCGGCGCACTCATCGTCGGGTCTGCCATCGGCGACGCTGCCACCCTGGGCGACGCGCTCAGGCGGGCCGCCCTGGCCACCCCGCTCGCGGTTCTGGCTACCGGGCTGGTCTACGCGCTGCTGGTGCTGGGGTCTGTGCGGCTGCTCGGCGTGGGACTGCGGGAGGGGTACTACCCGGTGCGCAGCCGGATCGGCTGGCAGGTCTGGATGACCGAGCGCATTCTCGACGGCGCCCGCACGCTCCTGTTCCCGATCTACGCGAGCCTGCTGACCCCGATCTGGCTGCGTCTGCTCGGCGCGAAGGTCGGCGCGGGCGTCGAGGCCTCCACCGTGCTGCTCATCCCCACCCTGACAACCATTGCCCCGGCCGCGTTCCTGGCCGACGACACCATGGTTGCCTGCTACGAACTCGGCGGCGGCTGGCTGCACATCGGGCCGGCCAAGATCGGCCGCCGGGCGTTCCTCGGCAACAGCGGAATCGCGGGCGCCGGCCGCACCGTGCCACGCAACGGGCTCGTCGCGGTGCTCTCCTCCACCCCGCGCAAGGCGAAACGCGGTTCGTCGTGGCTGGGCAACCCGCCCGAACGACTGCGCCGCACCACGACGGATGTCGACGAGGCCCGCACCTTCCACCCACCGGCCCGGCTCATCACCTGGCGGGCGCTCTGGGAGCTGCTCAGGATCGTGCCAGTCATCGTCACGGCCCTGATCGCCCTCGGCGTGCTCGCCGCCCTCGATGCGCTCTGGCTCACGGTCGGCCTCGGCTGGGCGATCGCGCTCTCGGGCCTGGTGCTGCTGGCCGCCGGGGCCGTCGCCGCCCTCGTGACCACCGCCGCGAAGTGGATGCTGGTCGGCCGGATCGACGCCACCGAGCATCCGCTCTGGTCGTCGTTCATCTGGCGCAACGAGGTGTCGGACAGCTTCGTCGAGATGGTCGCCCGGCCCTGGTTCGCGGCGAAGGCGGCCGGCACGCCGGCGCTCGCCGTGTGGCTGCGCACCCTCGGCGCGCACATCGGGTATGGCGTGTGGTGCGAGTCCTACTGGCTGCCGGAGGCCGACCTGGTGACCATCGCCGACGGCGCGACCGTCAACCGGGGCTGCGTGGTGCAGACGCACCTGTTCCACGACCGCATCATGCAGCTCGACCGGGTGACCCTGGCGTCGGGCGCAACGCTCGGGCCGCACGGCGTGATTCTGCCGGCCGCCAGCATCGGGGAGGGTGCGACCGTGGGGCCTGCCTCACTGGTGATGCGCGGGGAGCGCGTGCCGGCCGGCTCGGTGTGGTCGGGCAACCCGATTTCGCCCTGGCGCGCACCACCATGGCAGACTTGATGCCCACCATGCCTCGCACCCCACCAACTCAAGGTCCCGCCACCAGCCCGGCCAGAAGCCTCGCCGCGCTGCCACTCAAACCCGCGCTCGGCCCGGCCGGCGCCGGAGGCGGCGCTCCCACCCACGGTGCCGCCACCGCGGGGGACCCCTACCTGCCGGGCAATGGGAACGGCGGCTACCTCGCGCTGCACTACGACCTGGACCTGGACTACCGGGTGTCCACCAATCAGCTGCGGGCCACGGCGACCGTTCGCGGCCGAGCGTCGATGAGGCTGGACCGGTTCAGCCTCGACTTCGACGGCCTGACCGTGGACCGGGTCACCGTCGACGGGGTGCGGGCGCTGAAGGTCAGCCAGAGCGCACGCAAGCTCACCATCACGGTGGCGACGACGATCGAAGCCGGGGCGCTGTTCGAGGTGACCGTGCGGTATCGGGGTGCACCGCATCCGTTGAAAAGCATGTGGGGTGAGGTCGGCTGGGAGGAACTCGACGACGGCGTGCTCGTTGCCAGCCAGCCCACCGGGGCGGGGTCGTGGTTCCCGTGCAACGACCACCCGAGCAACAAGGCGTCGTTCCGGATTCGGGTCTGCTGCGAAGACCCCTACACGGTCGTGTCGAACGGTGCTTTGATCGCGCGCACGACCCGATCGGGTCGCACCAGTTGGACCTACGAGGTCAAAGAGCCGATGGCCACCTACCTGGCCACGGTGCTGATCGGCCGGTATCGTCGCACCGACCTCGCGGCCGCCCCGGTGGCCCAGCGACTCTTCTTCCCGGCGAACCTCGCCCGCGAGGTGTCGGTCGACTTCGCCCGGCTCCCGGAGATGATCTCCCTCTTCGGCGACCTCTTCGGGCCCTACCCGTTCGACACCTACGCGGTGGTGATCACCGACGACGATCTCGAGATCCCGCTCGAGGCCCACGGCCTTGCCATGTTCGGTCGCAACCATGTCGATGGCCTGCACGGCTGTGACCGGCTGATCGCCCACGAACTGGCCCACCAGTGGTTCGGCAACAGCCTGACCCTGGTGCGGTGGCAGGACATCTGGCTGCACGAGGGGTTCGCCTGCTACGCCGAGTGGCTGTGGGCTGAGGGCAGTGGGGGACCCTCGGCCGACCAGAGCGCCGCCGTGCACCGGGCCGAGATCGAGGCCCTGCCGCGCGACATCGTCGTCGGCGAACCAGGTCCGCGCGATATGTTCGACGACCGCGTCTACAAGCGCGGCGCCCTGGCCCTGCACGCGATGCGCCGGTCGCTCGGAGACGATGCCTTCTTCGGCGCCGTACGCGCCCACACGCGTCTGCGCCGGCACGGTTCCATCACGACCGAGGATCTCATCGAGTTCTTTTCCGTGCACACTGATAGTGGCGAAATTCGCCGGATCGTCGACCGCTGGATCTACCGGAGCGCCCTGCCCAAGCTCTAGGTCGGCCCGGCGTGCGGAGACGGCCGGTGACGGATGTCCGCAGCAGCCACCAGCCGAACCTCCGGCCGGGTCTCGGTCGGCGCGGTCTCGGAGAGTCTGCCCTCGGCGAGAACCGCCACCGTGCCGACGAGCCCCGCGCCCGGATTGAAGCCCAGGAGTCGCATCGCAGCGACAGGGAACCGGGCCTCGCGCCAGGCGGCGAGGCGCGGCGCGCCCTGGCCAGCCAGGGAGACGCCCAGGTCGCGCGGGTCCACCCGGAGCCCGTCGCCCGTGCACTTCAGCACCGCCTCCTTCGCGGTCCACAACCGGGCCCGCGCTCCGGCGACGTCGGCGGGCGGCAGCTCGGCCAGGGCGGCGAGCTCAGCCGGCGCGAACGCGACCGTGTCGAACCCGGCCCGGGAGACCGCCGCGACGCTCTGGATGTCGACCCCGACCGGACCGAGGAACGTCAGGGCGCATGCCAGGCGTGCGTCGCTGCGACTGAGACTGACGTGCAGGAGGCCGAGGGTCGAGCCCGGGGGAGCCGCCACCAGCGGGCGGCCGTGGTCCTGGCCGCCGCAGTGCGGGCAGCTTCGGTCAATGCGCACGGCGAGTGGATCAGCACCGGGTGGATCAGCGCCGAGCACCCAGGCGGCCGCGGCGGCCAGGAACTGGCGATCGGCGGCATCCGTGGCCCCGCGGGAAGCGACGACGACGAAGACGTCGCCGGCCAGATCAGGGTTCACGCCCCCAACCTACCGCCCGTAACCGGCGCCCGTTCAGCGCGCGACCTGCCCGGTGCGACACTGGTAGCTGGCATTGAAGGAGAACGCGTGGCACTGATCGACAACGCTGTGTATGTGAACGGCCGGCGGGCCGCGAACCCGAAGACGCTTGACGAGACCTACGAGGTGATGAAGGCCCACCACGGCTTCGCCTGGATCGGGATGTACCGACCCTCACCCGACGAGGTGCGCTCGGTGGCGGCCGAATTCAGCCTGCATCACCTCTCGGTCGAAGACGCGTTGAAGGGCCACCAGCGGGCGAAGCTGGAGCGCTTCGAAGACATCCTCTTCGTGGTGCTGCGCCCGGCGCGTTACCTCGACCAGGAGGAACGCGTCGAGTTCGGCGAGCTGCACGTCTTCGTAGGCCCGGATTTCGTGGCCACGATCCGCCATGCCGAGTCACCCGATCTCGCCCGGGTGCGCGAGCGCATGGAAAAGACGCCGGAGCTGTTGGCCCTCGGGCCGGAGGCCGTGCTCTACGCCATCCTCGACCAGATCGTCGACGAATACGGGCCGGTCGTCGCGGGGCTGGAGAACGATATCGACGAAATCGAGGACCAGCTCTTCGATGGCGACCAGGCCGTGGCGCGGCGCATCTATGCTCTCTCCCGCGAGGTGATCGAGTTCCAGCGCGCAACGCAGCCACTCGTGGGCATGCTGGAGTCGCTGCAGAAGGGCTCCGCCACCTACAACGTTCCAGCGGAGCTGAGCCACCACCTGCGCGACGTGCTCGACCACACCCTGCGCGTCGTCGAGCGCGGCGCCGCATTCCGCCAGCTCCTCGACAACGCCCTCACCGTGCACAGCACCCTCGTCACCCAGCGCCAGAACGAGGAAACCCGGCGGCTGACCGAGACCAGCCTCGCCCAGAGCGAAGAGGTCAAGAAGATCTCGAGCTGGGCGGCCATCCTCTTCGCGCCTACCCTGGTGGGCACCATCTACGGTATGAATTTCACCCACATGCCCGAGCTCACCTGGGTATTCGGCTACCCATTCGCCCTCTCCCTCATGCTCGCGATGGGCGTCGGCCTCTACGGCGTGTTCAAGAAGAACGACTGGCTGTAGCCGGCTACCCCGCCGGCTCTGCGGTCGGCGCCGGCTGAGCAGTACACCAGGCATCGACCTCGGCAGCCAGGGCCGCCTTCTCCCCGGGCGTCAGGAACGACGCCTCGATCCCGTTCCGGGCGAGCAGGGCCAGCCGGACCGGTCCCAGGTCGAACTCCGAATCGAGCGCGGCCAGGTTGTCGTCGATGTAGCCGCCGAAGTAGGCCGGGTCATCGGAGTTGATGCAGGCCAGCAGCCCGCGGTCGAGCATTCGCACGATCGGGTGGTCGGCGAGGGTGTCGATCACGCGTAGGCGCACATTCGAGAACGGGCAGACCGTGAGCGGAATTCGGTCCCGCACGAGCCGGTCCAGCAGCGCCTCGTCTTCCAGGCTGCGGATGCCGTGGTCGACGCGCTCCACCCCGAGCAGGTCAAGGGCCTGCCAGACGTAGTCGGGCGGCCCCTCCTCGCCCGCGTGCGCCACCAGGCGCAAACCGTGGGTGCGGGCAAGGGCGAAGACCTCGGTGAAGAGTTCCGGGGGATAGCCGACCTCGGCCGAGTCCAGCCCGATGCCGTCGATCGGCACCCCGCTGGCGAGGATCTCCCGCAGGATCTGCAGGGCTTCGGCGGCCGGACGGTCCCGGAGGAACGTCACGATCAGTTTCGTGCTGATGCCCCAGGCGTCGACCGCGCCGTCCAGGGCGTCGCGCACCCCGCGCAGTGCGGTGAGTAGTGGGACGCCCCGGCTCGTGTGTGCCTGCGGGTCGAAGAAGATCTCTGCATGCCGCACCCCGGCGGTGTGGGCGCGGGCCAGGTAGGCGCAGGTCAGGTCGGTGAAGTCGATCCGTTCCCGCAGCACGTCCAGCGCACGGTAGTACAGGTTCAGAAATGACTGCAGGTCGGTGAAGTCGTACTGGGCGCGCAGCTCGTCCAAGGATGCCCAGGGCAGGGTCACCGCGTTCCGCGCGGCCAGCTCGAAGAGCAGCTCCGGTTCGAGAGTTCCCTCGATGTGCAGGTGGAGTTCGACGAGGGGGAGTTTCATGGCACCATTCTCGCCGAGGGAAATCGATGGCGGCCCAACGCGCGTCCGGAATCCCCGATTTGGGCCAATTCGGGCTCGAATCCGCGCGCTTCCGGGCTGCCTCCCGGGGAATCAGAGGTGTTTGGCTTAGGGTGTCGAGTGTGTGGCGCCTCGATAAGAAACTAGATGACGACGGCATCCTGACGGACATTCAGGATGCTCCGCCTGCCGACCCGCACGATTCCGCGGCTCCGCACGCGGTCAGCCTGGGCGATCCGTCCCTCACCGTGGGCAATGTGGCCGACTCTGTCTGGCAGCGTTGGCGCGACGAACTCGCCGAGGTAGGTGGGCGTTCTCCGCTGCTTCACTTCAGCGACGGCCCCCGCACGCGCATCGAACTCAGCGCCACCCACCCGGGTGGTCTGCCCCAGTTCATCACCGGCAAGACGACGCTGCTCTCCAACCTGATTCGCGACGAACTGGCCCTGCGCAACGCCCGGTTGGCCGCCGGCGAGATCACCCAGAAGGGCATCGAGCTGCGCTCCATGAGGGGCATCGAGTCGGTGCATCTCGCCATCGGCCTCGCAGAGTGGCGCCACAACGATGTGGACTACAGCGCGCCCGTGCTGCTGCGCCCGCTAGCGATCCGCCGCTACGGCCGTGATTTCGAACTCAAGCTCAAGGGCCAGCCGTTCCTGAACCCGGAACTGGCCCGCGCCCTGAAGAACCAGTTCGAGATCGTTCTGGATGCCGACGCGTTCGTGGCGCTGGCCGTCACCAACGGTGCCTTCAAACCGCAGCCCGTGATCGACCGGTTGCGCGGCCTCACCTCGCACTTGCCCTGGTTCAACGTGGTGCCGCGCCTCGTCGCCTCCGCCTTCGCCGACGTGGGCCGTGCCCTCGCAGCCGACGCGGCCCGCCTGGACCACCCGCTGCTCGACGCGATCGGCGGCAACACCAACGCCCGCCGCGCCATCGAGACCGCGTACAACCCGGTCGTCCCGGTCGGACAGGACTCCCGGCCCCCTGCCACCGATACCCTGCTGCTCGACGCCGACTCCGAGCAGGAGAACGTCGTGGCGCAGATCTCGGCCGGCAACTCGCTCGTCGTGAAGACCCTGCCCGGCACCGGTGGCACGCAGACGATCGTGAACGCGATCGGTTCGCTCATCGCGCAGCATAAGCGCGTGCTCGTGGTCAGCGCCCGCCGGTCCAGCCTTGACGGCATCGCGCACCGCCTGGTGCAGGTCGGGCTGCCTGGGGTTGCCGTGACCCCGCGCACCCTGCGCCGGGACCTGATCCAATCGATCACCCGCAACGAGAAGGCCACCCAGCCCATGGTCGGCGACGTCGATGACGCTCTCGTTCGCCTGCGCAAGGTGCTGCTCGACTACCGGTCGGCGCTCACCCGCCGGGACCCCGCGCTCGGGGTGTCCGTGCTCGACGCGCTCGGCGAGCTGGCTCGCCTGGCGCAGTTGCCGTCCCCGCCTTCGACCACGGCGCGGCTTGACCGACGCGCGCTTGAGCGCCTCGCGCAGAGCCGACCGACCGCCGCCGCCACCCTGATCAAGGCGGCCGCGCTGGGCGAATTCCGCTATGGCCCAGGCGACTCACCCTGGTACGGAGCCTCCTTCACCTCCACTGCCGATGCCTCGGCGGCGCACCAGCTGGCCAAACGGGTCAACCAGGTTGAGCTCCCGCGTCTGCTCGAACGCGCCGCCGGACTCGTCGGCCAGACCCGCCTGCGCCCGTTCGAGACCATCGCCGAGCTCGGCGTCTACCTGCGCCTGCTGCTCGACATCCGGGAGACGCTCGACAGGTTCCAGCCGGCCGTCTTCGACCGGTCGCTGACCGAGCTGATCTCCGCGACCGCGTCGCGCCGGGAATCGCCCGAGATGACCGGCGCCAACCGCCGTCGCCTGCGCAAGCTGGCAATGGAATACCTGCGCCCCGGCGTGCACGTGAGTGACATGAACGAGAGCCTGCGCCGCATCCAACAGCAACGCACCCTGTGGCAGCGCTTCGTCGTCGCCGGTGTCACCCCCGAGGTGCCCGTGGGGATCTCGGACGTTCACGTGGCCTACCAGCGCGTCTCGGAAGACCTGGCGAGCCTCGACATCCCGCTCGGCGCGGCCGGAACCACCCGGCAGTTGTCGAACCGTCCGGTCAAGGAGCTCATCTACGCGATCTCCGGCCTGGCCGCCGAGAGCGAGGTGCTCGCGAACCTGCACGAGCGCACCGCGCTGCTCGCCACCCTGCGCGAACACAATCTCGACCCGCTGATGACGGATCTGTCCCAGCGCCATGTGTCCGAGAAAGATGTCGCCGACGAGCTCGAACTCGCCTGGTGGCAGTCCGTGCTTGAGACCATGCTCAGCGGCGACAAGGCCCTCCTGAACGCCAACACGCAGGTACTCGACCGGCTCGAAGCCGACTTCCGTCTGGTCGATGAGGCCCACGCGTCGACCACCGGGCAGCTTCTGGCCTGGCTGCTCGCCGAAACATGGAAGATCGGCGTCGTCGACTGGCCCGAAGAGGCCGACAACCTCAGGCGCCTGTTACGCGCCGACCGGGCCACCCCCACCCGCCTGCACAAGGCCGCCCCGCATCTGGGCCGCGTGCTCGCCCCGGTCTGGCTGGCTTCGCCCTACGAGGTTGCCGGGCTCGACGACCTGATGAGCTTCGACACCGTGCTACTCGTCGACGCCGGGGCCACCACTCTGGCCGAGAACGTCGGCGCCATCCGTCGCGGCCGGCAGATCGTCGCGTTCGGCGACCCGGTCACGCAGACGCCGTCGTCGTTCGAGACCGGCATCACGGCGGCTGCCGACAGCCCCGCGGTGCCGGAGACCAACGTCGACGCCCTGCATGCCGATTCGGCCCTGGCCCGCCTTGGTGAGCTGCTGCCGACCCTCACCCTGACCCGCAGCTACCGCGCCGGCGGTGAAGACCTGGCGGAACTCGTCAATCACCGCTTCTACGCCGGGCGCATCGATTCTCTGCCGTGGGCCGGCAGTTACCTGGGGCACGGCAGCCTCACCATCAACTACGTCGCCGGCGGACACGGCATGCCCGACGCCGATTCCGGGGCTGTGGAGAGCGTCGACGCTGAGGTCGCCAAGGTCGTCGAACTCGTCATGGACCACGCCGTCAAGCGTCCGAAGGAGTCGCTGATGGTCATCACGGCCAGCGCGCGGCACTCCGTGCGCGTGCACCAGGCTGTGCTTTCTGCCTTCTCCAAGCGCACCGACCTCTCCGATTTCATCCTGAAAGACCGGGCCGAGCCGTTCACGGTGCTCACCCTCGAACAGGCCGTGGCGCAGAGCCGCGACCGCGTGATCTTCTCCATCGGCTACGGCCGTACCCCGCACGGCCGGCTCCTGACGAACTTCGGCTCGCTCGGCGAACCGGGCGGCGAGCGGCTCCTGGCCATCGGCATGACCCGCGCCCGCCGGTCCATGGACATCGTCTCCTGCTTCCGCCCGTCCGACATCGACGAGGACCGCCAGCGCCACGGCATTCTCGCGCTCTCCCAGGTGCTCAGCGAGACGGAGGCGCGGCGAAACGAGGCGCAGGTTCCCGACGCGAGTGAGGCCATGCTGGTCGATCTGGCCCGCCGTCTCGAAAAGCTCGGCCTCACCGTGTCGCTCGGGCACCGCGGCAAGCTCGCCCTCGCCGGGTCGCACGCGGGCCGTGCCGTCGTCGTTGAAACGGATGCCGTCGTTGGCCGGTCGAGTCTGCGGGAGTCCCTGAGGCTCCGCCCCGAAGTGCTGCGCCGCCTCGGCTGGCACTACCTGCGCGTGCACAGCTTCGAACTCTTCAGCAACCCGGACGCGGTAGCCGCACGGGTGGCCGCCCTCGTCGGGGTGTCGCTGCCGTCGGCGTCCGGCTCGTCAGTATCGGGGGAGCCGGCACCTGGCTCGTCCGGCGCGGTGCGCCGACCTGGTGTCTGACCGCGGCGTGCCCGAGGGAGGTGGTGTGGACAAGCTCGACCACCGGGACCCGCTCGACCACCGGGAGGCATCCGTTGTTCCCCGGCAGTCGGTCGTCAAGTCCGCCGGCACCTCCCGGCGCGCCCGGCTGACGCCGGCACCCGACACCGATCCCAATCCGCACCCGCCGGTACTGCGCGAGGAGGGCGGAGTCGTGCCTGCCGATCCCGCCGGGCCGGGAACCCGCGGCGTCAACGACGACCGGCTCCGCCAGGACCGCCCGCCGCACTGGTAGTTCGCCGTTGGGGATTTCCTCCCCGGTTGCTGCTCGCGGAGGGCAATCTCTAGAGCGTGCGCTGGGGGTTCTGGTCGGGCGTCGCACCGGCGGCCAACAGGTCGCGGATCTCGGTCAGCAGGTCGAGTTCCGTCGTGGGGATTGCGTCCTCCTCGGCGGCCGGCTCTCCAGCGGCACGGCGGCGCTCCTGCGCCTGCTTGATGTGGTTGAGCGGCATCACGAAGACGAAGTAGACAACGGCCGCGACCAGCAGGAAGTTGATGGCCGCGGCGAGCACAAGCCCGAACGATAGCTCCGCGCCGCCGGGGAGCCCGATGACCATCGCCTGAGCCAGAGACTCCGAGTTGAAGATGGCCGCGATCAACGGGTTGAAGATACCCATGACGATCGCATTCACGACGGCCGTGAAGGCGGTGCCAATGACCACGGCGACGGCAAGCTCGATGACATTGCCGCGCATGATGAATTCTTTGAAGCCCTGGATCATGGTGATACTCCGCTGAGGGTTCTGGCGCCCGAGGCGCGGATGGTGAGTGAGGTGGATGCTACGAGGACTTCGCGGCGGTCACCGACGAGCTGCTCGTGCTCGTGCTGGTGCTCGTGCTCCCTGCTTTCGCAGCGGGGGAGCGGTCCTTCGCGGGGGCCGCGGTCTTCTCGCTGGAGGAGCCGGAGTCGGACTTCGTTTCGGACTTCTTGTCTGAGGTCTTCGCCGAGCGCTCGAGCGAGCGCTTCGCATCCGACCGGGCGTCGTTGCTGTAGAAGCCCGATCCGCTGAAGGTCACGCCGATCGAGGAGAAGACCTTGCGCAGCTTGCCGCCACAGGTCGGGCACTCGGTGAGCGAGTTGTCGGTGAATGCTTGCTGGATGTCGAACGCGGTTTCGCACTCGGTGCAGCGGTAAGAGTAGGTAGGCACGTGTAACTCCGGTTGGGGAACCGGCCCGCAGGCCGGATCGTGAGATTTTGTGTGGCTTCGTGGAACGGGATCGGGGGGAGGCGAATCAGAACGCGATGATGCGCGTCGGGGTGACCAGACCGTCGACCGGCTGATCGTGTACCTCGCGGGGTACCTCGTCGACGAACTCGTTGTCGAAGACGACGGCATACACCGGCGGGCACTTCTCCATCGAGCCGAGGGTTTTGTCGTAGTAGCCGCGACCCCAGCCCATGCGTAGGCCGGTTGCATCGACGGCGGCGGCCGGCACGATGATCAGGTCGACATCGTTGATTGCAATCGGGCCCAGCAGGCTGCCGCCCGCTTCTGGGGCACCCGAGAGACCCTCGAATTCGGTCTGGTCTTCGCCGACGGTCCAGTCGAGGAGTCCGTCGTCGCGGGATACCGGGAACAGCACCCGGATTCCCTGGGCCTCTGCCCAGTTCACGAACGGTCGGGCGTCGGGTTCATTGCGGGACGAGAGATAGCAGGAAATAGACCGGGCTGACAGGTCCAGAGTGATGCTCTGCAGATTCTGGGTGAATCCGGCCGTGGCGGCTTCCCGTTCGACGGAGGTCATGTTCTGGCGGCGCTCCCGCAACTCGGCGCGAAGCGCGCGCTTTCGATGAGCGATGTCGGAGTCCATATAACTCATCCTAGATGCCGATATCGTAGGGACCATGGGGACATCAATTACCAAAGCCGTCATTCCTGCTGCAGGACTGGGCACTCGCTTTCTTCCGGCCACCAAGGCCATGCCGAAGGAGATGCTGCCGGTCGTCGACAAACCGGCGATCCAGTATGTCGTGGAGGAGGCCGTATCTGCGGGCCTGACCGATGTGCTGATGGTCACCGGGCGCAACAAGAACGCCCTGGAGAACCACTTCGACCGCATGACCGAGCTCGAGGCCATGCTGGAGCGCAAAGGCGACCACGCCCGCCTCGCCCGGGTACGCGAGTCGAACGAACTTGCCGATATTCACTACGTGCGCCAGGGAGACCCGCGTGGCCTCGGTCACGCCGTGCTTCGCGCCCGCATGCACGTCAACCACGAGCCCTTTGCCGTTCTGCTCGGCGACGACATCATTGACTCGCGCGACGTTTTACTCACGCAGATGATGGACGAGCAGGTGAAGCGCAACACGAGCATCGTCGCGCTCATGG
>JBBQDC010000029.1:0-26074 GCA_038319305.1 Actinomycetales bacterium | reverse complement strand
CCGTGACCTCGAACGCGAAGCCGAACAGCCAGAGACCGAAGACGAAAATGGCCATTGCGACGGTGAAGGCGACGGCGTTCATGGTGCGATCCTTTCGAGCGATGCCCGCACTGGTCGCCGGGCCGATGAATTGAGCGTACCTGTTCGTTTGTCAGGCCGTCGACGCCTCTCCGACCGGTTCGATCAGTTCCGGCCCGTCGCCGCGAACCGGGGCCACCTCGCGGTAACGCAGGCTCTCTCCGGCTTCCTGGGAAGCGGCCACCGCGGCGTCGACCAGCGACTGGTCGCCCACGGTGTGAGGGTCGAGCCACTGGTCCCACCATTCCTCGGCCAGGATCACGGGCATCCGGTCGTGCAGGGCCATCACGGGTCCCGCGGCGTTCTGGGTGAGAATCGTCGCCGACAGCACCCATCTGGCCGGGTCGTCGTCGGCCAGGGCCGGGTTGCGCCACCAGGAGTACAGGCCGGCGAAGGCCAGCGGCAGGCCGTCATCGGAGTGGATGAAGTAGGGCGTCTTCACGGTGCCGACCGTGTGCCACTCGTAGTATCCGGTGGCGGGGACGAGCGCGCGCCGGGAGACCACCGAATTCGCGAACGACGCCTTCTCTGCCGCCGTTTCGGACCGGGCATTGAACGTGGGGAAGCGGGACTGGAGTTCAGTCGCGAACGGGGGAACCAGCGACCAGCGAGCGGACTCTATTCGCCGCACGACCGGGCCGGACTTCGCGGACTCGAGCACGATCGGGATCTGCTCGGTGGGCTTGATGTTCCACGACGGCTCCGGCAGGTTCTCACCCTCGTGTTCGACGTCGAACATCGCGGCGAGGTCGGACGCCGTATCCGTGATGATGTATCGACCACACATGGGAAAAGGCTACTACCGGGTGCCGACATCGCAGGTCTGAGCGCGCGGATCGTGCCGGGCATCCGCTAGCGTCGATTTCGGCGTCGGCGAGGCGCCGGAGCGAGGTTGGCCGGAATGGACGAGCGTAATATGCAGGATGGTCACGGAGCAGATCGGTACGGCGCGGACGTGCTCTCCCCCGGCTGGCGAGACACCGGACGGAAGGTCATCCCGAGCCGCGAGGCCGCACCTGACCTGGTTGTGGAAGAGGTGGCCACCGGGTTTTGTGGCGCCGTGGTTCGGGTGGAGAAGAAGATCGTCACCCTGGAAGACCGGCACGGAAAACTGCGCCTGTTCCCGCTCGGCGGTGGCTTCCTGATCGACGGCGAACCCGTCGTGCTGGTTGTCCCGACCCGATCGGCCCCCCACGGCCGTGCCCGGACCGCCTCGGGATCGATGGCAGTGACGGATGCCCCGGCACGGGTGGCCAGGGCCAGCCGCATCTTCGTGGAAGGCCGGCACGACGCCGAGCTGGTCGAGAAGGTCTGGGGCGCGGACCTGCGTATCGAGGGTGTCGTCGTGGAATACATCGAGGGCGTGGACAACCTCGAGGAACTTCTGGCGGAATTCCGGCCTGGACCTACCCGCCGTGTCGGTGTGCTGGTCGACCACCTGGTCGCAGGCTCCAAGGAGAGCCGGATCGCAGAGGCCGTTGCCCGCGGGCCGCACGGCCGGAATGTGCTCGTGGTCGGGCATCCGTATATCGACGTCTGGCAATCGGTGAAGCCGGAACGCCTGGGAATGGTCAGCTGGCCTTCGATTCCGCGCAGCATCGAGTGGAAGCACGGTATTTGTGCGGCCCTCGGCTGGCCTCACGAGGACCAGGCCGACATTGCCAGGGCCTGGCAGCGAATTCTCGGCCAGGTGCGTACCTACGCCGATCTCGAACCTGAGCTTCTGGGTCGGGTCGAACAGCTGATCGACTTCGTCACGACGGAGTAGCGCAAGGCCCATATTTGGGCATGTGGTGCAGGAAACGTAACGCTTTGGAACCGAATTGGCACAGAATCCGGGTGGAACCGAGCGATGTGGGCTAGAGTTATCTCAGTAGTTGTAGTGCTTGCACGTCTTAAAACGTGGCAACCTCGGTTGTCGCGGCGTATTCCTTTCGGAAGCGGACGACGAATACCGCGACGAACGGCCTCGAAAGTCGGGGCCTTTCTAACACTCCTGGAGGAGTTTCATAATGGCAACAGGTACCGTGAAATGGTTCAACGCTGAAAAGGGCTTCGGCTTCATCGCTCCCGACGACGGAAGCGCCGATGTGTTCGCGCACTACTCCGCGATCGCGTCGAACGGCTACAAGTCCCTCGACGAGAACCAGAAGGTCGAGTTCGAGGTAACCCAGGGCCCCAAGGGTCCTCAGGCCGAGAACATCCGCGCCCTCTAAATAGCGCAGCTGCTCACCGAGCGTAACAACTCACGAGCTTCAAGAACGCCCCTGCTTCGGCAGGGGCGTTCTTTGCGTTAACCGCAGCAGTGACGGCGCCGTCGCCGCCCCTACTTGACGAGGTCCTGCCAACCGTCTCCGTCGACATACTCAAAGATCAGGTTTGTCTCGGTGTGGGCGACAGCCGGATGCTCGGCGAGATGTTCGAGCACGAAGTCGCGAAGGTCTGAGGCGTCCGCCGCGGCCACGTGCAGCAGGTAGTCGTCGGCGCCGGCAGTGTGGAACAGGCCGATCACCCCTGGCCAGTGCGGGGCTGCCGAGCGGAAATCGTCGATCTGCACGCGGGCGTGCTTGACCAGACGCACCGAGATGAGCGCCTGCAGGGACGCGCCCAACGCGGCCAGGTCGATGTTGGCGCGGTAACCGCGGATGTGGCCCAACTGTTGGAGGCGACGCAGGCGCAGGGACACGGTCGACTCGGCAACCCCGATCTCCGCAGCCAGTGCGGCACCGGAGGCGCGCGCATTGACCGACAGTGCGCGCAGCAGTGCACGGTCTACCCGGTCGATTTCGGTTTTCTTCGGTTCCATCGGCACACTCTTTCTTCCCTGAGCAGTTTATGCGATTGTCCAGCCCGTTTCGGAAGGGTCTGCACCCCTTCTTGTGCATCACCACAGAATCTGTTTTCGTCTGTGCATGATGCCAACGCTGCCCCCGCTGCCGACTGACCAGCCCACTCCACGCATTCTGCGACTGCACCCCGACACCGTGGCTGTGCACGGCGGAATGGCCGGGGTGACCCAGTCCGGCTCTCACGTTCCCGTGATCGATCTCTCTTCGACCAACCCGCTGGCCGGGGTCGAGTGCGGCGGTGACTCCTACGAGAACCTCGCAACCGGCGGAACCCTCCGGGAGGGCGACTCCGCGGTGTACCAGCGGCTCTGGCAACCTGGCGTGGCCCGGTTCGAAACGGCCCTGTCGGCACTGGAAGGCACCGACGGGACCGTGGCCTTCGCGAGCGGGATGGCTGCACTGGCCGCCGTGCTGATCGCAGTGGTGACCGCCGGAAGGCCTCACGTGGTGGCCCTGCGCCCGCTGTACGGCGGCACTGACCATGTTCTCGCCACAGGCCTGCTGGGCACGACGGTGTCCTGGGTTGACGCCGCGGGAGTCGCCGGGGCGATTCGCGCCGACACCGGGCTGGTCATTCTGGAGTCTCCCGCGAACCCGACGCTGTCCCTGACCGATATCGCGGCCGTGGTCGCGGCGGCAGGCCCTGTGCCGGTGCTCGTCGACAACACGTTCGCCACCCCGGTGCTGCAGCGCCCGAAGGAGTCGGGCGCCACCCTCGTGCTGCACAGTGCGACCAAGCTCCTGGGCGGCCACGGAGACGTGATGGGTGGCACGGTCTCGGGCCCGGAGGACTGGATGGTGCGGCTACGGCAGGTGCGGGCGCTGACCGGTGGTGTTCTGCATCCGTTTGCCGCGTACCTGCTACATCGAGGGCTGCGCACGCTGCCCGTGCGGGTGCGCGCCCAGCAGGCAACGGCAGGCACGGTCGCGGAGCGGCTGGTGGGGCAACCGGCCATCGCCCAGGTGCTCTACCCCGGGCTGCCCGGGCAGGACCCTCTGGGACTCCTGGGGCGCCAGTCAAGCGGAGCCGGGTCGATCATCGCACTCGACCTGGTCGGCGGCTTCGACGCGGCCGTGCGATTCACTGAGGCCTGCTCGCTGATCACGCACGCGGTCTCCCTCGGCGGCGTGGACTCGCTGGTGCAGCATCCGGCCTCGCTGACCCACCGTCCGGTGGAAGCCGCTGCCCGGCCCGGGGCCGGCATCGTGCGCCTCAGCATCGGTCTTGAGCACCCCGACGACCTCCTCGCCGACATTCTGGCTGCCCTGGACGTGGCAGCTCCCGTCACAACACCCGCCGCAGCCCTACCGAGCGTCGAGGCGCACCCCGTGATCGCCTGAGGGGCCGTTTCGGTCGAGAGAGTCAGCTGCGGCCGAGGCGGCGGCGAAGCAGGTCGATCCGGTTTTGCAACTGCGTCACGCTGGCCTGCGCCACGGCGGGGCCGCCGCACTCACGCCGGAGTTCGGCGTGCACCATGCCGTGGGGTTCCCCCGCGAGTTTTGACCACATGCCCACGAGGCTCGCCAGCAGGGTGCGCTGTTCCTTGAGAGTGCGATAGAGCGGCGGCGGGTCCTCTGGGGCGATTTCGCCCGTGACCGGGTCCTTGCGGCGATCCGTGGAACGCTTCGCCTGCCGGTGCTGCCGCTGGCGCAGCAGCTCTGAGACCTGCTCCGGTTCGAGTAGCCCGGGGATACCGATGAAGTCAAACTCCTCATCGGTGCCCGGCTCTGCCAGCTCGCCGAACTCGTCGCCGTTGAACATGACCATGTCGAACGTGGCCTGGGAGTCAAGGGCCTGCCAGGTGAATTCCTCACCGAGGTCGTCAGAGGCTTTGTCCGACGTGTTGGCGTCGGCAACCATGGCATCTTCGGGGTTGTACATCCCGTCGTCGCCGTCGTCGCGGTTGCTGCGGTCGAGGGCGTGATCACGCTCCAGCTCGAGTGCGTTCGCCAGGCTGAGCAAGCTCGGCACATTGGGTAGGAAGATCGAGGCCGTCTCTCCGCGGCGGCGGGCCCGCACGAACCGGCCGATGGCCTGTGCAAAGAAGAGCGGCGTGGAGGCGCTGGTCGCGTAGACGCCCACGGCCAGGCGCGGCACGTCCACCCCCTCCGACACCATCCGTACCGCCACCATCCAGCGCGAGGTGTTGTGTGCGAACTCGTCGATCCGGTCGCTCGACTCTTTCTCGTCCGAGAGCACGACGGTCACCGACTCCCCCGAGATCTCGTGGAGGATGGCCGCGTACGCGCGCGCCATGGTCTGGTCGGTGGCGATGACGAGGCCACCGGCATCCGGGATGCTGTGACGCACCTGGGTCAGGCGCGAGTCCGCAGCGCGCAGAACGGCGGGGATCCACTGCCCGGTTGGTTCCAGGGCCGTGCGCCAGGCCTGGGAGGTGATGTCCTTGGTATTGCCCTCGCCGAGTTTGGCTTCCATTTCGTCGCCCGCGCGGGTGCGCCACTTCATGTGGCCGGCGTAGACCATGAACATGACCGGGCGCACGACGCCGTCTTCGAGGGCACGGCCGTAGCCGTAGTTGTAATCGCTCTGGGACAAACGGATGCCGTGCTCGTCGGGCAGGTAGCTCACGAACGGGATCGGAGAGGTGTCCGATCGGAACGGGGTACCGGTGAGCGAGAGGCGGCGGGTGGCCGGCTCGAACGCCTCCCGAATCGCGTCGCCCCAGCTCAGCGCATCCCCACCGTGGTGCACCTCGTCCAGAATCACCAGGGTGCGGCTGGACTGGGTGAGTTGCCGGTGCAGGGCCGCCCGGCTGGCCACCTGGGCGTACGTGACGGCGATGCCGTGGTAGTGCTTGCCGTAGCGGCCGTTGGCGTTCTTGAAGTTCGGGTCGAGCCGGATGCCCGCCCGTGCGGCGGCATCTGCCCACTGGCGCTTGAGGTGCTCGGTCGGTGCGACCACCGTGATGCTGTCGATCAGCCGACGGGCCTTCAGCTCGGCGGCGAGACGCAGGGCGAACGTGGTCTTGCCGGCGCCCGGTGTCGCCGCGGCGAGGAAGTCGCGGGGCTGGTGCACGAAATACGCTTCCAACGCCTCGGCCTGCCAGGCTCGCAGCTTGCCGGCCGTACCCCACGCGGCACGCTCCGGGAACGACGGTGACAGGTGTTCGGCTGCACTCGTCCCCTGGGCAGGTCCAAAAGCAGGCGGAGTATTCACTTCATAAGAACTTACCTGCTGTGCGAGCCGCCGTGCACCCGAGAGAGAATGGAGTCATGACGACGCCGATGCATCCGTGGTCCCGCTACGTCGCTCTGGGCGACTCCTTCACCGAGGGTCTGGGGGATCCGGAACCGGCCAGCCCGGGTGGCAACCGAGGTTGGTCAGACCGGGTCGCCGATGTGCTCAGCCAGGGCACGCCGGACTTCGCGTATGCGAACCTCGCCGTACGCGGCAAGCTGATCGGTCAAGTCCTCACCGAACAGATCGACCCGGTTCTGGCGCTGCACCCTGACCTGATCACCTTCTCCGCGGGCGGCAACGACGTGTTGCGGCCGGGGTCTGACCCCGATTTCATCGCCGCCCGGTGCGAGAAGGCGGTGAGCCGGCTCAGCCGCGACAACGCCACCATCGTGCTGTTCACGGGTGCTGACGTGGGCTTCTCCCCCGTGTTCCGCGGCATCCGCGGCAAAATTGCGATCTACAACGAGAACCTGCGCGCGGTCGCAGCCAAGTATGACTGCGTCGTCGCCGATCTCTGGTCACTGACCGAGATCCAGGATGCCGGCATGTGGTCTTCCGACCGGCTGCACCTGAATGCTCTCGGCCATCACACCGTGGCCCGGATGGTGCTGGACGTGCTCAACGTGCCCAATGCGCTCGAACCTCTGAAGCCGGAACCGATGACCGTGCGCCCCTGGCGGGAGGCCCGCACGGAAGACATGCAGTGGGCGCGGGAATACCTGCTGCCCTGGGTGCTACGCCGCATTCGGCATCAGTCGTCCGGCGACCATGTGCTGCCCAAGCGCCCAGACGCTCGGCCGTTCAGCCAGCCGCGCCACTGAGGCGCCCGGCCGGCGCCCGGCCGCATCCGTCAGCCCGCGGCCAGCTCCCCCGGGTGGGTGAAGCGCCAGCCGGGGCCCGGGTCGGTCAGCTCGCCGTCGAGCACCAGCGGAACGCTCACGGTGGTCTCCCCGACCTGGAAATCGACCGCGCCGGCCGAGTCGCCGACCTTGCCGAGGGTGACCGGGCTTGCGGTCGGAACTGCCGTGATGGGCGTGTCCGACCAGACCACGGCCGATGCCGCCTCGGCGGCGACCGCCTGGCTCTCCTGCCCCCATGGGGTGTCGTAGGACGCGTAGGCGGCGCCCTTGTCGGTCAGGCTGACCTCACGGAACCCGGGTTCGACGCTGTCGAGCAGGTCCACGATCGATGCATTCAGTTCGGTGTGCGTGTCGCCGCCGAGCATGACGCCGACCAGAGTGACGGTCTCGCCGCCGACCGTGAACTCGGCCGAGTAGAGCAGGCAGGCGCCGGCCTCATCAGTGGTTCCGGTCTTCATACCGGTGACACCGTTCCTGCCGAGGAGCTTGTTGGTGTTGGTGACCGTGCCGATGGTCGGCAGGTCGGACGTCTCCATGGAGACGATCTCGGCCAGCACCGGATTGGCCAGTGCGAGCTTGCCGATCTTGACCAGGTCGGCGGGGCTGCTCACGCTGGCTGGGGACAGCCCACTGGTGTCGGCCACCGTGGTGTCGGTGAGGCCGTTATCGGCCAGCCAGGTTTCGGCCTTGGCCAGGTACGCGTCCATCGATCCGAACGCCCAGATCGCCAGCGAAATGCTGTAGTTGTTCGCAGAGGGCAGGAGCATAGCCTCGAAGGCCTCACGCTGGCTGAGCACCATGCCGGAGGACACGGGCGCCACCGAGCCGTCCTCGGCCAGCACGTCGTAATAGATGTCGACGTCTGCGTCGGTGAACCGGATGTCCGGGCCGGATTCGTTGCCGGTCAGTGGTTTCTCCTCGAGCAGCACGAGTGAGGTGATCATCTTCGTGATGCTCGCGATCGGCATCGACTCTTGATCGCCGGTGGAACCGAGCAGCCCTGGGTAACCGACAGCGCCGATGGCACCTGCGCCCTGGTCAGGCCAGGTGAGCTCGGCGGCCGGCTGGGTCAGTGCGGCCGGTTCGATCAGCTCGACGGCCGCGGCGGGCACCGGCGCGAGCCCCGTGCCGGCCAGATAGCCGACTCCGCTCAGGGCGATGAGGAGGGCGGCCAGGACAGCAACCCGACGGCGGAGGAACGTGTGGCGTCGGTTCAGTGGCATCCGACGACTCTACCAAGCGCCCGCATTCAGACGCGCAGGGCGTACAGGGCAACCGCGCTGGCTGAGGCCACATTGAGTGAATCGACGCCGTGGAGCATAGGGATCGTCACGACGGTGTCGGCGGCCGCGAGAGCCTGGGTGCTGAGCCCGTCGCCCTCGGCGCCGAGAATCAGGGCCAGCCGTTCCGGAGTGTTTCCGGCGAACTGCTCAAGACTGACGGCGTCGTCGGCCAATGCCAGAGCAGCGAGGTGAAAACCGGCCTGGTGCAGCAGCGGGGCAGCCTCGCTCCACTCCGGCAGCCGGGTCCACGGCACCTGTAGCACCGTGCCCATGCTCACCCGCACGCTGCGCCGGTAGAGCGGGTCAGCGCAGCGGGGCGTGATCAGAACAGCGTCCGCACCGAGTCCGGCAACCGAGCGGAAGATGGCGCCGACGTTGGTGTGGTCAACGATGTCCTCGAGGATCACGATGCGCCGCGCGTCTCGGATCACCTCGTGCACCGAGGCCAGGTCCGGACGGTGCATCGCAGCCAGCGCACCGCGGTGCAGGTTGTAGCCGGTGAGTCGTTCGAGAACGGATGACGCACCGACGTACACGGGCACATCCGGCCAGTCCGCGAGCAACGGCAGCACATCGGGCAGCCACTGCTCCTGCACGAGCACGGACCGAGGGCGGTGCCCGGCGGCGAGGGCACGGGTGATGACCTTGCTCGATTCGGCAATGTAGAGACCGCCGGCCGGTTCGGAGATGCGCCGAAGCGCCACATCCGTCAGTCGTGAGTAGTCGGCAAGACCGGGCAGGTCGAGATTTTCAATATGGACGATCGGCACAGCGGGCACGCCTTTCAACGGGAGATGTGACCAGCCTGCCATTTCCGTGACCAACTCGAAAACTCGCGAGTTTAGACTCGGTGTACACAGGATGGAGCACCATGACCACCGAGACGCTTCCGGTTGCCGCCGTCGCCGCCGCCGCGGCGCTGGACGCCGTGGCGGAATTGCTCCGCGACCGCCACACCGCGGTCCTGACCGGAGCAGGCCTCAGCACCGATTCAGGCATCCCCGACTACCGAGGGAAGGGTGCCCCCGTGCGCACCCCGATGAACTTCCAGACTTTCGTCGGCGACGAGAGCGCGCGCAAACGGTATTGGGCCGGCAGCCACCTCGGCTGGCACCGGTTCCGCGCCGCGGAGCCCAACCTCGGGCACCGGGCCCTCGCCCGGCTGGAGCAGAACGGGCTGATCAGCGGTGTCATCACACAGAACGTGGACGGCCTGCACACCCGGGCCGGGTCGCGGCACGTCGTGGACCTGCATGGGTCGCTGGACCTCGTCGTCTGCCTGGACTGCGGTCAGGCGTATGGCCGCGACAGTGTCGCCGCGCGCCTCGAAGCCGCCAACCCGACCCTGGCCACAATGGATGATGTGCGCACGGCGCCCGACGGTGATGCGGAGGTTTCCGATATCGACGGTTTCACGATCCCCGACTGCACGGTCTGCGGCGGCATGCTCAAACCCAACGTCGTCTTCTTCGGTGAGCTGGTGCCGACGGTGAAGTTCACCGAGGCCACGGCGCTCGTCTCCGGTGCGGAGGCCCTGATCATCGCCGGCTCGTCCCTTTTCGTGAACTCAGGCATCCGTCTGCTGGAGCAGGCCCGGCGCCGCAAGCTGCCCATCGTCGTCATCAACCGCGGTGAGACCAAGGGTGACGGCCGGGCTCTGATTAAACTGGACGCAGGCACGTCGGAGTCGCTGGCGGGGCTGGCCGACCGGCTCACCGACTGAACCGCGTGACGACAGACCCTGTCGATAGGCGACAAGGCCTCCCCGGCGAAAACAGAGACGGCAGGATGACCAGACTTTCGATTGTGCGGCACGGACAGACCGAATGGAACCTGCACACCCGGATCCAGGGCAGCACGGACATCCCCCTCAACTCCACCGGTCGGGCGCAAGCTGCCGAGGCAGGTCTTCGGTTGCGCTCCCGAAGCTGGGACACGATCGTCACGAGTCCGCTCGACCGCGCCCACGAGACGGCCCGGATCATCGCCGGCGAGCTCGGGCTGCCGAGCCCGCACGTCATCCCGGAGCTCACCGAACGCCACCACGGCCAGATCGAGGGGCTCACGTTCGCCGAGCGTCAGCTCCGCTTTCCCAACGGCGTCGCCGTACCGGGTCTGGAGACGCGCCAGGAGGTGCTCGACCGGGTGCTGCCTGCCTTCGGACGGCTGGCCGCGGCACGACCCGGCGAGTCGGTGCTGGTGGTCTGTCACGGCGGGGTGATCGGCACCCTGCTTCGCCACAGTACGGCCGGGGAGCGACCACGCCAGAACGAGCTCATCGCCAATGGCTCCGTGCACGACTTCGTCTGGAGTGACGGCCGGCTCGAGTTGACGTACTTCGACGCCACCCTGCGGGGCCGGGCCGAGAACACGCACTACACCGGCTGAACCGGTTCCTTCCGGCCGATGCCGGCGCCCTTGTCGGCCACGGTCTCGGTCAGCAGTTCCAGCAGCCTTCGTGCGGAATCGTGCCAGGTGAATCGCTCCGCCTTCTCGACGGATGCCGCGGAGCGCGCCGCCCACTCCCCCGCGCCCAGCCTCCGCACGGCCGCGACGAGCGCGTCGGTGCTGGACGGGTCGAAGTAGAGCGCCGCGTCGCCGCCGATCTCGCGAAAGATGGGGATGTCGCTGACCACGACCGGAATACCGAGGCTCATGGCCTCGACCAGTGGAATGCCGAAGCCCTCGTCCAGAGACGCCGTGACCAGCGCGGTCGCCGATATCAGCACCCGCACGTACTCCTCGTCGGTGACACCGTTGTGGAACACCAGAGTCGCCTGCGGCGCCAGGGCAGAGAGGCGCAGGCGTTCCTGCTCGCTCACCTGGCTCATCAGATGGAGTTCATGTTCCGGCAGCTCCGCGGCGGCGAGCACCAGGGTGTCGACGTTTTTGTACGGCATGAAGGAGCCCATATAGACCAGGCGGGCCGTTTCCGGAACCGGACGCCCGGTGGACGGCGTCGAGCGCGTATCGGCGGCGTTGTGGATGACCGTGACCGGCTTTCGCGTCAGAGCGTTGTCCCTGATCAGTCCTCGGGTGGTCTCGGAGACGGTGACGACCCCGTCGGCCCGGTTCAGCAGCATCCGTTGCGGCCACCAGGACAGGTGGTACAGGCGCCAGGCGACGCGCAGCAGACGGTGCAGGTCCCGCGGCGGGGTGCGATTGCGGTAGTAGATCAGATCGTGCACGGTCAGCAGGAGGCGGTACCGTCGACCCCAGGAACCCATAGTTTGCATCGGTGTGAACACCACGTCGGGGTGCAACTGGTTGATCTGCCACGCAATGAACGGTTCCCGGATGCTGGTAGGCGCGCTCACGAGCTGCCAGGGAAGGTCCGGCAGCAGGTCAAGCTGGCGGTGGTCGTTGATCAGCATGGTCACCGGGTGCAGCTTGCCCAGCTCGGTGACCAGGCCAGCCGTGTATCGGCTGATGCCGTCATGCCGGTCGAACCGGGTGTACCGGCAGTCGAAGACGATCCTCATGGTGTCTCCCCAGCGACGAGGAAACGGCGCAGGGCATCGGCCGCCTGCGCCGGCACCTCGTAGTGGATCAGGTGCCCCACGTCGGGAATCACCTCGAGCGTGGCGTCGGGGAAGAGCGCTTGGAGCCGGTGCTGGGCAGCGACCGGGGTGATGTCGTCTTTCTCCGCGGCGATCAGCAGGGTGCGTTGTCGGATGCCCGCGGCGAACTCGCTGACGTCGGCACCCACCGACGCGGTGAAGGCCTCGAGCACGACCCGGCGGTCGGCGAAGGCGGAGAAGTAGCGGTCGTGCTGGTTGTGGATCCAGCGGCGCAGCCCGGGATCCCCCGTTTTCGCCATGGTCACACTCATCGCCCGCACGATGACTCGGTTGCGCAGTAGCGCGAAGCCGAGCCGCTCCGGCAGGCACGCGGCCGCCCAATAGTAGAACACGGCCAGGCGGGTGAGGATGCCGCGCGGCCCAGCTAGGGCGGGCGCGGCGATGGGGTTGACCAGAACCACATCGTGGGTCGGGAGTCCGCCCGCGACCGAGGCAGCGACGATGATCGACCCGAAGGAGTGCCCGAGCACCACGATTCGACCGGTCAGCCCCAGCACCGCCACGAACTCCGCCAGCCACCGACCGTACCCGGCAATGTCGTGCCGGCTTGCCGCGAGCACGGCGGACTCGCCGAAACCGGGGAGGTCAGGGGAAATCATGCGGAAGCCGGGAAGCTGGGCGACGACGGGCTCAAGGCCGTGGTGGTCGCCCCGGAAGCCGTGCACCATGACGATCGTGGTGTCGGCCGTCGGATCGCCGTACTCCCAATACCGGGTGACGCTGCCGAGCACCGGGACATCCCGGACCCTCACGGGGATCCGGGCGAGCATGGCGTCGTAGGGCGAAGGAACATTCATCACCCTCAGTTTAGGGCGACCGTGGATGACGGTGGTCGGCCGTAGGCTTTCCCCATGAGCAACTGGAGTGACACCCTGGCCGTTTTCGACCTCGAAACAACCGGTATCGACGTGGAGACGAGCCGCATCGTGTCGGCGACCGTCGCCATCATCGATGTGGCCGGAGAGGTTCTCGAGCGGGTGGACTGGCTGCTGGATCCAGGCATCGAGATCCCGGTCCAGGCCACGAACGTGCATGGCATCACGACCGAGTACGCAGCGCAGAACGGCCGGGTCGCGGCGGACGGCGTCGCCGAGATCGTTGCGACCATCCGGGAGCACCTCGCGCGCGGTCTTCCTCTGGTGGCGTACAACGCCCCCTACGACCTCACCCTGCTCAACCGAGAGTCGGTCCGGTACGGCGTGCCCCCTCTCGCCTCCCCGTCCCCCGTGGTCGACCCGCTGGTCATCGACAAGGCCGTCGACCGGTACCGCAAGGGGAAACGAACCCTCGAGGTGACCAGCAAGTTCTACGGCGTCACACTGGACGACGCCCACGACTCGGGCGCGGACGCCATCGCGGCTGGTCGGGTTGCTCAGGCCATCGCCCGAGCGCATGTGAAGACCCTGCCGCTCACCGTCGGCGAACTGCATGTGCTCCAGGCCGGGTGGGCGCTGTCGCAGGCAGAGAACTTCCAGGCGTACATGCGTCGCGAACGCGACCCCGAATTCGTCGCGGCCGGCGGCTGGCCCGAGCGGTAGCCAAGTTTGCACGGAGACGAACACCCAAAAAGGGCGACCAGCCGAAGCTGGTCGCCCTTTCTGATATTCAGGGTGCTGCGTGGTGCGGCGTGGTTACTTGCCGAAGCCTTTGTAACGCGAGTTGAACTTCTCGACACGTCCGGCGGAGTCCATGATGCGCTGCTTGCCGGTGTAGAACGGGTGCGACTCCGACGAGATTTCAACGTCGATGACCGGGTAGGTCGTTCCGTCGGTCCACTCGATGGTCTTGGCGCTGCCCACCGTCGAACGGGTAAGGAACGTCGCACCCGACGCGAGGTCGCGGAAAACCACGGGAGCGTACGTGGGGTGAATGTCAGACTTCATGAGACTTCCTTATTGCTGTTCGATTGGTGAGTTGCGCTTCGATGAGCGAGTTCAGACTCGCCAGGGGCGGCAGAAAAAATGTGCGGCCCTAGGACCGACTGTCGAGTTTAGCAGAATCCGGTGACGATGGCCGCCATCCGGGTTCGGTCAGGCTGCGCGGGCGTTGAATCGGCCGTCCGTCTCGACCAGGTCGATCGGAAGCCCGAATGCCTCGGTCAGCGCTGCCGCGGTCAGGGCTTCGGCCAGAGGCCCGGCGCTGACGACGCGGCCGCCGGACAGGAGCAGCACATGCGTGAAGCCGAGAGGAATCTCTTCGACGTGGTGGGTGACCATGATGATGGCCGGTGACCCTGGCTCGCTCGCGTAGCCGCCGAGAAGCTGCAGGAGTTCCTCCCGCGCGCCGAGGTCGAGACTCGCAGCCGGTTCGTCCAGAAGCAGAACCTCAGGGTCGGTCATGATCGAGCGGGCGATCTGCACGCGCTTTTGTTCGCCGTCGCTGAGCGTGCCGAACTTGCGGTCGGCCAGTGCGTCGAGCTTCCACTCCCCCAGCACCCGCTGGGCGCGGCGCTCGTCGATGGTCTCGTACTCTTCGGTCCAGCGGCCCGTGACCGAGTAGGCGGCCGTCATGACGACGTCGATGACCTTCTCGTTCGCGGGAACCCGACGTGCCATCGCCGTGGAGGCGAAGCCGATGCGCGGTCGAAGCTCGAACAGGTCGGTGCGCCCAATGGGCTCATCCAGCACGACGGCGCTCCCCTTCGACGGATGGATGAGAGCGGCGGCGATCTGCAGCAGGGTGGTCTTACCGGCCCCGTTCGGGCCAAGGACCACCCATCGCTGGTCGTCATCAACACTCCAGTTCACTGAGTCAAGAATGGATGTGCCATCCCGGACGACGGAGACGTCGGTGAATTGGAGAACGTTGACCATATAGCCATGCTAGCCGCCGCCGCGGAGCGACAGACACGCAAGACAGGCGCCGCGCGAAGCGTCGGCACCCGTCACAGCGAGTGTCAGAGCAGTGCGGCGTAAATCTCGCGGGTGCGGGTCGCGATCTGGGTCCAGCTGAACATCTGCTCGGCTCGCACGCGGCCGGCACGGCCCATCTCGGCCGCTTTCGCGGGATCGGAGAGCACCTCGATCAGGGTGCGCGAGAGGTCGGCCACGAAGAGGTCAGGGTCGATCGGGGTCCCGGTTCCGTCGGTGACCTGGTCGATCGGCACCAGCCGGCCGGTCACACCGTCGGCAACCACCTCGGGGATTCCTCCAGTGGCCGTTCCAACGACCGGCAGCCCACAGGCCATGGCCTCCAGATTGACGATGCCGAGTGGCTCGTAGACCGACGGGCAGACGAAGACGGTGCCGGCGGTGAGCACAGCCGCCAGGTCGTGCTGCGACAGCAGGCGGTCGATCCAGACCACGCCGGAGCGCTCCTGTTGCAGTGCCTCGACGCCGGCCGTGACCTCGGCCAGGATCCCCGGGGTATCCGGCGCGCCGGCGCAGAGCACCAGCTGCACCTCTGGCGGTAACAGGGCGGCGGCGCGAAGCAGGTAGGGCAGGCCCTTCTGCCTGGTGATGCGACCCACAAAAACCACGGCAGGTCGGTCCGGGTCGATTCCGAGCGCGCGCACGGTATCCAGGTCTTCGGTGGGCTTCCACCGTTCGAGGTCGATGCCGTTGTAAACGACGTGCACGCGGGCCGCGTCGAGCGCGGGATAGCTGCGCAGGATGTCGCGGCGCATGCCGCCGCTGACGGCGATCACGGCGTCCGCTGCCTCGAACGCCGTTCGCTCGATCCAGCTGGAGACGCGGTATCCTCCGCCGAGTTGTTCGGCCTTCCACGGGCGCAGCGGTTCGAGGCTGTGCGCCGTGACGACGTGCGGGATTCCATGCAGGAGCTTGGCGAAGTGACCGGCGCCATTGGCATACCAGGTGTGCGAGTGCACGATGTCGGCACCCTGCACGTCCTGCGCCATCTGGAGGTCCACCCCGAGTGTCGCCAACGTCGCATTCGCGTCGGCTAGCTGCGGGGGGACGTCGTAGGCGAAGGTGTCGAGGGCGTCGCGGGGAGCGCCGAAACATCGCACGGACACATCAATATCGGTGCGGAGAGCCTTTACGAGCTCAGCCACATGCACGCCTGCCCCGCCGTAAATCTCCGGGGGGTATTCCTTCGTCAACAGATCCACTCGCATGAGGCAAAGCTAGCGCAGGCTGACCGGGGACACACACCCATGCAAGCTGGATCGACGTGACGAATGGCCCTACTGTAAAGACATGCTGTCAAGGAAGATCTTTGGAATCGTGCTCGCAGGTGGAGAAGGAAAACGGCTGATGCCGCTTACTGAGGACCGCGCAAAACCGGCCGTGCCCTTCGGAGGTCACTACCGACTGATCGACTTCGCGTTGTCGAACTTGATCAATTCGGGCCTCACCCAGATCGTGGTGCTCACCCAGTACAAGTCGCACAGTCTCGACCGCCACGTCTCACAGACCTGGCACGTCTCCGGCGGCCTGTTCAACTCCTACATCGCATCGGTGCCGGCGCAGCAGCGTCTGGGTAAACGCTGGTTCAGTGGTTCGGCCGACGCGATCCTGCAGAGCCTGAACCTGATCCATGATGAGAAGCCCGACATCGTCGTCGTCGTCGGAGCCGACCACGTATATCGGATGGACTTCAGTAAGATGATCGAGGCTCACATCGCCTCCGGAGCCGCCGCGACCGTCGCGGCCATCCGTCAGCCGATCGCTCTGGCCGACCAGTTCGGCGTCATCGAGGTCGACGCGGCAACGCCGGACCGCATCCGCGATTTCCGCGAGAAACCGAAGGATGCCGTCGGCCTTGCTGATGCCCCGCACGAGGTCTTCGCGTCGATGGGTAACTACGTGTTCAACACGGAAGCCTTGATCGAGGCCGTTTTGCGCGACGGCGAACGCTCTGATTCGAGCCACGACATGGGCGGCGACATCATTCCCGACTTCGTGTCCCGCGGCGAGGCCGGCGTCTACGACCTCAAACTCAACGACGTCCCCGGCTCCACCGACCGCGACCGCGATTACTGGCGCGACGTGGGTACCATCGACTCCTTCTTCGAGGCGCACCAGGACCTCATCAGCGCGCTCCCGGTCTTCAATCTCTACAACCAGAACTGGCCGATCTTCAGCCAGCAGCTCAACTCGCCACCGGCGAAGTTCGTCCGCGACGGACGCGGCTTCCTCGGGACGATGATCGACTCGATCGTCTCCCTCGGCTGCGTCATTTCGGGAGCTCACATCGAACGTAGCGTTCTCGGCCCCTGGGCCGCCATCGACTCCGGTGCCCAGGTGGTGGACTCGATCGTCTTCGACCGGGTGCAGATCAAGCCTGGTGCAACCGTGCGTCGAGCGATTCTGGACAAGGATGTTGTGGTCGCTGCCGGGGCGGAAGTCGGCGTTGATCGCGAGCGAGACCTCGCACGCGGCTTCAGCGTCACCGAGTCCGGCATCACCGTGGTCGGCAAGGGAGTGCACGTCCACCCGTGACCGTCCCCGTTCGTTTCCTCGTCGTCCTGGACGCCGATTCCACCCTGATCGAAGACGAGGTCATCGAGCTGCTGGCCGATGCGGCCGGCTCGCTGGCCCTCGTCGCCGCGGTGACCGAGCAGGCCATGAGCGGTGAAATCGATTTCGCCGAGAGCCTCCGGTTGCGCGTCAAGACCCTGGCCGGATTGTCCACGGCCGTATTCGAGGAGGTCGGGCGGCGTGTCCGCCCGACTCTGGGGGCAAAGGATCTGATCGACACCCTGCATTCCAACGGCAGCCGGGTCGGCGTGGTCTCGGGCGGCTTCCACGAAGTGCTCGACCCGATCGCCGCCGCCCTGGGTGTTGACCACTGGCGCGCCAACCGGTTGGAGGTCGCCGATGGCCGCCTCACCGGCGACTTGGTCGGACCCATCATCGACGCCGCGGCGAAGGCCGTCGCGCTGAAGGAATGGGCTGAGCTGGAGGGCGTCGCGCTCCCTCAGACCATCGCCGTCGGTGACGGGGCGAACGACCTGCAGATGATGCGGGTTGCCGGTCTGGGCATTGCCTTCAACGCGCGGCCGATCGTGAGGGCGCAGGCGGACCTTGCGGTAGACGCCCGCGACCTCAGCCAGATCCTGCCGATGCTCGGCCTGCGCGGTTAGTGTCCCATCCCCAGCCCGCCATCGACGGGAATGACGGCGCCCGAGATATACGCGGCATCGTCACCGGCGATCCAGGTGACGACTCGAGCCACCTCCCCCGGGGTGGCAAAGCGTCCCGCGGGGATGCTGCGCTTGTAGTCGGCCTGCTGTGACTCGGACAGCTTCGCGGTCATGTCGGTTTCGATGAAGCCGGGAGCGACGACGTTGGCCGTGATCCCCCGGGCGCCGAGTTCACGGGTCACCGATCGGGCCAGCCCGATCAGCCCGCTCTTGGAGGCGGAGTAGTTGACCTGACCAGCGGATCCGTAGAGCCCGACGACACTGGAAATCAGTACGATGCGCCCGAACCGGGCCTTGAGCATGCCTTTGGAGGCACGCTTCACGACGCGGAACGCGCCGCTCAGGTTGGTATCGATGACCGAGGTGAAGTCATCTTCACTCATGCGCATCAGAAGCATGTCGCGGGTGATGCCCGCATTTGCGACGACAACCTCAACTGGACCGAGCGCCGACTCGATCTCCGTGAATGCGGCGTCTATGGAGGCGGCGTCCGTTACGTCGGCGCGCACCGTCAGGCTGCCGGCCGGGCCTTCCCCGGAGCGGGCGGTGACCGCGACGCGGTGACCCTGCCTGATGAACTCCTCGGCAATCGAGAATCCGATGCCACGGTTGCCCCCGGTGACAAGGACGGTTCTGCCAGTCGTCATGCTGGGTCCAATCTCATTTTCTCAGCGAACGAACAGCCGTACGCACGTATGTTTCAGTTTAGGGCGTCTGCGTTTGGCCCTGACGAGACGTAGAATTATCAGGGCAGAATTCCCCCGACTGACCGAATCGATGGCACCCATGAAGCAGCAGTCGATCACCTCCCTCCCGCCCTCGCCCGAGGAGGAGCGGCGCTCACGAATGATCAAATACACAGTCGCCATGGGCATCCGGATGGTCTGCATCGTGCTACTGCTCTTCGTCCAGGGCTGGTGGCTGCTCGTGTTCGCCCTCGGCGCGATCGTGCTCCCTTATTTCGCTGTCGTGTTCGCGAATGTGCAGGGCAGCGGTGCCGTGTCGACCGTCATGCGCCCGGGAGCCGTGCAGGTATTCCGTGGGCCGAACCGCGGACCGAGCAACGATGAGAGCGGAACGTGATCGGCCTCGGCGCCGAACTCGAAACGACGAACTGCTCGCGCGCGGGCTGCCGTGAGAGCGCCGGCTGGCGTTTGGACTGGCGCAATCCCCGTATCCACGCGGAAGACCGCGTGAAGACCTGGCTGGCCTGCGACCTGCACGTTGACTACCTTCGCGATTTCTTGGCCACCCGGGACTTCCCGCTGGCCGTATCCCCCTTGGTTGTCTCGCCGCCGGCTGCGGAGCAGGAAGTTGGGCCCGTGTGATCGGCTGGAAATTCGCGTTCACCCGGCGCTGGGCTGGATACCTCGCGCTGACCATCCTCTTCGCAGCCGTGTGCTCCGGACTCGGCCTCTGGCAGCTCGCGCGCCGGGCCGACGCTCTCGCCGAGATGGACAAAGTCGAGACGAACTATGCGGCGGACCCGGTTCCCCTCGCCGAGGCTCTACCTGACCTGGACACATTCTCGGAGTCCCAGAAGTGGCTGCCCGTTGTCATGACGGGCACGTATCTGACGGACGAGGAGCTGATCGTGCGCAATCGCCCTCTCCAGATCAACCCGGGATTCGAGGTTCTCACTCCCCTGCTGCTCGCGGACGGCTCGGTCTTCATCGTTAACCGAGGCTGGCTGCCGACCGGGCAGACCGCAGACGCACCGGCCTCCGTTCCCTCCGCGCCTTCGGGAGTAGTGAGCGTTGTCGCTCGCCTCAAGGCTGGTGAGCCTCTGCTGGCTGGTCGTTCGGCCACAGGCAACCAGATCGCGACGATCAATCTCGACGACGTGGCCACCCGGCTCGGTCTTCCGACATTCACCGCGGCCTACGGGCTGATGGCGACTGAGGACCCGGCACCGGACGAACGCCCCGTGGCGGTCACCCGCCCGGTGAAAGACGAGGGACCGCACCTGTCCTACGCCTTCCAGTGGTTCGTGTTCGCGCTGATGGGCTTCGTCGGCCTGGGCTGGGCCATACGGCAGGAATACCGCACCGTCAACTTCGACGACCCGGGCGAGCGTATTCGCGCCGCCGACCGGGCCCGGCGTCACGCTGCCAAACCACGCAGCGACTCGGAGATCGAGGACGAGCTCATCGACCGCCACTGATCGACGGGAACAGACCAAAGCCCGGACCGACCGGCCCGGGCTTTTGGTTTCGTGAGGGTGGTCAGGCGAGCATGATCAGATCGAGGTAGTCCTTGTTCCAGTGGTCCTCGGTGCCGTCGGGCATGATCAACACCCGCTCCGGGTTGAGAGCCTCGACTGCACCCTCGTCGTGGCTGACGAGGACAACAGCGCCGGCATAGTGCGCCAGTGCGTCCAGGATTTCCTCACGGCTGGCCGGGTCGAGGTTGTTAGTCGGTTCGTCGAGCAGCAGTACGTTGGCACCGGAGACAACAATCATGGCCAGCGCCAGTCGGGTCTTCTCGCCACCGGACAGTACCCCGGCCGGCTTGTGAGAGTCGTCGCCGGTGAAGAGGAACGAACCCAAAACCCGCCGCGCCTCCATCTCGGTGATGTTGGGCGAGGAAGACACCATGTTCTCGAGCACGCTGCGCTTGACGTCGATCGTCTCGTGCTCCTGGGCGTAGTAGCCGATCCGCAGCCCGTGGCCAGGCACGATCTCGCCGGTGTCCGGTTTGTCGACGCCGGCTAGCATGCGCAGGAGAGTGGTCTTGCCTGCTCCGTTCAGACCGAGGATGACGACCTTCGAACCACGGTCGATGGCCAGGTCGACGGCCGCGAAGATCTCCAGGGAGCCGTAGCTTTTGGAGAGATCTGTGGCCATCAGCGGCGTACGTCCGCAGGGCGCGGGTTCGGGGAAGCGCAGCTTGGCGACGCGGTCGACTGCCCGCACGGCGTCCAATCCGGAGAGGAGCTTCTCGGCGCGTGCCACCATCTGGTGGGCGGCGGCGGCCTTGCTCGCCTTGGCACCGAACTTCGCGGCCTGGAGTTGCAGGGTCGACGCCTTTTTCTCGGCGTTGGCGCGTTCCTTCTTGCGACGGTCCGCGTCTGCGACGCGCTGCCGCTGGTAGTTCCTCCAATTCATGTTGTAGATGTCGATGACCATGCGGTTGGCGTCGAGGTAGAACACCCGGTTCACCGTGTCACCGACCAGCTCGATGTCGTGGCTGATGATGATGCATCCGCCACGGTAGTTCTTGACGAACTCGCGCAGCCAGACCACGGAGTCGGCGTCGAGGTGGTTGGTGGGCTCGTCCAGAATCATCGTTTCCGCCGCCGAGAACAGGATGCGGGCAAGTTCGATGCGACGGCGCTGTCCGCCGGACAGGGTTCGCAGCTGCTGGTCGAGGATGCGGTCGGGAAGGTTCAGATTGCTGGCGATCGACGCGGCTTCCGCCTCCGCAGCGTAGCCACCGAGCGCGTTGAACTCGTCGGTGAGGTTGCCATAGGTTCGCATGGCCTTCGCACTGACTTTGGGGTCATCGCTGCCCATGTCGATGCCGGCCTGACTGAGACCCAGAGAAATGGTGCCGAGGCCGCGGGCATCCAAAATGCGGGTGCGGGCGAGCATCTCCGGGTCCCCGGAGCGGGGATCCTGAGGAAGGTAGCCGATCTCACCCGTGCGATCGATCGAGCCGTTGGTCGGAACGGTCTCCCCTGCGAGTGTTTTCGTCAGTGTCGTCTTGCCGGCGCCGTTTCGGCCGACCAGTCCGATCTTGTCGCCGGCGGAAACGCGGAAACTGACGTCTTCCATGAGCACGCGCGCCCCAACTCGGATTTCGAGATTTTGCACACTCAACACAGCAACAGTCCGATCAGGGGAGTCATAGAATTTTTGCTGGCCCGAAGCGGGCCAACTCTCCACTATATTTGATCGCCTCCGCCTCCGTGTGCGCCGGGAAACAAAAGTGCCCCCTGCAGAGCCTTGAGCAACCAGGCCCGGTAGGCGTCACCTGACCAGCCGAGGTCAAGGACCAGAGACCGGTACGCCTGAGGATGCCCGAGTGCCCACACCGTGGCCGCAGCCTCGTGGTCGCTCAGTCCACTCCGAAGACTGTGCCGTGAGCGCAGCGCGGACGCCACCTCACCGTACCGGAGCAGCCGTTGGGCGGAGCGCCTGATCTCCAGCTCTGCAATGTTCGCATCGACACCGGCCGCCTGGGCGATTACCCGGTGGACGCCGGACGTTCGTTCATTCAGGTCGGCAATGTGATCGGTGAGAACTCGGACGATCTCGGCGGGACCGGATGCCCCTCCGACATGGCTGCGCAACGGTGCGGGACCGGTATCGGGCGTCTCCGGGTCCACGGCCGCGAGGTCGAGCACGGCGGACAGAACCGCGGCCTTACCGCCGACCGAGTTGTAGACCGTCTGAACTGCAACGCCTGCCTCGACGGCGATGGCGCCGATGGTTGTGGGAATGTACCCACGCTCAAGCATTAACCGCAGCGCAGCTCTCACAATCACAATGCGAGTCTCCAGCACGTTGGCCTCACGGCGGGATTTGGCCCTCATCGGCAATTCAACCATGTGATTAGAATAGCGTTCTATTGAGTGGAAGGACGTTCCAAGGGACTGAGTTACGGCCCGAAGTCACTCCGGCCACAGCATCATGACAGTGTGTGACCGGGCGCGCTACTTGGGCCGGGGCCGGCTTCTAAGGATGCGACATGACACTCCTACAGACTCCCGCAGCTCTCTCTCCCCTTGCCGAAGATCGGGCTCACCGCCTCGTCGCCGCCCCAATCGCCTGAAACGAACGGATCACTGCTGACGCCACGAAGGCGCAGCTGACCTATCGGGCCACGGCTGGCAGGCACGTCTTCCTCGTGAACGAACGCGAAAACCTCGCCGGAAATGATATCGCGGCCAGCCCCGTGGAGATGGCGCTCGGCGCGCTGCCCGGTTCTCGACCTGTTTGCGAACCCTACTCCGGTGTCCGTGACCGTCACCACGTCGTAGCGGTATCGACCAGTTTGACTCAAGCGCCTTGCTCACCCACCTAGCGGCGAGCAGACCTGAGGCCTACCGTCGGTTGCAGCCGCAGCGGCCGCTGCATGAATGCGAGGAGGTCGACGATGGATCACGATTCAGCCACACCAGCCCTGCCGGGCGAGAGCGGGTCTCCCCCGTCTGATCCAGGCGACGATCAGGAATCCGCCAGTCCGGTGGGTGACATGTTTGAGGAGGGTGAGACAGACGTCGGACCGCACCCGTCCCTCATTAATCTAAAGAACTGGGAGTCGTCAGATCTGGCGTCGTCCGCCAGCGCAGAGGGAACGGAGCCGGAGGGCGAGGCGACGGACGAGTGACCGTGGAGCAGAACCGGTTCACCGGAACAGATCACAGAGATGGGGCACCGGCCATCTGGCGGGTGCCCCTTCTCGTGGCGCGTTGAGCAACCGTGGATTAGATGGAGAAGCCGAGAGCCCTCATCATGTCCCGACCGTCATCGGTGATCTTCTCAGGACCCCACGGCGGCATCCAGACCCAATTGATACGGAACTGATCGACGACGCCGTCCAGCGCCTCGGCGGTCTGTTCCTCGAGCACGTCGGTCAGCGGGCAGCCGGCCGAAGTCAGAGTCATGTGGATGATCAAGGCATCGTTCTCATCGTCCCAGCCCAGGTCGTAGATAAGCCCGAGGTCGACGACGTTGATGCCGAGTTCCGGGTCCATGACGTCTTTGAGCGCTTCTTCGATTTCATCGAAACGCGCCGGGGTCAGCGTGGAAACCATGTGTTTAGCCTACATTCGATTCCGTGAGAAAGCGGTCGTAGCCCTCGTCTTCGAGGCGGTCGGCGAGCTCGGGGCCACCCTGCTCGGCGATGCGGCCGTCGACGAACACGTGCACGAAGTCCGGCGTGATGTAGCGCAGGATGCGGGTGTAGTGCGTGATCAGCAGCAGACCCAGGCCGGTGTTCGCCTTGGCCCGGTTCACGCCCTCGGCCACGATCTTCAGCGCGTCGACGTCGAGTCCGGAGTCGGTCTCGTCGAGCACCGCGAACTTGGGCCGGAGCAGCTCAAGCTGCAGAATCTCGTTGCGCTTCTTCTCGCCGCCCGAGAAGCCCTCGTTCACGTTGCGCTCGGCGAAGCTCTTGTCCATCCGAAGCTGCTTCATCGACTCGCGCACGTCCTTGATCCAGGTGCGGATGGGCGGCGCCGTGCCGTCGATGGCGGTCTTCGCGGTGCGCAGGAAGTTCGTCACGGTCACGCCCGGAATCTCGACCGGGTACTGCATGGCCAGGAACAGTCCCGCGCGGGCACGCTGGTCCACGGTCATCGTGGTGACCTCTTCGCCGTCGAGCAGGATCGAACCGCTGTCGACCGTGTATTTGGGGTGGCCGGCGATCGTATAGGCCAGGGTGGACTTGCCCGAGCCGTTCGGGCCCATGATGGCGTGGATCTCGCCCTCGTTGATGGTCAGGTTCACCCCGTGCAGGATCTGCTTGGTGCCCTGGTCGGTCTCGACGCTGACGTGCAGGTCTTTGATCTCAAGAACTGACATGGATTCGATTTCTCTTTCGTTCTCCGGCGAATTCGCCGGCAAGTTGGGTGGCCAATCGGCCGGTGCGGGACGGGACGGGCCAGAGTCAGACGGGCACGGTGACGGCCGGGTCGATGTAGACATCGCCCTCGATCAGGTCGACCTTGTAGACGGGCACCGGCTCATAGGCCGGAAGGTTGAGCGGCTTACCGGTCTTCAGGGAGAACTTGGAGCCGTGGGCCCAGCATTCGACGGTGTCGTCCTCGACAAAACCCTCAGACAGGGAGATGTCCCCGTGGGTGCAGGTGTCACCGATGGCGAAGACGTCTCCGGCGGCATCGCGGACGACGACGATGGGAACGCCATCGATTTCGACCTTGACTGCCTCGTTAACGCCGAGTTCGTCGAAGCCACAGATCTTGGTGGATGCCATATTAGTTGTCCTTTGTTGCGGTCAGTTCTGCTTCGATGGCGGCCTGGAGGCGTTCTTCGAGCAGGGGAGAGCCGATCTGCTGCACGATCTCGCTGAGGAAGCCGCGCACGACCAGGCGGCGGGCCTCGTCTTCGGTGATGCCGCGGGACTGCAGGTAGAACAGTTGCTCGTCATCGAAGCGGCCGGTCGCGCTCGCGTGCCCGGCACCCTTGATATCGCCGGTCTCGATCTCCAGGTTCGGGATCGAGTCCGCCCGGGTGCCCTCGGTGAGCACGAGGTTTCGGTTCTGCTCATAGCTGTCGGTGCCGGCCGCATCCCGCCCGATCAACACATCGCCGATCCACACGGTGCGGGCACCCTGGCCCTGCAACGCACCCTTGTACGTCACCCGGCTGCGACTGTTCGGCGCGGCATGGTTGACGAACACCTGCTGCTCGAGGTGCTGCCCGGCGTCGGCGAAATACAGGCCGAGCAGCTCCGTGTCCGACCCTGGCCCCGCCAACCGCACCGACGGGTTCACCCGCACGATGCTGCCACCCAGACTCACGACGACATGCTTCAGGCGCGCGTCACGGCCAATGCTCGCGAAGTGGTTCGTCAGGTGCACGGCCGTATCGCCCCACTCCTGCAGGCTCACCACCGTCAGATTCGCCGACTCCCCCAGAATGATCTCGACGTTCTCGGTCAGCCGAGCCTCACCCGTGTTCGCGAGGATCAGGATCGCCTGGCTGAACGGCTTCGCCTCGATGATCGTGTGTGCGCCGCGCGCACCGGAACCCAGGTCGGCACGGGTGACCGTGACCTCCTTGGCCTCCTCGCCGCTAATCGTGATCGCGAGAGCCTGCTCGAAACTCGACCAGGCATTCGCCGACGCGCGCTCCTCGGGCGCCCCGGCAGACCCGATCCGCGGGTCGGTGCGATCGACCCAGGCAACACTGACACCCTCGACCGGGACCGACGCGACCGGGTACACGGACCCGTCGAGCTCCCCCGTCGTGAGGTCGGTGAACTTCTTCACCGGGGACAGCTTCCAAACCGCCTCCCGGCCCGTGACAGGACCGAAGTCCGCCACGTTCACGCTCTTGAACCGGTCCGAACGGGTCTGCACCGGCACGTAACCGAAACGACCGTCCGAGTGCTCCTTGATGCCGTGCTGCTCCGCAGTAGGCA
>JBBQDC010000028.1:0-26444 GCA_038319305.1 Actinomycetales bacterium | reverse complement strand
CGTGACACTCTGGTCGGTGCTGAAGACGGTCGCGTTCACCTGGCAGCAGGACGTGCTCACCCACGATGCGAAGGTACTCTTCGACTTGAGTCGAGAACTCTATGCCCGGCTGTCGACCACGGCGACGCACATCGAGAAGCTCGGCCGGTCGATCGAGCGCACAGTGAAGGATTACAACGGCTTCGTCGGTTCGATGGAACGCCAGGTGCTGCCGACCGCTCGCAAGCTCAATGCCCTCGACGAATCGAAGGTGCTGGCGCCGCTGGCCGCCATCGAGGAGAGCACCCGGGAACTGGCGGCCTGGGAGTTCGTGGCCGAGCTGGAACCCGCGGAACGGGACGCTGCCGAACTCGAAGCGGCCCGCGCCGACAACATCCGCTGACGACCCGGCCGGTCACGGCTCGAGACGCCGGGTTAACGACGAGAGCCGCCATTCGCACGGCAACTCTCGTCGCTCAGGGTTGCAGCCGGCAACGAGGCCGCCGAGGGTGGCCCCTAGAGCCACTTCGAGGCGAGGTGCTCCCCGACCACGCGACGGGTGGTGCCGGTCTTCGAGCGAAGCACGATGCTCTCGGTGCGGATGATCGGGCCCTGGCGGCGCACCCCGTCGACGAGTCCGCCATCCGTCACGCCCGTGGCGACGAAGAAGGTGTTGTCGCCGCTGACCATGTCCTCAAGCTCGAGCAGCTTGTCGACGTCGAGGCCGGCCGCGATGGCGCCCGCACGCTCGGCGTCGTCCTTCGGAGCGAGGCGCCCCTGCATGTAGCCGCCGATGGCCTTGAGCGCGCACGCCGTGGTGATGCCCTCGGGGCTGCCACCCAAGCCGACGCACATGTCGATGCGCGTTTCCCAGCGGGCTGCGTTGATGCCTCCGGCGACGTCACCGTCGCTCATCAGCCGAGTGCCGGCTCCGGCGCTGCGGATGGCATCGATCAGTTCGGCGTGACGGGGACGGTCGAGCACGGCGATGATCATTTCGCCGACCGGCTTGCCGGTGGCGCGGGACAGCTCGCGGATGTTGTCGCCGATCGGCACGTCGAGGTTGACGACTCCTCGGCCGGCGGCGCCCGTGACGATCTTGTCCATGTAAAACACAGAGGACGCGTCGAGCATGGTTCCACGTGAAGAGACGGCGATCACCGAGAGGGCGTTCTGGCGGCCGGCGGCGGTGAGGCTGGTGCCGTCGATCGGGTCCACCGCAATGTCGCAGGCCGGTCCGGTTCCGTTGCCGACCCGCTCACCGTTGAAGAGCATGGGGGCTTCGTCTTTCTCACCCTCGCCGATGACGATGAGTCCGTCGAAGTTGACGGTGCCGAGGAAGACGCGCATGGCGTCGACCGCAGCCTTGTCCGCCGCGTTCTTATCGCCGCGACCGATGAACGGAACGGCGCGAATCGCTGCGGCCTCTGTGGCCCGCACCAACTCCATCGCAAGGTTGCGGTCGGGGTGCGTGAAATTGGGGGCGATTTCGGGGCTGTTCACAGATGGTCCTTCCCGGACGAAGAGTGCGGCAGTGGCAAGACCCATCTTTGGGCCGGCACCGGTGATCGGTGCTGCCGCATTCAGCCTAGCGCCCGCTCCCCACCGAGGGGGTGCTGCTGCCCGGGCACGGCCGGAGACCCACCTCGGTAGGATGAGAGGACCGAAACGGTTCAATCGAGGAGACTCAACAATGCCCATCGCAACCCCAGACCAGTATGCCGAGATGCTCAACAAGGCCAAGACGAAGGGGTTCGCCTACCCGGCGTTCAACGTTTCGTCTTCGCAGAGCATTAATGCCGTCCTTCAGGGCCTGACCGAAGCCGGCTCTGACGGCATCATCCAGGTCACCACCGGTGGCGCAGATTACTTCGCCGGCCACACGGTCAAGAACCGCGCATCCGGCGCGCTCGCGATGGCACGCTTCGTGCAGTCCGTCGCCGACAATTACCCCATTACCGTTGCACTCCACACGGACCACTGCCCGAAGGGCGCGCTTGAGGACTTCGTCCTCCCGCTCATCTCCGCCTCCGAAGAGGAGGTGAAGGCCGGCCGCAACCCGATCTTCCAGTCCCACATGTGGGACGGCTCCGCCATCGCGCTGGCCGAGAACCTGGACATCGCCAAGGACATCCTGAAGCGCACCCAGGCGATCAATGCCATCCTCGAGGTCGAGATCGGCGCCGTCGGCGGCGAAGAAGACGGCGTTGAAGGCGACATCAACGAGAACCTGTACACGACTCTCGACGACGCCCTGTCCATGATCGACTCCCTCGGCATGGGCGAGAACGGCCGCTACATGGCTGCCCTCACCTTCGGCAACGTGCACGGTGTTTACAAGCCCGGCAACGTGAAGCTGCGCCCGGAGCTGCTCAAGGAGATTCAGGATGGCGTCGCCGCCAAGCTGGGCACCGGCCAGAAGCCGCTCGACCTGGTCTTCCACGGCGGGTCGGGCTCGACCGACGCTGAGATCGCCGAGGCCGTCGCGAATGGTGTCGTCAAGATGAACATCGACACCGACACCCAGTACGCGTTCACCCGCGCGGTCGCCGGCTACATGCTGAGCAACTACGACAGCGTGCTCAAGGTTGACGGCGAAGTCGGCAACAAGAAGGTCTACGACCCGCGCGCCTGGGGCAAGGTTGCCGAGACGGCCATGGCCGCCCGCGTTGCCGACGCCACCCGCCAGCTCGGCTCCGCCGGCCACTCGAACAGCTAGCACCGGATGACTATGGCCGAGAATTCTTCGTCGACTCCCTCGGGAACCCCTCCGGAGGATTCCCGGCCCCGTCCCCAGTACGGTGAGCTTGCGCCCGAGGGCTGGAGCTGGGCTCCTGCCCCGGATGAGCGCACGCTTCCCACACCGCCCGAACCAGGACCGACCGCGGCCCTCGAGAAGGCTCCGCGGCCGACCGGAACCGCGCCGGTCTGGGACCGGCCGGTCACCCTGAGCCTGCTCGTCTTCGGGCTTCTGACCACGCTCTTCGCGGTCAGCATGCTCACCATGGTGACCGATTCCATTCAGGTGCTCTATGCGCAACTGGACCTTGGCACCTACGAGCCGGATTCCTCCGTGGCCGGGCTGGTTGCGGCCGGGATAGTCAGTGTGTCCCTGGTCTGGCTGGCCACAGCGGCAGGCGCGATCCTGCTACTGGTCCGCGGCAAGCGCGCGTTCTACGTGCCGCTGATCGGTGCGCTCGTGTCGATGATCATGTTCATCGCCATCACCAGCGCGGTTCTGGCCACCGACCCGACGCTGCTCAATGACCCGAACCTGATGAACGTCTACGGCCAGCTGTAGGCGCTGCGTTCCCGCCCTCGGCGGCAACACACAGGCGCCCGGCGACCGGATCATCGATCTGGTTGCCGGGCGCCTGTGTCATGCATGCGCTGGCTACTCCGGCCGGCTGATCCGCCCGCCGAGAGAGCGCGCGTCCGCGTTGCCGGCCAGGTCCTTGCGAAGTTCCTTCGGTAGCGAGAACAACAGATCTTCCTCGGCCGTCTTGATCTCCTCCACGTCGCCATAGCCAGCCTCGGCCAGATCGGCAAGCACTTCGTGTACAAGCTCGTCAGGCACGGATGCCCCGCTCGTCACACCGACGGTGAGAACCCCGTCGAGCCACTCCTGCCTGATCTCGCTGGCGAAGTCCACGCGATAGGCAGCGTGGGCGCCATACTCCAGTGCCACCTCGACCAGACGCACCGAGTTGGACGAGTTTGCCGAGCCGACGACGATGACGAGGTCGGAGTCTCGGGCCACCTTCTTGATCGCGACCTGGCGGTTCTGGGTGGCGTAGCAGATGTCATCGCTGGGGGGATCCTGCAGATTCGGAAAGCGGGCGCGCAGGCGGCGCACTGTTTCCATGGTCTCGTCCACGCTCAGCGTGGTCTGGGACAGCCAGACCACCTTGTCCGGGTCGCGCACCTCAATGGTGTCGGCGTCGTCGGGGCTGCCAACGAGAGTCGTGTGCTCGGGTGCCTCCCCCGCAGTGCCCTCAACCTCTTCGTGGCCTTCGTGGCCGATCAGCAGGATCTGGAAGTCGTCCCGGGCGAAGCGCACGGCCTCGCGGTGCACCTTGGTGACCAGCGGGCAGGTGGCGTCGATGGCGAGCAAGCCGCGGTCCGCCGCGGCGGTGACGACGGCCGGGGACACACCGTGAGCGCTGAAAACGATGTGGGAGCCGGTGGGTACCTCGTCGACTTCCTCAACGAAGATCGCGCCCTGCTTCTCCAGCTCGGAGACCACGTGGATGTTGTGCACGATCTGCTTGCGCACATAAACGGGGGCGCCGTAGAGCTCAAGGGCCTTCTCGACGGCGATCACGGCACGGTCCACGCCGGCGCAGTAGCCACGCGGGGCGGCCAGCAGCACCCGTTTGTGTCCGACCACCGGGGTATCCTTGAGCCTGTTGCGTGCGCGGGGAATCCGTGGCATGCCAAGGCCGATCACAGGCGAATCCGTACTGATAGTCACCAACCCAGTCTATGGGGGCCGACTGTGCAGTCCGTGGGAGGAACGATTGATGACGGACGCACCGCCCACCTTTGAGACCCCGTGGCCGGTCGGGCTGCTGGCCACCAAGATCCGCGGCTACATCGAGCGCCTGGGCACGGCCTGGGTCGAGGGCGAGATCACCCAGTGGGGCGCCAGCGGCGGGAACGTCTACGGCAAGCTGAAAGACCTGACCGAAGACGCCACGATCAGCTTCACGATCTGGTCCTCGGTGCGGGCGAAACTGACCAGCGACTTCACGCAGGGCGACCGGGTCATCGCGCTCGTCAAACCCAACTACTGGGTCAAGGGCGGCACGCTCACCATGCAGGTGTTCGAGATGCGGCATGTGGGCCTCGGCGACATGCTGGAGCGGCTCGAACGGCTGCGCACGCAGCTCGCCAGTGAGGGACTGTTCGACGCGTCCCGCAAGAAGCCGCTGCCCTTCCTCCCCCACTGCATCGGCCTGGTGACCGGCAAAGACTCCGACGCCGAGAAAGACGTCATCCGCAACGCCCAACTTCGCTGGCCGGCCGTCAACTTCCACCTTGCCTACGCCGCCGTGCAGGGCGAGCGCATGGTGTCCGAGGTGACCGCGGCGATCCAGCGGCTGGACGCCGACCCTGAGGTCGACGTGATCATCGTGGCCCGCGGTGGCGGCGACTTCCAGAACCTGCTCGGTTTCAGCGACGAGAAACTCCTTCGGGCGGCGGCGGCCTGCACGACTCCGCTGGTCAGCGCGATCGGCCACGAGGCCGACCGTCCCCTGCTCGACGACGTCGCCGACCTGCGCGCGTCGACACCGACGGATGCCGCCAAACGCGTTGTCCCTGACGTCTCCGACGAACTCAACCGGGTTCAGCAGGCCCGGGCCCGCCTCAGTAGCCGGCTCACCGGCATCCTCGCGCACGAGGTCGACCGGATCGGCCAGCTCCGCTCGCGCCCCGTGCTGAGCACCCCCACCTGGATCATCGATTCCCGCTCCGAGGACCTCACCCGCTACGTCGCCCGCGGCGCCGAGCTGGTCGACCGGGCGGTCGAGCGGGCCGGAGCGGTGATCGTCGACCTGCGCTCCCAACTGCGCGCCCTCTCCCCCCAGGGAACGCTCGACCGCGGCTACGCGATCGTGCAGCTGGAGGGCGGCCAGGTCGTGCGCTCACCCGGTGAGGCACCGCCGCAGACGGAACTTCTGCTCACGCTCGCCCGGGGTGCCCTCACGGCGACCGCCGGCGCGGCAGCTTCAGACCCGACACCGTCGAATGAGAAATTAGAATGGACACCATGACCTCGGCAGCAGACGATATCAACGCCCTGAGCTACGAACAGGCCCGGGACGAACTCGTGCGCGTGGTGAACGCCCTCGAGCAGGGTGCCTCGTCGCTTGAGGAATCGCTCGCGCTCTGGGAGCGCGGCGAGGCTCTGGCCCGCCGCTGCGAAGAGTGGCTGATCGGCGCGAAAGCCAGACTGGATGCCGCCAGGGCAGGCCAGGTCGACGCCGCCGCAACCGCCGGATGAGCGCCGCCAAGCGCGCGCCCCGTGTTGTCGCCGAGCTGGGGCGCCCGGAGACGCCGGACGAAACCCGCACCCGGCTGACCGAGAACTCTCGCAAGTACCGCTCGCACAAGACCGTGAACAATCTGGTTCTGTCTCTGCTGGCCACGCTGGGAATGGTGTTCGTGCTGGTTCTGCTGGTGCCGCGCAGCGACGCCCCGCAAAACCGCGACGTCGATTTTGCGGCCGTGGCCGCGCAGGTGCAGACCGGGATCGCCGATCCGCTGCTGGTTCCGGAGCTTCCGAGCGGGTGGTCTGCCAACGCGGCGCAGTGGCGTCTGGGCGGAAGCGACAAGATCCCGTCCTGGTACATCGGCCTGATCACGGAGAAAACCGAGTTCATCGGTCTCACCCAGGCCCTCGGCGCCAACCCGAGCTGGCTTGCCGACGAGCTGAAGGATGCCCCCGTCGCCGGCACCGTCACGATCGCCGGTGTCACGTGGGACGTTTACCGCAACACCGCTCCGGAGAATGACCGCGGCAATTTCGAATCCGCTCTCGTCACCTCGGCCGGCGCCAGCACTTATCTTCTCGTCGGCACCGCCGGAGACGCGGAACTCGCCGTGCTCGCCGAGGTTCTGGCCGAACAGATCATCTCGAACAACGCCGAGGAACAGTAATGGGCCAGGCAGCAACGCCGGCAGGGGTCTGGACCGACCTGCAGCGCGGCAACGACCGGTTCGTGGGCGGCGAGCCGCAGCATCCGCGCCAGGACGTGGACCGCCGGGCCGAACTCGCCTTCGTGCAGACCCCCGACGCGGCCCTGTTCGGCTGCAGCGACTCCCGGCTGGCGGCCGAGATCATCTTCGACAAGGGCCTCGGCGACCTGTTCGTCGTGCGCAACGCCGGGCAGGTCATCTCCGATTCGGTGCTCGGCTCGCTTGAATACGCCGTGGCCGTGCTGCGAGTGCCGCTCATCCTGGTGCTCGGCCACGACGGCTGCGGGGCGGTGCGCGCCGCCATCGACTCCCAGGCCGCCGAGGCGCCCCCTCTGCCCGTGCACATCGCACGGATCATCGAGAAGATCGTGCCGGCCGTTCGCCGGGTTGCTGGGTCAACGGATGCGACACCGATCGACCCCAGTCAGATCGACGCCCTCGCCGTCGGCCGCGAACACCTTCGCGACACGGTGTCCGAACTGCTCGAGCGCTCCGAGATGATCAGCGCGGCCGTGGCAGAAGGTACATTGGCTATCGTCGGGGCGAACTACCGGCTGCTCGAAGGCCGCGCCGTGCCCGACATCGTTGTCGGCGTGGTTTAGCCGAGCACCCCGCCCGCGGCGAGCCGTCCAGGCTGTCGCCGCGCGTTCCCGTACCAAAGAGATTCCCAACCGAAAGGTAATACACACCGTGGTGGACAAGACCGCTGAAGCCGAGTACCGGATCGAACACGACACGATGGGCGAGGTCCGGGTCCCAGTTGCCGCCCTCTATGGGGCGCAGACGCAGCGGGCCGTCGAGAATTTCCCGATCTCCGGCTCGGTGCTGGAGTCAGCCCAGATCGCAGCGCTGGCCCGGATCAAGAAATCCGCCGCCCTGGCGAACGCGAAGCTCGGGGTGCTCGACGTCGACATCGCCAATGCGATCGCCGCCGCGGCCGACGAGGTCACGACCGGTCGCTACGACTCCGAGTTTCCGATCGACGTCTATCAGACGGGCAGCGGCACCTCCTCCAACATGAACATGAACGAGGTTCTCGCGACCCTGGCGACCCGCAGCCTGGGCCGCCCGGTGCACCCGAACGACCACGTGAACGCCTCCCAATCCTCTAACGACGTCTTCCCGACATCCGTGCACCTTGCCGTCACGAGCGCGCTCATCGACGAGCTCGTCCCGGCCCTCGACCACCTGGCCGTGGCCCTCGAGGCCAAGGCCGAGCTGTGGGCCGGCGCGGTCAAGGCCGGCCGCACCCACCTGATGGATGCCACCCCGGTCACCCTCGGCCAGGAGTTCGGCGGCTACGCGCGGCAGATGCGCCTGGGCATCGAGCGCGTGCGCACCGCGCTCCCCCGCGTCGCGGAGGTCCCCCTCGGTGGAACCGCGGTCGGCACCGGCATCAACACGCCCGCCGGGTTCCCGCAGCTCGTGATCGAGCTGCTCGTCGAGGAGACCGAACTTCCGGTCACCGAGGCGCGCGACCACTTCGAGGCTCAGGCCAACCGGGACGGCCTGGTGGACGCATCCGGTGCCCTCCGCACCATCGCGGTCAGCCTCACCAAAATCTGCAACGACCTGCGCTGGATGGGCTCGGGTCCCAACACGGGCTTCGGCGAACTGAACATCCCCGACCTGCAGCCGGGCTCCTCGATCATGCCGGGCAAGGTGAACCCCGTGATCCCCGAGGCTGTGCTGATGGTCTGCTCGCGCGTGATCGGCAACGATGCCACCATCGCCTGGTCGGGTGCGTCGGGCTCGTTCGAGCTCAACGTCGCCATCCCGGTGATGGGAACCGCCCTGCTTGAGTCGATCCGCCTGCTCTCGAACGCGACCCGGGTACTCGCCGACAAGACCGTCGACGGCCTCACCGCGAACGTCGAGCGCGCCCGCGCCCTGGCCGAGTCCTCCCCCGCCATCGTTACCCCGCTGAACCGGGTCATCGGCTACGAGGCCGCGGCCAAGGTGGCCAAGTACTCGGTGGCCGAGGGTGTGACCGTGCGCGAGTCCGTCATCGCGCTCGGCTTCGTCGAGCGCGGCGAGGTCACCCTCGAGCTGCTCGACACCGCCCTCGACGTGCTCAGCATGACCCGCCCACCCCAGGCGCAGTAGCAAGCCCCGCACCGTTCGGTCGAGGGGGCCCGTTCCGCCGGTCACTCTCGACCGGCGGAACGGTCACCCTCGACCGGCGAAACAGCCTGGATCCAGTCGCTAGCGCACCTCGTTGCCCTCGAGCATTTCGGTGACCAGGGCGGCGATCGCGCTCCGTTCCGAGCGCGTGAGCGTCATGTGGGCGAAGAGCGGATGCCCCTTGAGCGTCTCGATCACCGACGCCACCCCGTCGAAACGCCCCACCCGCAGGTTGTCGCGCTGAGCCACGTCGTGGGTCAGTACCACGCGCGAGTTCTGCCCGATCCGGCTGAGCACCGTGAGCAACACATTGCGTTCGAGCGACTGGGCCTCGTCTACGATCACGAAGGCGTCGTGCAGCGACCGACCGCGGATGTGCGTGAGCGGCAGGACCTCGAGAATGCCGCGCTCAATGACCTCTTCCAGCACATTCTCGGAGACGATGGCCCCGAGGGTGTCGAAGACCGCCTGGGCCCAGGGGCTCATCTTCTCGGCCGCGTCACCGGGCAGGTAGCCGAGTTCCTGGCCGCCCACGGCGTAAAGCGGACGAAAAACCATGATCTTGCGGTGCTGCTGCCGCTCCAGCACGGCCTCGAGCCCGGCGCAGAGGGCGAGCGCCGACTTCCCCGTTCCGGCTCGACCTCCGAGCGACAGAATTCCGATCTCCGGGTCGAGCAGCAGGTCGATGGCGAGTCGCTGTTCCGCTGAGCGCCCCTTCAGACCGAAGACGTCCCGGTCACCGCGCACGAGCTTCATCTGACCCGTGCCGGTGACCCGGCCGAGTGCCGAGCCGCGGTCGGAGTGGATGACCAGGCCCGTGTTCACCGGCATGTCCTGCACGAGACGCGTGTGCACGATCTCCTTGTCGTACAGTTCGTCGATCAGATTGGAGCCCAGGGTGATCTCATCCATGCCCGTCCAGCCGGAGTCCACCGCGAGTTCGTGCCGATACTCCTCCGCAGTGAGGCCGAGCGACGCAGCTTTGACCCGCAGGGGCAGGTCCTTGGAGACGACTGTCACATTCAGGCCGTCGTTGGCCAGGTTGAGGGCCACGGCGAGGATACGGGAGTCGTTGTCGCCCAGTTGCAGGCCGGAGGGCAGCACCGACATGTTCGAGTGGTTGAGTTCCACGCGCAGGCTGCCGCCGTCACCGACCGGGATCGGGAAATCCAGGCGTTCGTGTTTCACCCGGAGTTCGTCGAGGAACCGCAGTGACTGGCGGGCGAAGTACCCGATCTCCGGGTCGTTGCGCTTGGCCTCGAGCTCCGCGATGACGACGACCGGGAGCACCACGGCGTGCTCAGCGAATCGGAAGATCGCCTTGGGATCAGAGAGCAGTACCGATGTGTCCAGAACATACGTGCATTCGGCTTGGTCCGCCGCCTTCTTCGTATTAGAACCCTTGTTGTCGATCTGATTAGCGGTCACAACCACTCCCACCCCGTGCCCCGTGAGGCACAGATTGTGTTGGCGAGCGGCCACAGGGTTCTCGAGCCGTACTTATGTGGCCGTCTCGATCAGGCGCCATACCTGATGAGCATGACGCTACTTAACCCCGCGCGCCAAGGGAAGCGCGACACGCCAATTCAAAACAGACGTTCACCTGGCCGTCGTCAGTAGGTCACGGCGGTCGCATACGAGGTGAACGCACCACGAAGCATGTCGATCGTGTCCGGGCGGAGCGCGGCGTGGGTGCTCAGCCGCACTGTTTCGTTCCGGGTCGTCGCCGTCACGCCGTGGTTGTGCAGCGCGATGCTCAGCAGCGTGAGCTGGTTCGCCGGGGGTTCGAGAACCAGGATGCCCGCGCGCTCCCGGTCGTCCCGGGAGGAGACCACGGGCACGGCGAACTCGTCGGCCAAATCGATCAGGAGCGACACGTTCACGGAGATCGCGTCTTCGATGGCACGGATGCCGACGTCGGCCACCTCCTCCAGGGAGGCCGCGAACCGCGCCTGGGCGATGGCGTCGCCGTTACTCACCCGGAACGCGTTCGCACTGCGGCTCGGCGGCAGCACCTCGTCCCACGGCTCGGCGACGTCGGTGCCGGCGAAACCGGAGAACACGGGGACCAGACGTTCGACGGCCCGGTCGCTGAGGGCCAGGAACCCGGTGCCCCAGCCGGCCCTGGTCCATTTCTGCCCGCCGGACGCGACGACGTCCGCCACCTCATAGGGGACATCCACAGCGCCGAAACCCTGGATGGCATCGACGATGAGCAGGCGGTCGCCGATGACCTGACGGATGCCCTCAAGGTCGACGCGATGGCCGGTGCGGGAATCGACGAGGCAGACCGCTACAGCGGCCGTGGTGGGGGTGATCTGCTCCCGGATCTGCCCAGGGGTGACGCGGCCGTGATCGGTCTCCAGCCAGATCGGGGTAACCACCCGCAGCGCCTCCGCCGCGCGCACGGCCGCGAACGGGACCGTGGGGAAGTCCCCCGGCGAGAGCAGCACGGCCCCGGTCAGGCCGAACATGGCCTGCATGATGCCGGTAGTGGTGTTGGGCTCGGAGACGATCTGGTCGGCGCGGAAGCCGGTGACCCGGGCGACAGCGGTGCGCAACCGTTCGTCCTGCGTCTGGAAGTGGTCCAGGCTGCCGAATCGGGCCCGCGAGAGCACCTGGGTCTGGCCGAGGGTTTCGGCGATCACGCTTGCCGACAGCGGACCGATCCGGGCGTAGTCAAGGTACCCGGGTTCCGCAATGAACCCCTCGAGGAACCGTTCGAGAGCCGTCATGGGATGCTCCTACCCACCAAAACGGCGCTGGCGTCGGGCAAAGTCGCGCAGGGCGCGCAGGAAATCGACCTGGCGGAGGTCCGGTCCGAGAGCCTCCACGAAATAGAACTCGCTGTGCGCGCTCTGCCAGAGCATGAAGTCGCTGATGCGCTGCTCTCCCGACGTGCGGATGACCAGGTCCGGGTCAGGCTGGCCGCCCGTGTACAGGTGCTCCCCGATCAGATCCGGGGTCAGCGTCTCGGCGAGGTCTTCGAGCATGCCGCCGTTGGCGACGTGCGCGCCCACGATGCTCCGCATCGCGTCGGTGATCTCGGTGCGCCCGCCGTAGCCGACGGCGAGGTTGATGTGCAGCCCCCTCTTGCGGGCCGTGCGGGCCTCGGCGGCGTTCAGTGCGGCCACCAGCGGTTCGGGCAGTCCGGCCTTCGAGCCGACCTGCTGCACCCGCCAGTCTCGGTACCGCGAGAGTTCCTCCGCGAGCTTGGCGATGATCTTCATCAGCTCCGCGAGTTCGTCGCTCGGCCGGTTGGTGAGGTTGTCGGACGACAGCAGGTAAAGCGTGACGACGGAGATGCCCAGGTCGTCACACCATTTGAGGAACTCCCGCATCTTCGCGGCGCCGGCGCGATGGCCGTGCGCGGCAGAATCGAACCCGAGTTGTTTGGCCCAACGCCGATTGCCATCGATGATCATGGCAACATGGTCCGGGAGCACATCCGGCGTCAGACCACGACGCAGGCGACGCTGATACACCCCGTAGAGGATGCCGCGCGCCCATGGAATTTCCCGTTTATGCACACATGTACGCTAGCTCACTCGCGGCCGTCGCGTACCGCGATGGGCATGCACGCTGTCGTATTCTTGCAGCATGGCCCCAGCGGAAGACATCCCCAACCTGCCGTTTTTCGAGGACGAGCTGCCCCCGCCGCTGGACGTCAAGCCGACCTGGCGAGGCTGGATCCATGCCGGAACCTTCCCGGTCACGATCGTGGCCGGAATCGTGCTCCTCCTCTCGGCCGACGGTGCCGCGGCGCGCTGGAGCTCGCTCGTTTTCGTTCTCAGCTCCATGCTCCTGTTCGGCAATTCAGCCCTGTATCACCGGTTCAACTGGAACCCCCGCACCAAGGTGATCCTCAAACGGATCGATCACGCCAACATCTTCCTGTTGATCGCGGGCTCCTACACGCCCATCGCCGTGCTGGCCCTGCCGCCCGCCAAGTCCACGCTGCTTCTGTCACTGGTTTGGGGTGGGGCCATCCTGGGAATCGCGTTCCGGGTGTTCTGGATCAACGCCCCACGCTGGCTCTACGTTCCGCTCTACCTGGCACTCGGCTGGGGTGCGCTGATGTTCATCGTGGACTTCTTCCAGGCCAACGCCGCAATGATGACGCTGATCATGATCGGCGGGCTCTGCTATTCCGTCGGCGCCGTCATCTACGGCATGAAGCGGCCGAACCCCTTGCCGGGCGTGTTCGGCTTCCACGAGATCTTCCATACCCTGACCGTGGTGGCCTTCCTCTGCCACTGGTCGGCGATCATGATCATCGCGACGAACCCGATCTACCCGTAGACCGGGTTTTCCCGCAACCCCGTTGTTCCGCAGCCTCGAGCTATTCCTTGTCGGTGCCTTCTGTTTCCGCGGCGGCCTTCGCGGCCATCTCCGCTTGGAGACGTTCCTGGATCTCGGCGCGGTAGGTGTTGCGGCGCACGCGTCGGGCCATGTCCATCGCCAGCAGCACCGCTCCCACGGCAACCAGGGCAATCGCCACGAAGCCCGCCGGGCCCGGCGTCACCGTGTTCGGGTCGAACTCCGGCGATGGGGTGGCAGCCGAGACGATGCTCACGAGGGGAGCCAGGATCAGGCCGCTCACGAGTCGTCCCGGATTCCGGCGAAGAGGTCGGATTCAGGTATCACGGTGTCCACTTTCGATTCGACGAGCTGGAAGTCTTCATAGGGCCACGCCTGACGGATGAGGTCGTTCGGCCAGAAGAAGAAACTGCTGGTGGGGGCAACCTGGCTCGCGTGGGCCCGGAGGGCCGCATCCCGCACCTCGAGGAAATCACCCACGGCCACGTGGGTCGTTGCCAGCTTCGGGTAGTCCTTCATCCATTCCCTGGCCGCTTCCAGCGGCTCCAGCAGCGGCGACTCAGGTTCCGTGACGCTCAATTCGAGGAACATGGCGTCGACGCGCTCGAGGTTGAAAATCCGGTCGTAGTAGAGCTTGCCGACCTGCCAGGGCTCACCGGCATCCGGGTACCGGGTCGGGTCGGCGGCGGCCCGGTAGGCCTCCATCGACACGTCGTGACAGCGGATGTGGTCGGGATGCGGGTAGCCACCCTTTTCGTCGTAGGTCACCAGAACCTGCGGACGGAATTCGCGGATCAACCGCACGACCGGTTCGGCGGAGATCTCAACGGGGATGTCCGCGAACGAGTTCGGGGGCACCGAACCGTCTTCGTTCATCCCCGAGTCCTCGTAGCCGAGCCAACGGTGCTGCACGCCGAGGAGACGCTGAGCCTCCTGCATCTCCAGGCGGCGAAGTCCCGGAAGATCGCGCTCGGCCAGCGAGTGGCCGAGCAGGGCATCGTTCAGGATGCTCCCCCGCTCGCCGCCCGTGCAACTCAGGATCATCACTTCAACGCCGAGGCTCTGGTAATGGGCATAGGTGGCGGCACCCTTGCTCGACTCGTCGTCGGGATGGGCGTGCACCGCCAAGAGTCGCAGCGTCATGAAACTCCTCAGAAATGCCAGCTAACCTTGGTACTAAGACTAATCGTTGATCCGTGAGTGTGGAGTCTGAGTGGCCCTGAGCAGCAACCTCGACACGCGATACGGGCGCGCCCCGAATCGGAGCACACGAGACCGCCGTCTTGTGTACGTCATCGCCGGCTCCCTCGCGGCTCTCCTCCTGGGTTTCGTGGTCTGGGTGGGGTTGGGGGCGTCCGAGCCTCTGATCGAGACCCGAGACATCCGTCACAGCATCATCGACGAGAACACCGTGAGCGTCACGTTCGAGGCGTCCATCCCGGTCGGCCGCACCGCCAGCTGTGCGGTTCAGGCGCTCAACGAGAGTTTCACGGTTATTGGCTGGAAGATTATCGATCTGCCGAAGAGCACCGTGTATTCGCGGTCGACGACGACGGATGTACGCACCACCGAGCAGAGCAATACCGGATTGATTTACCGCTGCTGGCTGACCTAGACTGTTGACTTCGCCCTGACGTGATCGTCGGGGCGTCCGTTGTATAACTGTGGTTCACCCGCACGGGCATCGAATGAGCACGAACAAGCATGAGGAGATTCCACCCATGACTACCGAAACCACGGTCACCTGGCTGACGCAGGAGGCCTACGACCGCCTCGCCGCGGAGCTGGAAACGCTCAGCACCGTCGGCCGCGTCGAGATCGCCAAGAAGATCGAATCGGCTCGCGAAGAGGGCGACCTCAAGGAGAACTCGGGTTACCACGCGGCCAAGGACGAGCAGGGCAAGATGGAGGCCCGCATCCGCACCCTCGTTCTGCTGCTGCGCAACGCCGAGGTCGGCCACGCCCCGGAGAGCCGGGGCGTCGTCGAGCCCGGCACCGTGATCACGGCCACGATCGCCGGCGAGGAGAACCGGTTCCTGATCGGCAGTCGCGAGATCGCCGGCGACAGTGACCTCGACGTCTTCAGCGAGCAGAGCCCGCTCGGCACAGCGATTATCGGCCTTATGGTCGGCGCGAAGACGTCGTACATCACGCCCACCGGCAAGGAAATCGCCGTGGAGATCTTCCTCGTGGAGACCTGGACCGGCAACTAGACCAGACCAGACCGCGGTTAGTCGATCTGCGGGTCGTAGCCGGCCGCGCGCAACACGTCCACGACGAGCTGGCGGTGGTCAGGCCCGCGGGTTTCGACGCTGACGTTGAGTTCGACCTCGCTGATCTGCAGCCCTACGCCGTGGCGGGTGTGCAGAACCTCGATCACGTTGGCGTGCGCCTCGGCGAGCAGTTCCGAGATGCGGGCCAGCTGGCCGGGACGGTCCGGCAGCATGATGCGCAGCGTGAGATAGCGTCCGGATGCCGAGAGGCCGTGACTGATCACGCGCTGCATCAGCAGCGGGTCGATGTTCCCCCCGCTGAGGATCGCGACCGTCGGACCGGTCGCGGTTACCTTGCCCGCGAGGATCGCGGCCACGGCAACCGCGCCGGCCGGCTCGACCACGAGCTTGGCGCGCTCGAGCAGCACCAGAAGGGCGCGGGCCGTGTCATCCTCGGTGACGGTGACGATCTCGTCGACGGAGTCACGCACGATCTCGAAGTTGAGCAGGCCCGGCTTGGCCACCGCGATCCCGTCAGCGATGGTCGGCAGAATCTGGACCTCCAGCGCCCGCCCGGCCTCAAGGGAGGGTGGGTAGGCAGCCGCGTTGGCCGCCTGCACCCCGATCACCCGGACCTGGCGACCGTCCCGGCGCGCGCGCTGCTTGAGCACGCTGGCGACGCCGGAAATGAGGCCGCCACCGCCGATCGGAACGATAACGGTGGCAAGGTCGGGAACCTGGTCCAGGATTTCCAGGCCCACCGTGCCCTGGCCGGTGACGACATCCGCGTGGTCGAACGGCGGGATCAGGATGGCGCCGGTCTCCGCGGCCCAGTCCGCGGCCGCCAGCAGAGGTTCGGCCACAGTATTGCCGCGCAGGATGACGTGCGCACCGTAGTCGCGGGTGGCCTGCAGCTTGGGCAGGGCGACGCCAACGGGCATGAAGATCGTGGCTTGGATTCCGAGCTCACGGGCCGCGAAGGCGACGCCCTGGGCGTGGTTGCCGGCCGAGGCGGCAACGACACCACGAGCCTTCTCCTCGTCGGTGAGCTTGGACATCCGGTTGTAGGCACCCCGGATCTTATAGGAGCCGGTGCGCTGCAGGTTCTCGCATTTGAGGAGGACCGGCGAGCCGAGGAGCTCCGAGAGGTAACGGGAGGTTTCCATCGGGGTGACGGCGGCAACCCTCCCGACCACGTCCCGGGCAGACTCGAAGTCGGCCAGGGTCGGTCCGACAAGAGAGATATTGGTCATTGGGAGGCACTTTTCTCGAGGCGGTATCCAGGGCGACGGAAACCGGGGCGTTGCGGGACGGTCTGCCAGAGCGGGGAAGCAAGCAGGGTGGATGTGGGCTCTGAAACGGAGCGCCACAACCCGCTCCTGATATAGCTGATCATGACGTTGAGCACCGCGGCGATCGGTACGGCGAAGAAAGCGCCGGGGATTCCCGCGAGTAGGACGCCGGCGGCCACGACGAGCACCACGCCCAGCGGATGCACTCTGACCGCCGTGCCCATGATCAGAGGCTGGAGCACGTGGCCCTCAATCTGCTGCACCAGCAGTACGACCCCGAGCATCAGCAGGGCCACCACCCAGTCGTTGAAGATGAGGGCGATCACGACGGCCACGGCTCCCGTGGCCACGGCGCCGACGATGGGAATGAAGGAGCCCAGGAAAACGAGCACGCCGATCGGAACGGCGAGGGGTACCCCCAGCAGAGCTGCCCCGACCCCGACGCCAATCGCATCGATCGAGGCCACCAGGATCTGCACCTTCGCGAAGTTGCCCAGCGTCGTCCAGCCGGCCACGCCCGCGCCGTCGATGGCCGCGCGCGCGCGCCGCGGAAACAAACGCACGATCCAGGCCCAGATGCTCTTACCGTCGATCAGGATGAACAGCAAACTGAAAAGCGCCAGGAGGAAACCGGTGGCCAGATGACCGAGCGAGGCCCCAACGGACAGTGCCCCCGACACGAACACCTGGCTGTCCGCCTGGATGGCCTCCCAGGCCCGCGCGAGGAACGCGTTGAGTTCCGGCTCGGTCAGTTGCAGAGGAGATGCCAGGAGTACGGCCTTCAGACTCTCATAGGAGGCGGCGAGCCTATCGTTCAGGCCGACCGTGCCCTCGGCGATCTGGGTCACGGCCAGCGTGATCAGTCCGCCGATGATCGAGAAGGTGCCGATCAGGGCCGCCGCGACCGCGAGGGCTTTGGGCCACCGGTGCCGCACCAGGAATCCGACCAGAGGTACGAGAAGCGATGACACCAGCACGGCCACGAGCAGCGGGATGACGATCAACCGCAGCTGGATGACCAGGAAGATGAAGACGGCGATCGCACCAGCGAGGGCAAGGAGACGCCAGGACCACGCGGCGGCGAGGCGGAACCCGGAGGGTAGGTTCTCGTCGACGCCGTTACCGAGGGAGGGCGGAACCTCGATCAGGATCGGGGGTGCTGGCCGGCGACGTGCGAACGCGCCGAAGAAGCCGCTGCGGGCGGGTTTTCCGTCGGTTTCCTTCACGGCATCATTCTAGGCAATCCCACGTACCGGCTCCGGCATGAGCCGACTGTGTTCTTGTGGCTGTCCGACGGGCCCTGACTCCTGACTGAAGACGGCGCCGGAACGCTATACCGACGCCCGGATGGCGTCGACCGAGACCGGCGTACCCCTGAACCGCACACCGACCGCGTCCCCCGCCGCCGGGCGCACCCGCACATCATGCTGCACGACGAGCGACGAGCCGTCGTCCAGTCGCACCGTCGTGCGCCGGATAGAGCCATGGAAACTCGACGAGACCACCACCCCCGACGCGCCGTCCCGACCGAGTTCGAGGTCTTCCGGGCGCACGGAGACGCAGACGTCGCCATCCGCCTGCGAGGGATCCAGAAGCGGCAGCCGCGCACCCTGCACGTGCGCAAAACCGTGGAGCACCGTGCCGAGGAGCTGATTGCTCAACCCCACGAAATCGGCGATGAACGGGGATGCAGGCCGGGTGTACAGCTCTTCCGGCGCTCCGATCTGCTCGATCGCACCGGCCCGCATGACCGCCACCCGGTCAGCCACCGCGAGCGCCTCGTCCTGGTCGTGCGTGACGAATAGCGTCGTGATGCCCAACTCGGTCTGGATGCGGCGGATCTCCTCACGCAGCTGCACCCGCACCTTCGCGTCGAGAGCCGACAGGGGTTCGTCGAGCAGCAGCACTCTCGGCTCGGTGACCAGGGCGCGCGCCAACGCCACCCGCTGCTGTTGCCCGCCGGAGAGCTGGTGTGCGAAGCGGTCGTAGTGAGCGTCGAGCCCGACCAGGGCGAGGGCGGCGGCCGCCCGGGCGCGCCGTTCCTCACCACGAACCTTTCGCATCCGCAGGCCGAACTCGACGTTCTGGCCCGCGCTTATGTGCGGGAACAGCGAGTATGACTGGAATACCATGCCCAGATCACGCCGGCTGGTCGGCAGCGCCCCGACGTCGGCTCCGTCGATCAGGATGGCGCCGGCATCCGTTGACTCGAGACCGGCCAGCACCCGCAACGCCGTGGTCTTGCCGCTGCCGCTCGGGCCGAGCAGAGCCACGAGTTCGCCGGCGTGGAGGGTGAGGTCGAAATTTGCCAGGGCGCGGTGGCCGGCGAAGTCCTTCACAACGCCCTCGAAGCGCACCGCGGCTCCCGCCCGTGTCGTCGGTGCCGGGCGCGCCTGGACCGACAGCTGGTTCTGAAGCTGGTTCTGGATCATGGCTGACCTCCGGTGGTGGGCCGCCGTCGGCCGGTGCGAACCGTGCCGAGACGCCCGATGACGAGCAGGAGCAGGAACGCGAAGGTGAGTGCGAGCAACGACAGGATGACGGCGGTATACGGGTCGGCCTTACTCACCACCACAAGAGCGGTTTGCAGGGTGTTGCGGTTGAGCAGGGAGGCGATCGTGAATTCGCCCAGCACAACCGCGACCGAGATGAATGCCCCGGCAAGGATGCCGCGACGCAGGTTCGGGATCAGCACGCGCAGCAACACACTTCCCCAGCCGGCGCCCAGGGTGCGGGCGGCCTCGCTGAGCGTGCGCACGTCGATGCCGTCGAGGTTGGCCTGGATGGCCCGGTAGGCGAAGGGCAGCACCGTGATGCCGTAGGCGAAGGCGAGGGTCCACACGCCGCTTCCAACCAGACGGGCGATCACCGCGTAGACCGGGGCCAGGCCGACCACGAGCACGATGCCCGGGATGCTGATCGGCAGGATGCAGACGAACTCCATCAATCGCCGCAGGCGGGGGAAGCGCAGGTGCACCAGCAGCAGGGTCGGCACCAGCAGAAGCAGCACGATCGCGACCGTGCCCACGGCCAGCCCGACCGAGTTGCCGAGGGCGACGAGGACCGCCCGGTAGGGTCCGGAGAAACCCCCCTGAAACAGCGCCGTCCAGCGGGCGATGTCGTGGCCGCCGGCGAGGCCGCGGCGCAAGGTGAATTCCACCATGGCGACGATCGGGATCGCGAAGACGAGTCCGATACTGCCGAGGATGAGGCCGCGCACCAGCCGGGTCGGCGTATGCAGGGTGCGGGCCGCGGCATCCGTCGTCGCCCGCTGTGCGGCGCTCATCGCTGCCACCGTGCCGCCCGGGCCTGCAGCTGTGAGTAGCCGGACATGACGACGGCCATCACCAGGATCATGCCGAGCGCCAGCGCCCCGGCCAGGTTCTCCCGGCCCAGCAGGGTCTCGCTGGTCAGGGCCGAGCGGATTTGCAGCGGCACGATCTGGGATCCCTGGCTGGTGAGCGCTGCGGCGGTCGCATAGGAGGAGAACGCGTTGGCGAAGAGCAGCAGCAGGCTGCCGAGGAACGCCGGGGCGAGCACAGGGAACGCGATCCGGAACCAGTAGGTTGTGCGGTTGCCGCCCAGGGTCGCGTTGGCCTCGGCCCAGTGCGGGTTCAACGACTGCAGCGCCGGCAGGAAGGTGATGATCATCAGGGGAACCTGGAAGTAGATGTAGGGCAGCACCAGTCCGGGCAGCTCGTAGAGCCACACTCCGTCGGCAAAGATATCGATGCCGAAGGTGTCGCGCAGGATCACGGTGACGAGACCCTGGATGCCGATGGTTGCGACGAACGCGAAAGCGAGCATCACCCCGCCGAACTGGGCTAGCACGCCGCTGAGCGAATCCACGACGGCGCGCAGGGGGCCGTGTTCGCGCGCGCCGAGCAGGCCGTAGCAGGCGACGGCGCCGACGACCGCACCCACGACGGCGGTGAGCGCCGACAGCCCGAACGAGCTGGCGAAGGCGTGCAGCACGACCGGGTTAGCCAGGGCCGCGACGGTGTCGAGCGTGAACGCCCCGGTCTCGTCGACGAAGCCGGTGCCCACGGCAATCAGGGTCGGCAGGAGCAGAAAGAGCAGCACGTACGCCGCGAACGGCAGCAGCCCGAAGGCTGCTGCCGTGCCGCGCCTGCTACTGGACAGCTGCGGCCCACTTCTCGCCGAGAAGCGCGGCTCCCGCGGCGCTCTCCGCCTCGGTCGGTACGACGGTCTCGGCCGGGGCCGCCGGGAGAGCGGCCAGGAGGTCCGCGTCGATCGTTCCGGCCGCCTCCATGGCATCGGCGCGCACGGGGCGTGCGCCGCCGGCGAGCCAGAGGTTCTGGCCCTCGTCGCTGTAGAGGAACTCCTGCCAGAGCCTCGCAGCCGCCGGGTGCGGAGCATCCTTGTTCACGGCCTGGTTGTAGTAGCCGGCGTACCCGGTGCCGGGGAAGACGACGACCTCCCAGTTGCGCTCACCGGCGAGGCTCGAGCCGTAGCCCACGTTGAGGTAGTCCCAGTCGAAGACTACCGGGGTTTCCCCCGACGCGATGGTCGCCGGAGTGGGGTCGATCTTGACGAAGTTGCCGGCCTGGTTGAGCTCGCCGAAGAAATCGATGCCGGCCTGGAAGTCGCCGACCGTGCCCTCGTTCTGAACGGTGGCGAGACCGACGGCGGCGAACGCCGCTCCGGCCTGCGTCGGGTCGCCGTTGATCGCGACCTTGCCCGTGTACTCATCGCCGAGCAGATCACTCAGCTGCTTGGGCGCCGGTACGGCGTCGGGGTCGTAGCCGACCGCCATGTACCCGCCGTAGTCGCCCGTGTAGAGCCCGCTGGCCTCTTTGAGCGCATCCGGGATCTCCGCCCAGGTGGCTACCTGGTACGGAGCGAACCGATCGGTGCTGGACAGCGCCACGGCGAGGCCCAGGTCGAACACGTCGGGGGCGGTGTCCTGGCCGGCGAGGTTGTCTGCCGCCAGGATCTCCTCGGCGCTGGAGGCATCGGGTGAGGCCTCGGTGATGGTGATCTCCGGGTATTTCTCGGAGAACGCGTCCAGCACGGCGCCGTAGTTGGCCCAATCCCGCGGAAGGGCGATCACGTTCAGGGTGCCTTCGGCCCGAGCCGCGTCTTCGAGTGCGGCCAGATCACCGAAGGCGGACAGGCTGGTTGCGGTGGCGGCATCAACCGCCGGGGTGCCGGTGCCGGCATCCGCGGCTCCGGAGCAGGCGGCCAGGCTCAGGGCGAGAGCGGTGGCAGCGGCCAGGGCGGCAAGGGTGCGCGTGGTGAACAATTTTCCTCCGTCGGACCAGCGAGGGACGTCCGCGGGAACGCGGATGTCTGGTTCGGGTGACTGGTCAGGATGAGGCTAGGAGCGGGGACGGACCGGCAAGGAGTCTTCGTCTGAACACCGCGTGAATGCCACGTGAAGGGTGCCGCTAGGGTCGGTGGGATGGTTCAGACGATCTCCCCTGCTCTCGCCCGCAGGATCGCGCTCGGTGCGCAGGGCTTCGGGCGGCGGGCGGGCGCGACTCCGGGCATCCGTCAGCTCGATAGCCTGGTGAAACGGTTGGAGCTGTTGCAGATCGACTCGGTGAACGTGTTCGAGCGCAGCCACTATATGCCCGCGTTCAGCCGGCTCGGTGCCTACGACAAGGCTCAGCTGGATCGCCTGACATCGGGCAACCAGGCCCGGTTCACCGAGTATTGGGCGCACGAGGCATCGTTCCTGCCGGTGGACACCTGGCCGCTGTTGGGCTGGCGGATGCAGGATTTTCGGGACCGGTCGGCAACCGAGGCGTGGGCGCAGGGCAACCGCCCGATGCTGGACTGGCTGCTGGCCGAGCTCGCGGCCACGGGTCCCCTGCGCGCAAGCGCCATCGAACACGACGCGAACAAACGCAGCGGACCGTGGTGGGGCTGGTCGGACGTGAAGACCGGGCTCGAGACCCTGTTCCGCTGGGGCGACGTGGCCATCAAGGGGCGGGAGCGCTTCGAGCGGGTCTACGGACTGCCCGAGCAGGTCTTCCCCCGGGAGCTACGGGAACGTACCGTGGGCCGCGACGACGCGCACCGCGAACTCGTGCGCCGCTCGGCGCGGGCGCACGGCATCGGCACGGTCAAGGACCTCGCCGACTACTTCCGGTTGAAGGGCGCACCGACGCTGGCGGCCATCCGCGACCTCGAGGAGGCCGGCGAGCTCCTCCCCGTCGAGGTGCCGGGCTGGGGTGTGGGCGGGGAGCCCGGCGCCGCGTGGCTGCATCGCGATGCGCGGCTGCCCCGCACCATGGATACCGCCACCCTGCTCTCCCCCTTCGACCCGGTGGTCTGGGAGCGGGCTCGCGCCCTCCGGGTGTTCGGGTTCCACTACCGGATCGAGATCTACACTCCCGAACCGAAACGGGTGTTCGGGTACTACTCGCTGCCCGTGCTACTCGGCGACACGATCGTGGGCCGGGTCGACCTCAAGAACGACCGCCAGGCGCAGGTGCTGCGCGTGCGCGCGGCGTGGGCGGAACCAGGCGCGCCGACGTACACGGCCGGGCGCCTCGCATCCGTGCTGCGCGAGGCCGCAGCCTGGCAGGGCCTGCCGGAGATCGAGGTGTCGCCGCGCGGTAACCTCGCCGAGGCACTGGCCGCCGAGCTGCGGAGCTAGCCGCAGCGCCTCGTGACAATCCCCGTTCCGGTCGAGTGCGGCCGGCGAACGGGCACTCTCGACGGAACGGTGCGTCAGAAGGTCAGAACTTGCGGCCCATCGAGTGCAGGCGCTCGACCCGCTCGGCGATCGGCGGGTGCGTGGCGAACAGCTTGTCCATGACGCCGGGCTTGAGCGGGTCGGCGATCCAGAGGTGGGCCATGGACGTGTTCTGCTTCTTCATCGGGCGCCCGTAGGCCTCGAGCTTGCCGAGTGCGCTGGCGAGGGCATCCGGATGCCGGGTGGTCAGGGCGGCCGTGGCATCCGCCAGGTATTCGCGCTGCCTCGACACCGCCAGCTGCACGACCGTAGCGATCACGGGTGCCACGACCATGGCGACGAGACCGACCACCATGATCACGGGGCTGCCGTTGTTCCTGCTGTTCCGGCCGAAGAACGCCATTCGCAGGAAGATATCCGAGATGAACCCGACGGCCACGACGAGGCCGAACACGACCATCGACAGACGGATGTCGTAGTTGCGCACGTGTCCGAGCTCGTGCGCCATGACGCCCTCGAGCTCGGAGTCGGTCATGATCTCCAGCAGGCCGGTGGTGGCCGCCACGATCGCGTGCTGCGGGTCGCGCCCGGTCGCGAACGCGTTCGGCGCCGGGTCGTTGATCACATAGATCGCGGGCATGGGCGTGCCGGTGGTGATCGAGAGGTTCTCGACGATGTTCCAGAGCCTCGGATTCTCCGACTTGCTGTTGATGCGGATGCCGCCGCTCATCGCGATCGCCTGGCGCCCGGCCACGAAGTATTGCACCAGGGCGTATCCCGTGGCGAAGACGACCGTGAGGATCAGGATGCTGTAGTTGCCCTGCGTGCTATAGACGGCGTTGGCCAGCCAGCCGAGACCCGTGATGATGGCGATGAACAGGATGATGATGAAGACGGTGTTGCGCTTGTTGCGCGCAATAGCGCTGTACATGGCCGCCTTCCGCTAGAACTGAACGCGAGGTGGCTCCGCGATGGCGGCGGAGTCGGACACCTCGAAGAAGTCTCGCTGGGTGAACCCGAGGTTTCGGGCGATGAGGTTATTGGGGAAGACCTGAATCTTCGTATTCAATTCGCGAACGCCGCCGTTGTAGAACCGGCGTGAGGCCTGGATCTTGTCTTCGGTGTCGACGAGCTCGCCCTGCAACTGCAGGTAGTTCTGGCTGGCCTGGAGCTGCGGGTAGGCCTCCGCCACGGCGAAGATGCTGCGCAGTGCGGTCTGCATGTGGTTTTCTGCGGCGGCCGCTTCGGCCGGACCCTGCGCATTGATCGACTCGGCTCGTGCCTTGGTGACGTTCTCGAAGACGGCCCGCTCGTGTGCCGCGTAGCCCTTGACCGTCTCGATCAGGTTGGGGATCAGGTCGGCCCGTCGCTTGAGCTGAACGGTGATATCACTCCATGCCTCGTCCACGCGCACCTTGAGGGTGACCAGGGAGTTGTACGTCGCCCAGAGATAAATTCCAATGATGACGACGAGTACAACAATGATGAGGACCGGGATGAGCCATTCCATGGCAGCGTCTCCTTGTGATCGAGCGCGGCGGGCAGAGGCCCGGGACATCGTGACGTGCGATGCGACTCCATCATATCCACGCGCCCTGAGGCTCCCATGTACTTCCCACGACACTCCAAGAATCATCGTCGGCGGATGCTGACTAATGCTACTGATCGCCGAATAATGCAACGATGACGCGCACATCCGCTCACGCCGTTGTCGTGCGCGACCTGCATGCCCGACGGCGGAAGCATTCGGTGCTGCACGGCCTGAGCCTGAGCGTGCTCCGCGGCCTGGTCGTCGACCTGATCGGGCCGAGCGGCTGCGATAAGACCACCCTGATGCGCTCGATCGGCGGGGTGCAGATCGTGCAAAACTTCGCCGCCGTGCTCGGCTCCCCCGAGCTCCTCGTGCTCGATGAACCGACCGTTGGCCTTGACCTCGTGCTGCGGGTGGAGCTGTGCGCGCTGTTCCACGGGCTGGCCGCCACCGGGACGAGCGTGCTCGTGTCCAGCCACGTGATGGACGAGGCGAGCCGCTGCGACCGGCTGCTCCTGATGCTACAGGGCGAGGTTCTCGCCGACGACACCCCGGCCGGGCTACTCTCCTCGACCGGTACCCGAGACACTGAGGCGGCGTTCCTGGCCCTGATTGCGGCGCATCCGTCAGCCGACCCGGCCGCCCGGGAAGCCGCTCGGCAAGGCCGACTTCATCCTCGGTTACACGCTGGCTTTCGGCCTGCTCGGCTCGATCACCCTGCGTCGCCGAACCCCGTGGCCCCGTTACGGTTCGGCCATGAGGACGGCAGAGGGCCGGTATCAGCGGGCGGCGAGCACCTTCTGCAGCCAGCGGTAGGAGGACTTGGGCGTGCGGGTACGGGTGCCGTCGAGGAAGTCCACGTGCACGAGGCCGAACCGCTGGGTGTAGCCGGCCGTCCACTCGAAGCTGTCCAGCAGCGACCAGATCGTGTAGCCCTGCAGGGTGACTCCGTCGGCGATTCCGCCGGGGGCCACCGCGGCGAGCGCCGCCGTGATGTGCTCGGCCAGGTAGTCGATTCGGGCCGGGTCGTGCACGGCACCCCACTTGTCGGCGACGTCGGTGAAGCTCGCTCCGCCGGCCGTGATGCACACGGGAGGCAGGTTCTCCGCGTAGCGATCGCGCAGCTCGCCAAGGGCCACGCCGAGGTATTCGGGGGCGATGGCCGTACCGGCGCTGGTCACCGGGAACTCTCGAAACGGGATGACGTGGAAGGGAAACGCGATGACCTTCTCCGGTGGCCCGCTGGGAAGTGGTCCGGTCGGGGTCTTCGGAGCCGCGGCGCCGGCCTTGATCCGACTGGGCTGGGAGTAGCCCAGTCCGTAGAAGTCCAGCGGCTGGTGGATGGTGCGCAGGTCGTCCGGTTCAGTTTCCAGGAGCTGCCGCAGGGGCACCTGGTAGGGCTCCGGCGGTTCCGGGTACCGGCCGAGCAGCACCGCATCGGCAAACAGGCGGTTGTGCAGCACGTCGAAGAGCATGGCTGCGACCTCGTCGGCTTCGCGACCGCTGGCGGCCTGCACGGGCGAATGCGTGTTGGCGATCCCGATCCGGCCGCGCACATCGGCGGCGCGCAGTCCCTGCACGGCGAGGCCGTGGCCGAGCAGCTGGTGGTGTGCCGC
>JBBQDC010000027.1:0-27879 GCA_038319305.1 Actinomycetales bacterium | reverse complement strand
CGGGCACCAGGCCTGGCGGCCGCCCGGGAAACGCGTGGTTCCGTCGTCGGCCACCGGGAGAATCTCGGGGTGGAGCGTGGTCAGCCACGGCGGCGGCGACGAGGTGCCGGTGCCGAGGTTGACCTGGATGCCGTTGGCGTGCAGCAGCTCGATGATGGTGTCAAGGGTGGCGAAGTCATACTCGCCCGGGCGAGGTTCGATGTGGGACCAGCCGAAGATGTTGATGGCAACCAGGTCGATGCCGGCCTCCCGCATGAGGTGCACGTCTTCGGTCCAGACGTCAGGTCCCCACTGCTCCGGGTTGTAGTCGCAGCCGTAGGCGATGCCCTCATGTACGAACGGGCTGGCCGGAGCCGTACCGTGCGAAGTGGCCGATCGCGAGTTCATGTATTCCCTGACTGTGGTTGTCGTCATCGCGGTGTACACACCGTGTTGACGACTCTGTGAACGTGCACAGAGTCGGGAGTAAAACGCGCCGTTGGGTTCTCTGTGAACGTACACAGAGTATGGATGTCGCAAGGGCCGTGTCAAGTACGAACTTCGATCGCGAGCGTTACAGTTATGAAATGGTGACAATCCCGTCTCGGCACAGACGTGCGACGATCCACGATGTCGCCGTGGAAGCCGGCGTGTCCCGCGGGACCGTGAGCCGGGTCGTGAACGGCGAGCCCTACGTCTCGGCCTCGGCCCGCATCGCCATCGAGGCCGCCATCGAGAAGGTCGGTTACGTGCCGAACAACGCCGCCCGGAGCCTGGTCATGCAGCGCTCGGAGGCCGTCGGTTTCATCGTGCACGAGCCGCACTCCCTGTTTCTGGACGACCCCAACATCGGCGGCATCCTGCTCGGAGCCAACACCGTGCTCTCCCGTGCCGACTACCAGATGGTCAGCCTGGTCATCGATTCCCAGCGCGACACCGACCGCGTCGCCCGCTACCTCAGTGGCGGTTTCGTCGACGGGGTCGTCATCGTCTCGGCCCGACAGGAAGACCCGATCACCCGGGTAATCGAGAAGCTGCGCCTTCCGGCCGCGTTCGTGGGGCATCCGCCCGACCTGCACCAGCTTCCCTTCGTGGGCATCGACAACCGGGCGTCGGCGCGCGCCATCACCGAACGTCTCATGCAGACCGGACGCACGCGCATCGGCATGGTCGCGGCCGCACTGGACCGCGATTCGGGCGCGGACCGTCTGGCCGGCTTCACGGATGCCCTGGGCGACCGCTTCGACCCGGCCCTCGTCGCCCGCGTGCCGCTGTATACATTCACCGACGGGGTCGAGGGCATGCGCGCGCTGCTCGACCGCGACCCGCTGATCGACGGCGTGTTCGCCGCCTCCGACGCGGTTGCGGCCGGAGCCCTCGAGGCTCTCCGCCACGCCGGGCGCAGCGTGCCCGGCGACGTGGGCATCGTCGGCTTCGATGACAGTTCCTGGGCGTTGCGCACCCAGCCGCATCTGTCGACCGTGCACCAGCCGGCCTTCGGCCTCGGCGAGCGGGCGGCGGAGTGTGTGCTCGGGCAGCTGCGCGGCGAGGAGCAGCCGGCCGACGGCATCCTGCTCGAGACCCCGATCGTCTGGCGCGACTCCGCCTGAGAAGTGCGGGAGCGCCGAGGGCGAGGCACACTGGAGGCATGGTTCGCAAACAGGCGGTCGTGCGTGGGATCGTGCAGGGGGTGGGGTTCCGCTACTACACCCAGGCCGAGGCACGCCGTCTCGGGCTCGCGGGGTTCGTGCGCAACCGCACGGATGGCGCGGTGGAGGCCGAGCTGGAGGGCGACGCGGCATCCGTCTGGGTAATGCTGGCGTGGCTTCAGCATGGGCCGCCGTCGGCCCGGGTGGAGGCGGTCGACGTGACCACGCTGCCGCCGCTCGGCGAGACCGGCTTCCGGATCGGTTTCTGACGCTCGACCGATGCCGGAGTCAGCGGGAACCGGACCAGCTGGCGTAGCGTGGGGTCATGTCTGCGCGAGCACGTGAACCCGCTCGGATGAACGCCGCGACGCGCGTGCGCCACGGGTTCGGCATCGGCCGCCTGCTGCTCGCCGGAATGGGCGTGGTGGCCCTGATTGGCTACTTCGACTACGTGCTCGGTTTCGCCACGTTCCAGATCTACAACTACTTCAGCTATTTCACCGTACAGAGTGGAATGGCCGCGGTCGTCACTTTCGTCGTCGCCGCGATCGCCGCGTTCCGGCACACGATCGACCCACCCTGGCTGGACTGGTTCCGGCTTCTGGTCACGACCTACATCACCGTCTCCGGGATCGTGTTCCTGACCATCGTCATCCAGTCCTCGACCCGGGACTACACGATCGAGGTGCCCTGGTCGAGCCAGCTGCTGCACTTCTGGATTCCCACGATCGCGCTCCTCGACTGGCTGACGGATGTCGGCAAGGCCCGCCTGCCCTGGAAAATCCTGGTCTGGACTCTCGTGGCACCTTCGATCTGGGGGGTGTTCACGCTCATCCGCGGGTCGATCGTCGGCTGGTACCCGTATTTCTTCCTCGACCCGGTGCAGGTCAGCGGGCCGCTCGAGACCGCGATCTACTGCGCTGTCGCCCTGCTGATCTTCATCGCGATCGCGTCGGTGCTGACGTCAACCTCGAGGCTGCCCCAGCGGTCATGGCGCCGCCCCCCGCCCGAGCGGCCTACAGCGGCGTGAAGGTGTATTCGCTGGTCAGGTGCTCGCCCTGGCAGGCGCCACAGTAGAGCACACCGGATGCCTGCATCGCGAGAACCCGGGGAGTGCACTGCACGACCTTGGGGCCGCAGCAGGGCGAGATCACCATATACGAGCCAGGGGCGGTGGGCTGATGCCCGCTCAGTCCGCGAATGTGGTGGGTACCTTCGCAGGGCAGGTCAGGGTCGAAGTCAAGGAGAACGACGGATTCGAGGTCGAGAAAGGTATTCATGGGGAGCACAGCAATCACATGGTCCAGCAGAGAAGTGGAGCAGTCGCGGGCGAGGTGGTGAATCTCAGCGGCGACCTCACTGGGATGGCCGGCGGAACGAACCCAAACAAGACCAGGGTGTTCACCCTTCAGGAATCCGTCGGCAAGGCCAGTCAGGGTAACGACTGGACCTCTGGGCGCTGCACCACGGCGGGCTACGCATGCATGAAAACGTGCCCCGATTGGGGGACGGATTTCACCGACTGGACGTTGGCAGGAGCATACACTACGAAGCTCAGGATTGCGATCGTTGGCCTCGTCGTTGAACTGACCGGGAGTTTTCTTCTACTCCGGGGTGGGCGTGGCCGTCGGCACGCCGGAGTAGAACGGCTCAAGGCTGCTCAGGGCGGAAGCCAGGAACTCGTCGTCGTCGACCTCGGCGAGGCGCAGCGCGGTCTCCGCGGCCACCAGACCCACCAACACCGGCTCGCCCGTGAGCGGAACCATGTTGATCCAGACGCGGAAGTCGTCGTCGCCGCCGACCGTGGACCAGAGCGGGGCATCTGTCTCCCAGAACGGTTCGTCGAACTGCAGCCAGATCTTGTCGAGCGTGCCCATGCCGAGGGCCGAGATCGCGCCGCGATGCGCGAAGGGCAGCGGCGGGTCGAACTCCATCACCTTGCTCTTCAGCACGCCCAGCGGCACCGTGACGACGACCCGGTCGGCGGACAGCGACTCTCCGTTGCCGAGCCGGAGGCTGGCACCGGCATCACCGTAGGCGATTCTGGTGACCACGCTCGAGGCGAGAACGTCAATACCCTCGCTGAGGTCGGTGAGGAGGGTGGCGTAGCCGCCCAGCACGATGCGATCCTCGCCGGCGTCGGCCTCGGATTCCGGGGTGGCGTTGGCTTCCGAGTACCAGGAGGACTGCTTCGAGACGGGCGCGCCGGTCTTCCGGTCGAGCACCACCGTGATCTGGTAATCGAGCCAGTCGGCGTCGGAAACGCCGGTGTCGGCATCCGTTGTCGAGAGCTTGGAGGCCCCCGAATCGGCAAGGGCCTGGGCGATGGACACGTCGGCGGGCTGCTCGGCTGCCCAGGCCAGGGCCGTGGCGACTGCCTGTGGGCCGGTCTCGGGAACCTCGACGACCGTACCGGCCGTGGTGCGGGCCTCGGGCACGCCGGAGAACGGGGCCGTGGCCACGCCGCGCGCGGTGAGATCCTCGTCGAGGGTGGTCTGACCGGGGCGCCGCACGAAGGACGCGCCGAGCTCGATCGGGAACGGCCAGTCCTTATCGGTGACGGTGTCGATGCGGCCGCCGATGCGGTCACGGGCCTCGACCATCACGACGTCGAAACCGGCGTCTTTGAGGTCCCGGGCCGCCGCGAGCCCGGCTATTCCGGCGCCGATCACGGCAATGCGCTCCCCCAGCGAGGCGGCAAGGATCACGTCACGGGCGGCCCGCTGCCCGGAGTCGCTGGCACCCTGCACGGTGCCGGGCGCGTCGGCGGAGGTGGCCTCACCGGCGAAGAACAGGCGGTCATTGACGGGCTGACTGAGCGCGGCGCGCTGCTCGGGCGTGGCACCGACCGAAGGGAAACTGAAGGAGCCGCGCGCAAACGGATCGGCCGACCAGGATGTGCGGCGCATAGCGGCCGGCTTCGGCACGAGCGACGGCGTCGAGGTGGGTTTGGGCGTGCCGGGTGCCGTGGGCCGGGGAGTCGGCGCCACGCACGCGGTGAGCGCGACCAGGCTCAGGCCGGAGACCGAGCCGAGCAGAAAGGTTCGACGTTTCATGGCTGTGGCGGCGTCACGGGTGGCGCCGACGTTCTCCTCTCCGAACGGGCCGGACAATACGTCCAAGCTACCTCAGCGGAGGGTGAAGTGGCTGGTCGGAATGGGTGTGGCGCGCGGGACGGGAGGTGAGGGTAGGGGCGCGCACCTTTCTGCGGAGAATGTGCCGATACCCGGCATCCGTCGCCCCACGAAACGGCGTTTCGCGAAAATCTCCGAGTCTGCGTTCGACGCCGCACCGGCCGTCGATGGTCAGCCGAGCGGATGCTGCAGAAAGCCGTCGTCGAGCAGCTCCCGCACGCGCGGGAACAGCTCCGCGGCGAGTGCGTGCTCGTCGACGTCGAGAAGTTGGGCCAGCGCGGCGACGATCGAGCCGACGTCGAGCTCGCCATCGGAGGCGCCGACCAGGGCGGCCAGACCGGTGTCCAGCGAGATTGACCGGCCGAATCCGCTGCCCTGGTGCAGCGTCATCAGAGTGGGGTCTTCCTGGCCGGGCCAGTAGTGCCGTTCCTCGGTGACATCGGAGGCGACGACGAGCCGAGCGCGGGCGAGGTGGGCGTCATCCGTCGACGCCTGCCCGTCGTGGGCGGCGAGACAGGCGGCGAGGTGACTGCCCAGGCCACCGGGATTGTGGCCGAGGCCGCCGGGCAGACGTTCGAGGCGGCGCCAGGCACGGGTGTCGGCGGCCGGGCGGCGCAGCAGCATGTAGCCGAAGCCGACCTGGCTCACGCCGCGCGCCCCGAAGTCGTCGAGCCAGGCGTCATAGAGGCGGTCGAAGTCGGCGGTGCCCGGCCGGGTACCGCCGTCGCGGATCCAGGTCTCGGCGTAGAGCGCGGGAGACTGCACCTCGCGTTCGACGATCCAGGCGTCGAGAGGCAGCGCAGAAGCGGCCGGTGTGTCGAGCCATCCTGCCAGGCGGTCGAAGGCATCCTGATCGGTGCGGTATTCCCAGTTGCCGAGCAGCTGGGCGACGCCACCGTGCGTGAGGTGCCCGACCGCGCCACGCACGACCGCCTCGACGAGGGCATCACCGACCAGACCGCCATCGCGGTACTCGTAGCTCGGAATGCCCGGCACGCGCGGGGTGATCACGAACGGCGGATTCGAGATGATGTGGTCGAAGCGCTCCCCCGCGACCGGTTCGAACAGGCTGCCGCGCCGGAATTCGATGTTGCCGATCTCGTTCAGCTCCGCGTTCAGCGCGGCGAAATCGAGCGCGCGCGCCGAGATATCGGTGGCCACCACCCGGTCGGCGTGCCGGGACGCGTGCATCGCCTGGATACCGCACCCGGTGCCCAGGTCGAGGGCGCTGGACACCGAGGTCGGCATCAGCAGTCCGCTCAGGGTGAGGGAGGCCCCACCCACTCCGAGCACGTGGCTTTCGCCGAGCGGATGCCCGAGCGCGAGCTCGCCGAGGTCGGAGGCGATCCACCAGCTTCCCGCGCCGTGCGCGTCGACGAAGCTGTAGGGCCGCAGCTCGAGCAGCGGGCGCACGGCGTTGCCGGCGTCGGGTTCGACGGAGGCACCGGCTGCGACCAATCCCAGTTCCTCGGCTCCGGCAGCGCCCAGCGCGGGGAGGGCGGCGTCGAGAGCCGCACGATCAACGGGCAGGCCGAGAACGAACAGGCAGGCCAGCGTGGCGCAGGGCTCGGTGTGCCCGAGCCTCTCCCGAAGACCGGCGAGCGCCCGCAACGCCGGTACCCGTTGATTGCGGTGCAGTGCGGCATCCGCGTCGATCCCCCACAGGCCAGTGAGGGCCGACACCGAGAAGTTGGCGGTGCTGAGGTCGGAGCGGAGGCGGTCGATCAGTGCAGAGGTCACCTATCCATTCAACTGCACCGGGCTAGTCAACGACACCGGGCCGGGCTGCCCTGCGGTCGGCCTCCCGAACCCGGAGCGACGCTCCTCGGCCACGCTGTTGCCACCGTCGACGACGATGGTCTGGCCGGTGACGTAGGACGCGCCGGGCGAGGCCAGCCAGGCGATCACGGATGCCACCTCCGCCGCCGTCCCGCTGCGCCCGAGGGGAACGAGTGCGCCCTCGACCACCTCGCTCTGTAGCTGCGACCCGGTCTCGATCCAGCCCGGCGCCACGGCGTTCGCGGTGATGCCGAGCCCGGCCTCGTCCACGGCAAGCGCCCGGGTGAGGCCGGCCAGCCCGGCCTTCGCTGCCGCGTAGGTGAGATCCCCGCGCGATGCCATTACCGGCCCCGTCACGCTGGACACCGTGACGATTCGCCCCCAGGCCGCCGCGTGCATGAAGCCGATCACCGTACGCGTGGCGTGGAAAGCGGTGGAGAGGTTGATTGCGAGGCCGCGATCCCAGTCGCCCGGCAGCGTGGTGCTGATGTCGCCCTGCAGCATCTCGGCGTCGCCGACGGCGATCATGCCCGCGTTGTTCACCAGGATTGTCGGTGTCAGCCGGGCGTCGGCGAGGGCGTCGGCGAGCACCAGCGCACCGGCCTCGGTGTCGAGGGTGCAGACGATGCCGGATGCCGTGATGCCCCGTTCCGACAGCTCGGCCGCGCGCTCGTGCACCCGTTCGGTCGTGGCGGTGAGCACAACGTGCGCGCCCAGTTCGCCCAGCATCCGTGCCGCGGCGAATCCGATCCCGGAGGCGCTGCCGGCCCCGGTGACCAGGGCGGTGCGCCCGGTGAGGTTCCACGCGTCTGGCACGGCCACGACAGCAGGAAGACCGGCAACCTCGGGGAGAGTCATGGCGCCATGCTAGCGGCTAGTTCGGCACGTCCATCGGGATGGCGGCGAACTCGCGCACGACCAGCCGGGGGGTGATCAGCCGGTGCCGAGGTTCGGCCGACTCCGGGGCGCCGTGCACCTTGCCGCCGAACTCGCCGGTCAGCAGCTCCAGCACCCCGGCGGCGACCTCGGCCACGGCCTGGTCGATGCTGGAGAGACCGATCGCGGCGGCGACCGGCGTGTTGTCGAAGCCGGTGACGGGCACACGCTCGGGGTTGGCGATCATCGCGCCGAGGGCGAGGGAATCGCTGGCGCAGAGCACCGCGTCGACCTGGCCGGCCTTCTGCCGCAGCTGCTGCATGGCCGCGGTGCCCTGGCTGACGCCGTCGATGGTGACGATCTCGAGCTCGGCCAGTTCCTGCTCCGAGACATCGCCGCGCTCGATCATCGCGTCGTGCCATCCCCGGCGGCGCTCGTCGCCGGTACCCGACGGGCTGGGCCAGCCGATATAGGCGATGCGCCGGGCGCCGGCCTCCTGCTGCGCCTGGGTGGCTGCGTGCAGGCCGGACCAGCCGTCCACGTCGACCCACAGGTGCTGCGGGTCGTTCATATCGTCGACGCCCCAGGGGCGTCCGAAGGTAACGAAGGAGATGCCGTTCTCGACCAGCCAGTTGGTGCGCGGGTCGCCGGCGAACGTTGAGGTGAGCACGAAACCGTCGACATCCGCGCCGTCGTTCAGGCGTTGGAACTGGGTGATTTCGTCGGCGGGGCTCGTGGCGGTGAAGAGCAGCACGCGCAGTCCCTGGGTGTCGGCCTGCTCGGTCAGGGCGTGCAGAAACCGGTCGAGCACCGAACCGGAGATGCCGTCGATCATGGGGTCCAGACGGATGCCGATGGTTGAGCTGCGCCGGGTGCGCAGCCGACGGGCGGAGGCGTGCGGCCGATATCCGAGCTCGGCGATCGCGACCTCAACCCGTTGGCGGGTGTCGGCGCGCACGATGCCGGGCGAGTTCATCACATTCGAGACGGTCTGGCGGGAGACGCCGGCCGCGAGGGCGACATCCGTCACCGTGGGAAACCCACCCATAACCGCTCCTGCCTCAAGACTGAACCGGACGCGCCTGCCCCCGTGAAATTGAACGATCAAACACCTTTCTCCACAGAATAGCGCGTCCCGCCGGCCCGTCTTCAACGCCAGGGCCGCTGCGCTCGGCCGCCCGGTCAGGCGACTCCCCGCTCCGATCGGACTGCCGGTCAGGGTATTTTCTGTTCTTCTTCACGGCTCACCCTGATCCCCGGAAACACGGGTATTGGATCGTTCAAAAGAAAAATTTGATCGATCAAATCTTTTCAGCTATCGTGACTTGTACACAAGCAACCGCGCATCGATGCGCGACTCAAGGAGAAACAAGATGCAACGACGCAACTCCCGCCGGTTGATCGGAACCGGGCTCGCCGTGGTCGGCGCCCTCACCCTCAGCGCCTGCGGTTCCGGATCCGGCTTCGGCGGCGACACCGGCGAAGCAGGCGGAGACCTGACCAGCGATTCGTCCAAGGGACTCAACATCCTGATCGGTTCCAGCGGCGACGCCGAGACCGCATCCGTCAACGCCGCTGTAGCCGCCTGGTCCGAGAAATCCGGCACCGACGCCAAGGTCAGCGTCGCCAGCGACCTGAACCAGCAGCTCGCCCAGGGCTTCGCCGCCCAGAAGCCCGCAGACGTCTTCTACCTCTCGACGGATGCCCTCGCCGGTTACGCCTCGAACGGCTCGCTCCTGGCCTACGGCGACCAGCTCGCCAACAAGGACGACTTCTACCCGAGCCTGGTCAGCTCCTTCACCTACGAGGACGAGTTCTACTGCGCGCCGAAGGACTTCTCGACCCTGGGTCTGGTCATCAACACCGACCTCTGGGCCCAGGCCGGGCTCACCGACGCCGACATCCCCACCACCTGGGATGAGCTCGCCGCCGTGAGCAAGACCCTCACCACCGACACCCAGGTCGGACTCTCCCTCGGGGGCGAGTACGCCCGCCTCGGCGCTTTCATGGCGCAGGCCGGCGGCAGCCTGATGAACGAGGACAACACCGAAGCCACCGCGAACAGCGCGGAGAGCGTCGCGGGCCTCGAATACGCGCAGACCCTTCTTAACGACGGAGTGATGAGCTACGCCAGCGAAATCGGCGCCGGCTGGGGTGGCGAGGCGTTCGGCAAGCAGCTCTCGGCCATGACCATCGAGGGCAACTGGATCACGGGCGCGATGAAGAGCGACTTCCCCGCGGTCAACTACACGGTCGCCGAGCTGCCCGCGGGCCCGGAGGGCCAGGGCACCCTGCAGTTCACCAACTGCTGGGGCATCGCCGCCGACAGCCCCAACCAGGCTGCCGCCCTCGACCTGGTGGAACAACTCACCAGCAAGGACGCCCAGCTCACCTTCTCCGAGGAGTTCGGTCCGATGCCCTCGATCGAGTCCGCCGCCGACGAGTGGAAGACCGCCAACCCCACCCTCGTCGCCTTCCTCGACGGCGCTGACTACGCCCAGGGCGTGCCCAACGTGAAGGGCGCCGCGGATGTCGTGAGCGACCTCAACGCGCAGCTCGAGTCGCTGAAGACCGGGGACGCACAGGCGATCCTCGACTCCGTGCAGAAGAACCTCGAAGCACTGCTGAAGTAGTCCACCATGTCGACGCCCGCACGCACAGCCCGCCGCTCCGGCCTCCGGAGCGGCGAGGCCGCCTCGGGGTGGCTCTTCACCGCCCCGATGATCATCCTGCTCGGCATGTTCCTGGTCATTCCGGTGCTAATGGCCCTGTGGGTCAGCTTCTCCGACTGGAACGGCCGCGGCAGCCCCTTCGGCGGCACCGTGTCGTTTGTGGGCCTCGACAACTACTCCGCCCTGGTCGGCGGCGGCGGCCTGGCCGAACAGGACTTCGGAACGGCGCTGCGCAACAACGCCTGGTACGTCCTCCTGGTCGTGCCGACCCAGACCATGCTGTCGCTGCTGCTGGCCGTGCTGGTCAACCGGCAGATCCTGCGCGGCCGCGGTTTCTTCCGCACCGCGTTCTACTTCCCGTCGGTGACCAGCTCGGTCGCCATCACGGTGCTCTGGCTGTTCCTGTTCAGCGCCAGCGGAGCGGTCAACAAACTGCTCGCCTTCATCGGCATCAACGGACCGAACTGGTTCAATGACCCCAGCGGTGTGCTGCACAACTTCCTCGGCCTGTTCGGCGTCGAGACCGGGCCGGCCGCGCTCACCGGCAACACGTTCCTCGGCATCTCCTTCTGGGAGTGGCTCGCCGGGCCATCCGTGGCCATGAGCGCCTTCATCCTGATGGCCGTGTTCACCACCAGCGGCACGTTCATGCTGCTGTTCATCGCCGCGCTGCAGAACCTCAGCGGCGACGTCGTCGAAGCGGCCATGATGGACGGAGCCAACGGCTGGCAGCGGTTCTGGCGGGTCACCCTCCCCCAGCTGCGGCCGACCCTCTTCACCGTGCTCACCCTCGGCCTGATCGGTGCCTGGCAGGTCTTCGACCAGATCTACACCGGCACCCAGGGCGGCCCGGGCAAGACCACGCTCACGCCGGCCTATCTCTCCTATCAGGCGGCCTTCACCAACCAGGCCTGGGGCCAGGGTGCCGCGATCGCGTTCATCCTGTTCGTGATCATCGTGGCCTTCACCCTCTTCCAGCGCTGGTTGCTGGCCGAACGTCGGGTCTCCGAACGACGGATGCGTCCGTATCTGCAGAATCCGACATCCGGAGGTTCGAAATGAGCACCACGACGAGAACCCGCGAGCGCACCGTCTCCCCGTCCCGGCGCCTGCGCGCCCTGAGCCGGGAGAAGCTGCCGAACCGCGCGGTCGCCGGCAAGTCGCTGCTCTACGCGATCCTGATCGTGCTCGCGATGATCTACATCGCCCCGTTTCTGATTCAGGTCGCCACCTCTTTCAAAACGGATGGCGATGCGGCCAGCAATCCCATGTCGCTGCTGCCGCAGACCTGGTCCACGGCCGCGTACGAGAGGTTGTTCCTCAACTCGGACTTCCCGGTCTGGTTCCAGAACTCCGCCATCGTCACGGTCTTCGTCACCCTCGGCCGCGTCTTCTTCAACTCCCTGGCCGGGTACGCCCTCGCCCGGTTGCACTTCCGGGGCCGCAACGTGATCTTCGCGCTGCTCATCGCCGTGATGAGCGTGCCCGGTGTGGTGCTGCTGATCCCCAAGTTCCTGGTGATCAACCAGCTCGGCATTTACGACACCTACGTGGCCATGATCGTGCCGCTGCTCACGGACGCCGCCGGCGTCTTCATCATGAAGAACTTCTTCGAGTCGATTCCGGCCAGCGTGGAGGAGCAGGCCCGCATCGACGGGGCCGGCACCTTCCGGGTGTTCTGGTCGATCGTGCTGCCGATGGCCCGTCCGGCGCTGGTGACCATCATCATCCTGTCGTTCCAGGGTTCCTGGAACGAGCTGTCGCACTTCATCGTCGCCACGCAGTCGCCCGAGCTGACCACCCTGACCAAGGGTGTGGCCTCACTGGCGTCCGGGCAGCTGAGCCAGGGCACCCAGTACCCGCTCAAACTGGCCGCGGCGGCGATCATGACCATCCCGGTCGCGGTGATGTTCTTCATCTTCCAGAAGCGCATCATGAACACCACCGACGGGGCCGTGAAGGAATAGCCGGCACCGCCCGCTCTTCCCCGTCACTCCCCTGCCCCCTCTCCTGCGCCTTCATCTCCCCGCAGATCCGCACCTTAATCCCTCTGGAGTCGTACCTCGCTCATGTTCACTCACCCTGTCCAGCCTCTGCTCCATGATTCCGCCATCGTTCTGGCGGCCCCCACCCAGGCGTGGTCGCGGTCCGACGGGCATACAGACAAGCCCATCCACGGCCTCTATCACGCGGATACCCGGGTTCTCTCCGGTTGGAACGTGCTGATCGGCGGCCAGACCGGTGAAGCGATCGGACGTGCCCAGCGCGGTGCGGGAGCGGTCACCTTCACCTCGCTGCTCCGCCACCTCGACGACCGCACCGCCGACCCGCGGCTGCGGCTCGAGGTCACCCGCACGGTCACCGCGGGGCGCCTCTCCGAGCGCATCGAGATCATCTCGGGACTCGATCAGCCTGTCGACACGACCGTGTCCGTGCGCCTGACGCCCGATTTCGCCGACATGCAGACCGTGAAGGCAGGCCTCGCGGGGGCTGCCGAGCGCGACGCTTTCGGAGGCGTGGACCTGCCCGATTCACCGGACGTCACCGTGACGGAGGTGAGTGACGGCATCCGTCTGTCGACCCTGGCCGTGACGGCGCTGGTACAAGTCAGCGGCGACGGGATGATCGTCGCCGCCGCTGAGGAGACCGCCTCCGAGGTGGCCGGCACCTGGGCGGTCACCGTGCCCGCGAAAGGCAGCGTCACCGTGGAGTGGACCGTGGACATTGCGCACTCCGCCACCGTGGTGCAAGCCGCGACGGGGCTGCCGGCGTGGGACGGCGTGTCGGTGAGTTCCGGCGACGCACGCCTCGGCCGCTGGGTGCAGCGCGCCCTCGATGACCTGACCGGTCTGCGGATGGCCACCACAACGAGCCCGGACGAGGCGTTCCTGGCCGCCGGCGCACCCTGGTTCTTCACCCTGTTCGGCCGGGACTCGATCTGGGCGGCGCGCTTCCTTCTCCCGCTCGGCACCGAGATCGCGGGTTCCACGCTGCGCCTGCTCGCCCAGTTGCAGGGCACGAAGAGCGACACCGAGACCGCGGAGCAGCCCGGCAAGATCATGCACGAGTTGCGCCCCGACGTGTACTCGATGCCCGGCGAGAGCCTGTCGCTGCCCCCGCTGTACTACGGCACCGTCGACGCCACCCCGCTCTGGATCTGCCTGCTGCGCGACGCCTACCGGTGGGGTCTGGCCGACGCCGAGGTCGAGGCTCTGCTGCCTGCCCTCGAAGCGGCCCTCGGCTGGATGCGCGACTTCGGCGACAGCGACGGCGACGGCTTCCTCGAATACGTCGACATCACCGGCCACGGCCTGGCGAACCAGGGCTGGAAGGACTCCGGCGACTCGATCCAATGGCGCGATGGCAGCCTCGCCGACGGGCCGATCGCACTCTGCGAGGTGCAGGCCTACGCCTACGAGGCCTACATCGGCGGCGCCGAGCTGCTCGACGCGTTCAACCGTGCCGGAGGCGACGCGTGGCGCGCCCGGGCGGAAGCGCTCCAGACCCGGTTCCGAGAATCGTTCTGGATCGACTCGCCGGCTGGCCGCTACCCGGCCGTTGCCCTCGATGCTTTCAAGCGCCCCGTCGACACCGTGACCAGCAACATCGGCCACCTCCTCGGAACCGGACTGCTCTCCGCCGAGGAATCGGCCCTCGTGGCCGCCCGGCTCGTGTCGCCCGAGCTGAACTCCGGCTACGGCCTGCGCACGATGTCGACGGATTCCGTCGGCTACTGGCCGCTCAGCTACCACGGCGGCTCGGTCTGGACCCACGACACCGCGATCGCGATCGCCGGACTCGGGCGGGCCGGCTTCGGCGCCGAGGCCGGCATCCTGATCCAGGGGCTGCTCGCGGCGGCCGAATCGTTCGACTACCGCATGCCGGAACTCCACTCCGGCGACGCATCCACCGCGGTCACGGCGGCGGTGCCCTACCCGGCCGCCTGCCGCCCTCAGGCCTGGTCGGCGGCGGCGGCCGTCTCCGTGCTCGGCACAGTGCTCGGCCTCAAGCCGGATCCGGTCACCGGGAACGTCACCTCCACCCCGATCACCCCCGCTGTCGTCGGCGACGTGACCGTGCGCGGCCTGCGAACCCCGCTGGTCACGGCGACGGCCAGATAGCTGTCCGCCCGGGGCATCCCTCGCCGCGATGCATAACTCCTGCATATTCTGGGGCGAGTTGGTGGCTGCCCCGGGATTGCGGGCCCCCGTGCCGCGGGGGCACCGAATTGCAGGAGTTATGCACGGGCCGAGCCCGTGGCGCGCTACAGCCAGCGCATGGTGAAAGCGCGGGCGAGCACTGCGCTGGTCGGCGGCACGGCGAGCACGCGCACGAGGCCGTTCCGCGCGCGCAGTCGCAACCCCTCCACGGGACTGCCCATCGCCATGTTGAAACCGGCCTGCCTGGCGGCCATCCTGGCGCTGCGCCGGCGGCGACGGTCGTAGTCGGCCAGAACGGATGCGGCGGCATCCGGTTCCCGCAGGGCCCGCGCCAGGGCCGGGGCCAGCTGCAGCGCGTCGAGCCAGCCGAGATTCATGCCCTGACCACCGATCGGGCTGATCTGGTGCGCCGCATCGCCAATGAGCACGACCCGTCCGGCCACGAGACGCGTGGCGAGACGCTGCTGCACCGAGAAGCTGCTGGCCGCCGAGGTCGTCGGGGGCAGTCGCGTGCCGGTGCGGGCACGGATGAGCGCGGCCAGGTCGTCGGACGTAGCCTCCGTCAGTAGCGCCGGGGTCATGGCCACCCAGCGGCGCCGGCCCCCCGGCAGCGGAAACGACTCGACCACACCGCCCCGCTCGAAGAAGAGCACGGCCTCCCCCGGATACTCCCCCGTGTCGGGATAATCACTCATCAGATAGGTCTCGCCTCCGGTGCGTGCGGTGCAGCGGATGCCGAGCAGGTCGCGCACGAGACTGCGGGCGCCGTCCGCCGCCACGACATAGCGGGCCTGGAGAGCCTCGCCGGCCAACACACCCTCCCCGCCCGTTTCAACCGCGACCCGATCGCCGTGGTCGTGCACCTCGGTCACGGTGACGCCGTTGCGCAGTCGGCCGGGCGCGAGTTCGGCGAACCGCGCGCGCAGCACGGCCTCGGTCTCGGACTGCGGCAGCGAGATCACGCTCTGCATTCGGTCGGTGGTTTCGCTGAACGCCAGCCGACCCAGCGTGCGCCCGTCCGAGCGCACCACCCCGCCGCGGATCCGCACCGACTGGGCGATCATCTCCTCCGCCACGCCCAGCTGCTCCAGCGCCCGCAGCGACGGCGGGTGGATGCCGATGGCCCGGGACCGCAGCGAGGGTTCGACGCGCTGCTCGAGCACCTCCACGTCGACACCGCGCACCGCCAGCAGCCCGGCGAGCAGGATTCCCACCGGGCCTCCGCCGACCACGATCACGTCACGCACCGCCTCCCCGTTGCCGCTCGGGAGCTCCCGTTCCGGTTGAGCGAGCCCGCTGCGCCGGTCACTCTCGACCGGAACGGACACACTCCCTGACGCCGACGCAGCTGGCGCCGACGCCGGCGGCGCCTCGAAGCGCAGCACGAGCCGGGACGGATGCTCCCGCGTCACCTGCCATCCGGGCGGCACCACCTCGCGCAGCTCGGGTGCCGTGAAACTGCGGCGAATGGAGGTGAGCCCGTCGTCGCGAATGAACGATCGGCGAAAGAGCGGCCAGGTGCCGAGGCCGAACCCCAGGTAAGCGAACCGGCTCCGTTCGATGTCAGCGTGCAGCACCCGGCGCGCGGCGAGGCGTTCCGAGTCGGCGAGCAGCCCGCCGAGCTGTTCGCCGGTGAGGTGATGCAGCACATGGTTGGAGACGACGAAATCGAACCGGCGCCCCTCGTCAACGAGGTCCGAGCTGAGCGCCCGCCGAAACGTCAGCCCGGGCAGTGGGGGCAGGCTCATCGCGTAGGCGTACGCGCGGGCATCCGGATCGACGGCGGTGATGATAAGACGCAGGCCGTCCGTGGCGGCCCAGCGGGCCAGCGACCGGGCCACGTCCCCGCCGCCGCACCCGACGTCGAGAAGGGTGCTCTCCCGGGAGCGCGACAGGGCCGGCCTGATGTCGCGGCGGTACATCCCGCGCCACCCCGACACCACGGCATTCACAAACCGGAAGTTCTCGTACGTGTCGGCGAGCTTGTCGGGGTCGCAGTCAGGGTCGTCCATCAGCTCGACGGCGTCGCTCGCGCGCCGGCGCAGCGATGGGATGTCCACGCGGGCTATCCGGCGGTGACGGTCATCAGCCCGGATTCCACCGTGAGCCCCGGGCCGAACGCCATCGCGCAGACCCGCTCACCATCATCCGTGGCCGGGGCATCGAGGATCGCCTTGAGCACGAACAGGATCGTCGCGCTGCTCATGTTCCCGTAGTTGCGGAGGGTCTCCCGCGAGGGCACCAGCTGCGCCTCACTGAGCCCGAGCTTCGCCTCGGTCTTGTCCAGAATGCTGCGCCCGCCAGGGTGAATCGCCCAGTGTGCGATCGCAGTGGCCGGTGTGGCATCCGACGCCGCGACCACAACCGGTGCGACCAGGAGCGCCACCGACCCGGCGGAGACCCCGTCTGGCACCCCGGCCGGCACGAGCGGCCGCATTTCGGCGGTCACCCCGGCCGGAACAGAGGTCGGTGCCAGCACGGACCCGAGCGCGGCGTCCCGAGCGAAGAGTGGCGCCAGCGCGCCCTCGATGTGCTGGTCGATGATGTGCGGCACGTAGGTGCTGAGGACCATCTCGAAGCCCTCGTCACCGATCTTCCACGCCATGTCCCCCTCGCCGATGGGGGTGATCACGGTCTCGAACAGGTCTAGGTTGAGGGCCTTCTCGCCCGCAGCGGGGGCGCGGGAACTCACGATGCCGGCGGCCGCACCATCAGAGAACAGCGACGAGGCCACGATCGTGTCGGGGTCGTCGGAGGTGCGCAGGTGCAGGGAGCACAGCTCGGCGCTGACGATCAACACGACGGCGTCGGGGTCGGCTTCCACGAACTGCTTCGCCGTGCGCAGGGCCGGCATCGACGCGTAGCAGCCCATGAAACCCAGGTGGTAGCGCTGCGTCGCGGGGTTCAGCCCCAGCTCGCGCACGAGCATGTAGTCCGGGCCCGGAGCGTAGAAACCGGTGCACGACACGGTCACCACATGCGTGATGTCCGACGCCTCGATACCGGGACACGCCTCGAGGGCGCGCCGTCCCGCCTCGACGAACAGCTTCGTCGCCTCCACGATGTAGAGCTCGTTGCGCACCCGGGTGCTCGGTTTGAGCAACTGCTGCGTGGCCGCGTCGAAGAACTGGGGATCGGCCGTCGCCCCGTCGAGGGTGAGCTCGTCGATGACGGTGTGCCGGGTGTCGATCCCGGACAGGTTGAACGATGCGGTCACCAGACGCTGGGCCAGGCGACTGAGTCCCGGCTGGGCCGCGAAGACGTCGCGAACCTGATCCTGGAACAGTACTGTCGAGGGAACCACGGTCTGAAGCGCTCTGAGAGTGACGGACATAGCCCCAGTGTTACACACGGTCCCGAACGGACACACCCCCGAAAATACCGCCAGATCAGGGCAGGGGCGCAAACAGACGGATGCCCGTCAATCCGATTCCGAGCCCCGCGGCGACGATCGCGGTGACACCGCCGATGTAGGCGATGAGGGTGCCGGGGGTGTCGCCGAACGCGCGGAAGTAGGTGACCCAGAACGCCGCGAACGCGACCACGGCGAACGGCACCAGGAGGCGCAGCTGCAGACGGTCGACCGCCGGTGGGCGCGCCTTCCCGCCGCCGAGAGACAGGGTCCCCATGGACCACGGGCCTCGGGTCAGTACCAGGCCCGCAACGCACCCCCAGATCGCCACGACGAGAAGCGCCGCAATGACGTCGCTGGGCCGATGCCAGCCGTTCGCCAGCGTGGCGGTGCCGGCCACGATGGCGAAGCAGGATCCACCCAGGGCGGCGAGGCCGCGCGTGCGGGGACTCGCGACCAGGAACACCGCGAGAGCGGATGCCGCAGCCACCGTCGTATGCCCCGAGGGGAATGAGTTGCCGTCGTAGCCCTCCACGCCGAGGTCCGGCCGGGTGAGGAGGGCGATTTTCAGCAGCTGGGTGGTCAGAACGGCAGCCAGGGCCACCCCGAAGGCCACGATCAGGGTCTTTCCGTTGCGCCGCACGATGGTCACGACTCCGGTGAGCACCAGCCCGGCGACGACGGAGACGAGCGGCAGCGCATCCAGCAGCTCCTGCGCGAGGGGGGTGACGCTGCGACGCCCGAACTCGGCGCCGTCGAAGGCGAGCTGGTCCATGGTCTGGCCGGCGCGGGAACGCACGAAGTAGAGGTAGAGCCCGGCGAACAGTGATATTGCGGCGAACGCCCCCACCAAGTAGCGAACGGGGCTGATCGTCGAAGAAGTGCGCACAGTCCAGCTTCGCACGCGGTGGAGTGGTTGACTCCGTTCGGCATCGGCGTAGCGTTTAAAGATGGTCGGAAATAAGCGCGGGCAGTCATGGGGCGCCCGAAGAGAGCACAGGAAGCACGAAACGCAGGTCGGTGGTTTCACCGGTCTGGAGGGGGACTTCGAGGCGGAACGGCGTCGCGCCGCCGAGGCAAGCCACGAGCAGACCGAGCCTTACGAAGACGACAGCGTGGACAAACCGGTCTTCCCCGATGCGGCCTCCGGGCTGACCCATCCGTAACGCGGGTCCGGAGTCGAATCCGTGTGCTCGTAACCTGTTTGCCTGCCATTCACCGGAGATTCAGCTCATGCTGATCAAATAGTGGGAGTAGAGTCAGCGAACTCACCGAAGAGTTCTTAGCCCCAACGAATGGAAGCTCCGTGAACATTCGAACGGCCGAATACCCCAGGCCGGACCATTTTCTGCTTCATCTCAGCGACACCCACCTGCTTGCGAACGGCGGGCAGCTGTACGACCAGGTCGACAGCACCGCCCACCTCGCGCAGCTGTTTGCGGAGGTTGAGGCCTCCTCCGGCCGGCCGGACGCCATCATCATCACGGGCGACCTGGCCGACAAGGGCGAACCGGATGCTTACCGCGCCGTGCAACGGATCGTGGAGCCGGCCGCTGCGCGGCTCGGCGCCCGCGTCTTCTGGGTGATGGGCAACCATGACGACCGAGGCGCGTTCCGCAGCACCCTGCTGAACGAGCCACCGACGACCGAGCCGATCGACCACGTCCACTACATCGGCGGCCTGCGCCTGATCACGCTCGACACCTCCGTTCCCGGCCACCACCACGGCGCCGTGACCGATGCCCAGCTGCGCTGGCTGGCCGGGCAGCTGAGCATTCCGGCGCCGGACGGCACTATCCTCGCCATGCACCACCCACCCGTGCCGAGCGTGCTCGACCTGGCCGTGTCGGTCGAATTGCGCGACCAGGCGCGGCTGGCGAAGGTATTGCGCGGCTCGGATGTGCGCAGCATCCTGGCCGGGCACCTGCACTACTCCTCCACGGCGACGTTCGCGGGCATCCCCGTGTCGGTGGCGTCGGCCACCTGCTATACCCAGGATCTGAACGTGCCGGTCGGCGGCACGCGCGGCCGCGACGGGGCCCGCACCTTCAACCTCGTGCACGTCTTCGCGGACACGGTGCTGCACTCGGTCGTTCCGCTGGGCGACTACCCGGTGCTGGACCACATCGACGCGACGGAGAGCGCGCGCCGGCTGGCCGGCGACGGCATCCGGATCATGCCCGCGGGTACTCTGCCAGCGTTCCGCGAACCCCCAATGACCACACCGATCCCGGTTCTGCGCTAGCCGGAGGCGTGTGGGCGGCTTGGCCGGGTTCGACCTGCTTCGTGCGTTCCCAGGGGGCGACGATCGGGAAATACCGCTCGAGGAAGTCGGTCACGGCCGCGCGGCGCACCTCGTCGGAGATCTCCGGGTTGCTGCCGTCGTTGAGGCAGAACATGTCCTGGTCGCGGCGCTTGCGCAGGGCGTTCATCTGCCGCAGGGCCACCTTCAGGGTGGTCTCCACGTAGAGCGAGCGGGCCTGGGTCTGCTCGACCGCACGCCCGGTCATCAGCGCGAAGTAGTGATAGAGCGAGTTCGTGACCGAGATGTCGGTGGCGGAACGGAACCGGCTGGCGGCCGTTCGGGCGAAGTCCTCGGGGAACTCGGCCTCCAGCTCGCTCATCACGCTCTTGCGGAGCGGCGCGGCCGTGTGCTCGAGGTGTCGGGTGGTGACCTTGCCGAACCGTTCGCGCAGCAGCGCCCGATTGACGCGCGCCGCGTTCTCGAACCCGCTGCGGGCCGGGTCGTTCTCGCCGAGGCCGATGCGGGTGGAGGCCTCGATGAACTTGGTCACACCGCCCGGGGAGAAGAACAGCTCCGGACCGACCGGGCGGCCGAAGAACATGTCGTCGTTGGAATAGAGGAAATGCTCGGCCAGCCCGGGGATGCGGTGCAACTGGCTCTCGACCGCGTGCGAATTGTGCGTGGGCAGCACGCTCGTGTCGGGAAAGAAGTCCTCGCTGCGCATGATCGTCACACGCGGGTGCTCGGCCAGCCATACCGGGGCCGGCGAATCTGTCGCGATGAAGATGCGCCGCACCCACGGCGCGAACAGGTAGACGCTACGGAGCGCGTATTTGAGCTCGTCGATCTGGCGGAAACGGGCATCCGAGTCGTCGCCGTCGCCGACGACATAGGCCTGCATGCGCTTGGCGCGTTCGCGCTGGAAATCGCTCGACGAGCCGTCCACCCAGGAGAAGACCATGTCGATGTCGAAGCTGATGTCGCTGGCCAGGTCGTCGAACATGTGCTGCAGGGTGCGCCAGGTGCGCCCGAAAAGCTCGATCGTGGTCTCGCGGGCCTCGGAACGCGGCAGCCGTGCCCGCATCAGCGAGTTCTCGACCGGCGCGACGATCTCGTCGTCGCCGAAGTGCCAGAGCTCGAACTGGAAGGCCGTCTCGGCGCCGTAGCGCAGGCGGCCGATCGGCTCGATGCGCGGGCGGTAGACCCGGAAAACCGATGACTTGCGCAGAGTCGATAGGGCGCCGTCGGCCAGCAGCAGGGCCGGGGTCAGGTGCCCGTCGAGGGGTTTGGCGTAGAACGGCTCGTTCTTGAAGGCCTCCGCGAGGATGCGGGTGAGGTTCTTGCGGCATTTGCGGTCGACCGCGATCACCGGGCGGTCCCCGTCGCCGCGCACGAGCAGGAAGTCGATGTCGGCCCGTTCGAGGGCGTCGCGCACCGCAAGGAGGTCCTTGACCATCGACTCGTGGGGCGTGAAGTGACCGTTGATCAAGTTGATCTCGCCCTTGCGCACGACCACGTCTTCGCGGTCGAAGCGGCGGGTGCGCGGGTCGGGAGAGATCAGCACGAGCTCGGGTTCGCTGCTCAGCGACAGCACGGGCAGATTGTCGCTCGGGTCGGTCGACGCGCGACGCTCGGTTTCTGGGCGATCGAACGTGACCATGATCCTCCTCGAGATGAATTGGGAACACTCATTCTCGAGGCAACCACACGCAATGCCGGGGAGAGTGCGTCCGTTGATGCCGGACCGCGACGACCGGTTCAGAGACCGGGAGCGAAGCAGCCGGGGAACGCGGTGGCGCCGTTCCCAGTCTACGTCGCCCAGACGTCGACGCAGACTCCCGCCTCGACGCCGGTGCTATCGACCGGTCATGACTCGGTGCGGCCTGCGTCGCCGGTGCCGTTTCAGTCCACGGGCAGGTCGGTCGGGTCGGTGATGGGCAGCCGGCAGACGAAGTCGCGGCAGAGGTACGCCGTCGGTCGTCCCTGGTGCGCGACCCGGTCGCGGAACAGCTCGAAGCCGGCGTCGGCGAAGGCTCGCGCCTGTGTCTCAGTGACGGATGCGACGAGGCCGATTCCGCGGCGCCGCACCCGGTCGAGCAGACCGGCGGGTTCCTCCGGGGCGGCCGCGTGCGGCCTGACCACCACGAGTTGTTCCACGGGGCCGGTCAGCACGCTCGACAGCCGAAGAGCCGCGCCGAAGGCGAGTGGGCGCTCGAGCGCACGCTCGGCCAGCACCGCCATCGCGGCGGCGGCAGCCGCCCGATAACGGTCGTCGGCGCTCAGCAGGTAGAGCAGGTACGACGCCTCGGCGGTCGCCGTGATTCCCGACGGGTAGGCCCCCTCGGACGGGTCGACCTGCAGGGCGAATCCCTGGCCGGCGAGCACCGGGTCGGGCCCGTTGGGCGCGCGAAACGGTATCCCGTCGGGGGTATCGGCGGTGGGCGGTACCGTTCCGGCATCCGTTCCCCCCAGCGTGCCGTCGATGAGCCGGCGCGCGGCCGTGGCATAACGCACCTCACCCGTGGCCAGAGCAAGCTCGAGGAGACCCAGTGCCCCCATCCCGAAGTCTTCCAGGGTGGCTGGCGCCCCAGACGTGCGCCCCGCGATGGAGGCCCGCACGAGGCTTCCGTCCCCGCGCAGGTGGCGCTCGAGCAGGTGATCGGCGGCAAGCGTCGCCGCCATTGTGAGGTCAGGCAAGGCGAAGGCGAACCCGGCCCGGGCCAGGGCTGCGATGCCGAGGCCGTTCCAGCCGGTGAGCACCTTCTCATCCAGCGCGGGCGGCACCTCCTGCCGTCGGGCGTCCTCGTTCAGGGTGTAGTAGACGCCCTCGACACGGCGCCCCGCGACGGTGCTCTCGGAGTCCTGGGCGCTGGCGAAACCACCTGTGGGCAGGCGAAGCACGGTCGTGAGGAACCCGGCGATACCCTCGGCGACCGTGCGCGCCCACTGCTCCCCGGTGAGTTGCCAGGCCTGCGTATAGAGGTGCAACAGCTGCGCGTTGTCGTAGAGCATGCGCTCGTAGTGCGGGTCGCTCCAGTCCCGGTTCACGGCGTAGCGGAAGAAACCATTCTCCACCGGGTCGCGCAGTGGCGAGGCACCCATGCGCTTCAGGGTGCGCAGGGCGAGCGCCTGCGCCTCGGGGTCACCGGCCCGGCCGAGCAGAAACCCGAGCACCGGCGCCGCGGGAAACTTGGGTGCGCCGCCGAATCCCCCGAAGCGCGGGTCTTCCAGACCCGCGAGTTCGACCGCCACCCGGTCGAGCGCTGCAGAATCAGGCAGCGATCCGCCTGCGCCCTGCTGGGCGGCCGCGGCCGTGAGCGCCTCCGCCACCAGAGATGCGCTCTCGGTGACCTCGGCGCGGCGGGTGATCCAGGCATCCGTCACCGCTTCGAGCACCTGACGGAACGACGCCTGGCCAGGCAACGGCAGCGGCGGAAAGTAGGTGCCGGCGTAAAAGGCCTGCCCCTCGGGGGTGACGAACACGTTGAGCGGCCAGCCGAGCCCGCTCACGAAGGCGCTGGCCGCGGCGAGGTAGCTGGCATCGACCTCGGGATGTTCCTCCCGGTCGACCTTGATGCTCACGAAATGCTGGTTCAGGTAGTCGGCAAGCTCCGGGTCGCTGAAGCTCTCCCTGGCCATGACATGGCACCAGTGGCACGTCGAGTAGCCGATCGAGACGAGCACGGGCACATCGCGCAGCCGCGCCTCCACGAAGGCCTCGGTACCCCAGCCATACCAGGCAACGGGGTTCGTCGCGTGCGAGCGCAGATAGGGGCTGATGGCGTCGGCGAGGCGGTTGGGCATGCCTCCATTGTGCGCCGGGATCGCCGAACGATCGCTGCGAGCGCGGCGTTCGCTTCCGGCGCCTGTGATCGGGATCGAATCGGCCCGGCTGGACTGGTTACAGTGGACACACCTCGACCGCTGGGAGCCCGGGATGACATCGGAGTCTGGAGCACACAGGCTGTCCATCGCAGCCGCAGCCGATGCCGCTCTTGCCTCGGCGCTGCGCGACGCCTACCGAGGGCGACACGACGTGCTCGATGCCCTGTGGTGGCGGTGTCACCCGCTCACGCAGAGTCCGGCCGGCCGCCCCGATCCCGCAGCCGAACTCCCTCCGCTGCAGGCCGAAGTGTATTCGCGCATCCGTCCTGATTCTCCGACCGGCGACGGTGAACAGCGACTCCGCGCGCTCACGGACCGGCTGCGCCGGGATGCTGCCGATCTCGACGAGGTGCTGCTGCTGTTCCGCGACGAACCGGCACTGCCGCGGGTCGCTCCCACTTTCGGCACTGCCGCACTGCCTGTGGTGGAAGACGCTCCGGGAGACCTCGGGCCGGCGAACAGAGGTCGCCCGCGCACGCTCGGCGGCCCAGGTCTCCGACGCACCCTGCTGCTGCTCGCCGCCGGGGCCATTGTCGGTGCGATCGCGGTCGGCGCGGTGTCTGCTCTGGTGCGGCAGGGCGGCTCGGCGACGCGTTCGGCGGACGAGGTCGCGGCATCCGCGTCACCGGGACTCGTGCGGCTCTTCAACCAGCCGCCGGTTCCCGACCAGACCACGATCGACCTGGGCCGCGGGTTTCGGCCGGATTCCATCCGTGCGATGTTCGTCGAGAAGGAAACGAGTTCGTCTGTGTACGTCGCGCGCCGGGGTGACGACCTGTACTGCGTGATCCTGCGCACTCAGGGTCAGCAGGGTGCACGTGCGTGCGTCGGGCTTGCCGAGCTCGCGAGGCGGGGCATGGACCTCACAGTGACGGTCCCGGTCAACCCCTTCACGCTCGGAAAGGACTCGCTCCACGAGGCAGACGCCCTCGCGGATGTCACGATTCGGGTCAGCACCGACGGCGACGTCACGAGTGAAACCGCCCCGCACCCTGCCTCGTAGCCGTCCCCATGCCGCACTTCCGCGAAGCGTTGAGAATGCGGGAGGTGCCGCCAGGTGGTACCGATGAGATGATGGTCGACCACCGCCCTCCCCGACCTAACCCGAGCCTCAGTGGTCAGTTCACGTCGGCAGGGTGCGCGCTCACCCGTCCGGCGCGCTCGAGGGCAGAGATCGTGGCAACCTCAGTGCGGCTCAGCTCGAAATCGAACACATCGAAGTTCTCGATCATGCGCTCCCGGCGGTTGGACTTGGGAAAGACGATATTGCCCGTCTGCAGGTGCCAGCGGATCACCACCTGTGCCGGCGTCTTGTCGTGCGCCTCGGCCGCAACGGCCACGACGGGCTCCTCGAAGAGCGGGTACTTGCCCTGACCGAGCGGCCCCCAGGCCTCGACCTGGATGCCGTTCGCTCGGGCGAACGCGGTCACCTCGGGCTGCTGGTGCGCCGGGTGGAGCTCAATCTGGTTGACGGCAGGCACGATATCCGTTTCCCCCAGCAGTCGCTCAAGGTGAGGCACCAGAAAGTTGGAAACGCCGATCGAGCGGGCCCGACCGGACTCGCGAATCTGCTCGAGCGCCTTCATGCTCTCGATGTAGCGGTCGTTGGCGGGCGCCGGCCAGTGGATCAGGTACAGGTCGACGTAGTCGAGCCCCAGCTTCTCGAGGCTCTCGTCGAACGCGTCGAACGCCGGTTGCGTGCCCTGCCGGTCGTTCCACAACTTGGTGGTCACGAACAGGTCGGACCGCGTGATTCCGGATGCCCCGAGCGCGGCGCCGACACCGGCTTCGTTCCCGTAGATGGCGGCCGTGTCGATGTGCCGGTAGCCCACGTCGAGGGCGTCACTGACGATGCGGGTGGTCTCTTCCGGTTCGACCTTGAAGACACCGAATCCGAGCTGCGGGATGGTGTGGCCGTCGTTGAGGGTCAGAGTGGGAACAGAAATTGTCATTAGCCCACCCTAGGTGGGGGCATCGACATGCCCCTGAACGGCCGCTGAACAGGAGTTACCTACTGGGGAGCCGGACCAGGTTCGACCCACTCGCTGCCGAGGTGCACGTGGCACAGCTCGGGACCCACGAACGGGCGCAGCCCGACCTGGTCGGGGTCGTGACCCAGCGTGCGCGCCACCCCGCGCACCAGACCCAGGTGCACCGAGCAGATGACGTCGGGGGCCTCGCGCGCATCGGCGCGGAAGGGGCAGGCCAGCAGGCTGACGACCGCTGCGGTCCCGGTGCCCGCCGCGGACTCCGGTTTCGGCGCAGGATCCGGATCCGGCACGTCCAGCTCCGGATCGAAGCCGAGCCGGTCGAGGATTGTCAGCAACGGCCGGATCCCTTCGGCGGTGCTGGCCCGCAGCTCGTCGGCGTAGCTCTCGGCCCAGGTCTCGCCGGCGCGGATCGCCCGCGACCGCCCGCGGTCCGCGTCTTCGGCGAGCGCGGTGGCCAGAACCCGGCTCAGTTCATGCTGGGCGCCGCCTTCCCGCGCGGCAGGCCCCGCGGTGAAGAGAATCCGCGGGCGGCCGCGCGCTCCCGCGCGACCGACCGCGCGCCGGATCAGGCCGGCATTCTCCAGCTGATCGAGATGGAACCGGGCGGTCGTCACGTGCAGGCCGATGCGTGAGGCGACCGCGGCGGCGTCGAGCGCGGCGGCGGAGCCCATCAGGAGTTCGAGCACCTGCCTCCGGGCGTCGGAAGCAAGGGCGGCGTGCCGGTCCCCTGCCCCTTCGTCATTGATCATTCTTTGATGCTAACATCGTGCGGTTAAAGCGTGAAGGCCCAGACCACGCCCGGCACCGCGAGGTCATACGATAGAAGGCTCATGATCCCCGTCGAAATCACCTTCCCGCCCGAGCTTCCGGTCAGCCAGCGCCGGGAGGACATCGCCCGCGCCATCCGTGACAACCAGGTGGTCATCGTCGCCGGCGCGACAGGTTCCGGCAAGACAACCCAGCTGCCGAAGATCTGCCTTGAGCTGGGCCGGGAGAACATCGGCCACACGCAGCCCCGCCGTCTCGCCGCGCGCACGATCGCGGAGCGCATCGCCGAGGAGCTCGGCCAGGAGGTCGGCCAGACGGTCGGCTACCAGGTGCGGTTCACCGACCAGGTCGGCCCGGACACCCGTATCAAGCTGATGACCGACGGCATCCTGCTCAACGAGATGCACCGCGACCGCATGCTCCGCAAATACGACACCATCATCATCGACGAGGCGCACGAGCGCAGCCTCAACATTGATTTCCTGCTCGGCTACCTGCGGCAGCTGCTGCCGCAGCGCCCCGACCTCAAGCTCATCATCACCTCGGCCACCATCGACCCGCAGAGTTTCGCCGAGCACTTCGCGGCGCCCGACGGCACACCGGCCCCGATCATCGAGGTCTCCGGGCGCACCTACCCGGTAGAGATCCGCTACCGCCCGCTGGTCGCCGAGGCGATGGACGACGAGGACGACGACCTGACGGATGCCGCGCCCACCGTCGACCGGGACTACATCGAGGGAATCTCCGCCGCGCTCGATGAGCTCGACCGGGAGTCCAGCGGCGACGTGCTCGTCTTCCTCAGCGGCGAGACCGAGATCCGGGACGCCGCGGACGCCCTGCAGGGCAAGTACGCCTCCTCGGGGCGCACCAGCCCCACCGAGATCCTGCCGCTGTACGGGCGGCTCTCCTCGGCCGATCAGCACAGGGTGTTCCAGCCGTCGAAGGTGGCCGGCGTGCGGCGGCGCATCGTGCTCGCCACGAACGTGGCGGAGACCAGCCTGACCGTGCCGGGCATCCGTTACGTCATTGACGCCGGAACCGCCCGCATCAGCCGGTACAGCGTGCGCTCGAAGGTGCAGCGGCTGCCGATCGAGGCGATCTCGCAGGCCTCAGCGAACCAGCGCTCGGGCCGAAGTGGCCGCACCAGCGACGGCATCGCCATTCGCCTCTACTCGGAGGAGGACTTCTCCCGCCGCCCCGAGTACACCGAGCCGGAGGTGCTGCGCACGAACCTGGCTGCGGTCATCCTGCAGATGATCTCGCTCGGCCTCGGCGACATCGCCGCGTTCCCCTTTCTCACGCCGCCCGACTCGCGCGGCATCAAGGACGGCCTCGACCTGCTCGCCGAACTCGGCGCGGTGGCACCCGACACCGCCGGGCGCGTGGCCG
>JBBQDC010000026.1:0-28155 GCA_038319305.1 Actinomycetales bacterium | reverse complement strand
ACTCTCCACGCCAAACCCTCTTTGCTGGCGAATAAAAAATCCGCCACTCTTGAGGCTCCGCGCCGCCCGCCCCTATTTGCTGGGGGCGCCCGACGTGCTGATTAAGCGTTGACCAGTACGGGCGCTGCTGCGTCCGCGGTGACCAACGGTGTCTTTCGAGCGTAACGCTTCAGCACGATCACCAGGAGAGCCGTGACGACGGTGCCGATCGCGATCGCCAGGGCGAACAGGGCGAAGCTGTCGATGGCGAAGAAGACGAACATTCCCCCGTGCGGAGCCTTCGAGGTGACACCCCAGGCCATCGAGAGAGCACCCGTGACGCCGGCGCCCACCATGGAAGCCGGGATCACGCGAAGCACGTCTGCGGCAGCGAACGGGATGGCGCCTTCGGAGATGAACGATGCACCCAGCAGCCAGGCGGCCTTGCCGTTCTCCCGCTCAGCAACGCTGAACAGTCGGCGGTCGAGCACCGTGGCCAGGGCCATGGCGAGCGGCGGAACCATGCCGGCGGCCATGACCGCGGCCATGATCTGCCACGGTGCCTGGTTGGCGACGGTTGCGGTGCCGAGGCCGGCGACGGCGAAGGCGTAGGCAACCTTGTTGACCGGTCCACCGAGGTCGAAGCCCATCATGAGGCCCAGGATCAGGCCGAGGACGATCGCTGCGGCGCCGCTCATGCCGGTGAGCCAGGTGTTGAGCGCTGTCGTCAGCCAGGCGATCGGGCCACCGAGAACCAGGAACATCAGGCCCGAGGCGACGATCGACGCGACCAGCGGGATGATGACGACGGGCATCAGGCTGCGAAGCCAGCGCGGAACGTTGAGCTTGGCGAAGCTGGCGGCTGCGACACCGGCCAGCAGACCACCGGCGATGCCGCCGAGGAAGCCGGCACCCATGAACCCGGCGACGGCACCGGCGACGAAACCGGGGGCGATTCCGGGGCGGTCGGCGATCGCATAGGCGATGTAACCAGCCAGGGCCGGAACCAGGAAGCCCATCGACAGGGCGCCGATCTTGAAGAAGACGGCTCCCAGGTAGGCCAGCATGCCGCCTTCCGGCAGGTTGAACAGGCTGTTCTCCAGCGTGACCGTGTCGGCGACATCGGTGATGTCGTAGCCGCCGAGGAGGAACCCGAGGGCGATCAGCAGACCTCCACCGGCGACGAACGGAATCATGTAGCTGACACCGGTGAGCAGGGCGCGCTTGACCTTCTGACCGAAATGCTCGTTGGTCTCCTCGGCCTCGGCAGCACCGACGGTGCCGCCGACGCGGCGGGCGTTGGGGTTCTCGGCCGCGGCCAGCGCATCGTGGATGAGCTTGGCCGGCTCGTCTATGCCGCGTTTGACGGGCACCTGGATGACGGGTTTGCCGGCGAAACGCTCGCGACCGCGAACATCGACGTCGACGGCGAAGATGACGGCGTCAGCCGCAGCGATGACAGCCGGGTCGAGCATCGTGAGACCGGCAGATCCCTGGGTCTCGACTTGCAGATCGACGCCGGCGGCCTTGGCCGCGGCGACGAGGGATTCGGCGGCCATGTAGGTGTGCGCGATTCCGGTCGGGCACGCGGTCACGGCGACGATGCGCTTGATGCCGGCGGATGCTCCGGCGGGGGTGCTGCCGACGACGCTGCCTGCGGCAACGGGGACAGGGGCGACGACGCTGGTGACCAGTTCGACGATTTCCGCCGGGGTCTTGGCGGCGCGCAGCGCGGCGGTGAAGGGTGCCTTCATCAGCGAGCGGGCCAGCTTGGCCAGGATCTTAAGGTGTTCCTGGTCCGCGCCCTCGGGAGCGGCGATCAGGAAGACGAGGTCCGCGGGACCGTCTGCCGCGCCGAAGTCGACCGGGGAGGTCAGTCGGGCCAACGCCAGCGTCGGCTCGGTCACGGCTGTCGAACGGCAATGCGGGATGGCCAGGCCGCCGGGGATACCGGTGGCCGTCTTCGCTTCGCGAGCGAGAGCATCCGCGTAGAGGCTCTCGATCTCGGTGGCGCGGCCGGCGCCGACGACGAGCTCGGCAAGATGCCGGATTACGCTCGAGGGTGCGGTTCCGAGGTTCTTATCCAGAGCGACGAGCTCCGGGGTGATCAGTGCACTCACTGGACATCCTCCTTTGGATGGGTGTTGAGCAACGTCAGGGTGACGTCGCCCGGTCTGGTTTGGTGCAGTGCCGGAACGGTTGATCCGGGCAGGGAAGCGGCGGCAGCCCCGTGGGCTGCGGCCTGGCGAAGTGAGTCGGGGGCGGAGCCGCCGGTGATGCTGCTGAGCAGGTAGCCGGCCAGAGAAGAGTCGCCGGCTCCGACGGTGCTGCGCGCGAGAATCGGCGGTGTTTGGGCGAGCCAGGCCCCATCGCCGGTCACCAGCACGGCACCCTTGGAACCGAGCGTGGCCAGCACGGCACCGACTCCGGTGGCCACGAGCCTCTCGGCGGCGCGGGCCACGAGAACCGGATTGCCCTCAAGGCTGTCCGGGTCGGGGATGCCGGTGAGTTCGGCCAGTTCTTCGGCGTTGGGCTTGATCAGGTCCGGCCCGGCCGCTACGGCGGCGGCGAGCGGTGCGCCGGACGAATCGACGGCCACCCGGGGGGCTTTCGCGCCGAATCTGCGGCGCAGCTCCCGGGTGATGTCGGCGTAGAAGTCGACGGGTACGCCCGGCGGCAGCGAGCCGGCCAGCACGAGCCAGCTGGCACCCTCCGCCTGCTCCATCACGAGTTCGATCAGGTCGCTCTGCTGCACGGTGCTCAGCACCGGTCCGGGCACGTTCACCTTGGTGGTGGTGCCGTCGATCTCGGTTAGTGCGATGTTGCTGCGGATCGTGGCGCCGATCGGCATTCCGAGGTGAGGCACTCCCGCGGCCCGGAGGGCCACCAGGACAGGGTCCAGCTCGTCGCCGGGGAGGATGGCGAGGCTCAGGATGGCTGAGGCTTCGAGGGCGCGGACGATGTTCACGCCCTTGCCGCCCGGCTCTTCACGGGACGAGACGGCTCGCTGCACTTCGCCGCGGGCCAGAGGGGCGCGGAGCTCGATGGTGCGATCCAGGCTCGGATTCGGGGTAAGCGTGATGATCACGCGATCACAACCTCAACGTCGGCCGCGGCCAGGGCTGCGGCTAGTTCATCTGATGGGAGGGCGTCCGTGATCAGCACGTCGACGTCGCCCAGCGCCGCGAAGCGGATCAGGGTCTCCTTGTCGAGCTTGGAGGAATCGGCCAGGGCGACAACGCGACGGGCCGAACGGACGATGGCTGTCTTCACGGCGGACTCAATGGCATCCGGAGTGCTGAAACCGAACTCGGCGTGCACGCCGTTGGCGCCGACGAACGCGATATCGGGTCGGAGGGCGTCGAGCTGGGCGATGGTGCTGGGGCCGACGACGGCGCGGGTGAGGCCGCGCACCCGGCCACCCAGGATGTACAGCTGGATCGCGGGGGTGGCGGCGAGCTTGGTGGCGATCGGCACGGCGTTGGTGATGACCAGAAGCTCGTCATCGGGGGCTGCCGGGGCCCAGTCGACCAGAAGATCGGCGAGCAGCTCGGTCGTGGTGCCGGCGTCCAGCAGGATGGAGCCGGTCTGGCTTGCGGGGATCATGGCGAGGGCCGCGGCCGCGAGGCGCGTCTTCTCGTCGTGGTGCTGGGTCTGGCGCTCTTCGAGGCTGAGCTCGGACATGCTCTGCCGGTCGAAGGCGACGGCCCCGCCGTGAACGCGGCGCAGCTGGCGTGAGCTTTCGAGGGCATCGAGGTCCCGGCGCACGGTTTCGGGGGTGATGTCGAAGCGGGTGGCGAGTTCGCTGACCGTGACCCGGTTTGAACTGGAGACCAGATCAACGATCAGGGCCTGACGTTCTTCAGCGAACATGGCGACCTCCAGGGCGCTGAGTGGCCGAAACCACAAATGTGTAGATTACAAAAATGTTACCTGTGTTTGCTTTTGTTTGTCAAGCAAAACAAAGACAAACAAAGAAACTGGTGCCTGGTGCGGCTCCAATGTCAGGTGTCGGCGATAGCGTGAGCAGCATGAAGATCCTGCACACTTCTGACTGGCACATCGGGCGAACCTTTCACACGCATTCGACCCTGGATCACCTGCGTCAGGTTCTCGAGGCGCTGGTGGAGGTGGTGCGGCAGCGTCAGATCGACGTGGTCGCCGTCGCCGGCGACATCTTTGACTCGGCCATGCCGTCGGCGGAGAGTTACACGCTTCTCGCTGCGGTGCTGCGAGAGATTCGCCAGGCGGGGGCCACAGTCGTGATGACCAGCGGCAACCACGACTCGGCCACCCGCCTGGGTTTCCAATCGGAGTGGGCCGGGCTTGCCAGCATCCATGTGCTGACCCGCCCGGAGCAGTTCCTCGAACCGGTCACCATGCACGACGAGCACGGTCCCGTGCACTTCTACGGTATCCCCTACCTCGAGCCGGCTCTGATCCGGCACCTCAGTGCCTTTGAGGTGCAGCCAGATCAGGCGCTCAAGACCCACGAGCAGGTGCTCACGTTCGTGATGAAGCGCATTCGCGACGACCTCAGCGTGCGCGGCGGGCGAGCGGTGGTGCTCAGCCACTGCTTCGCGGCGGGTGTGCCCGCGGCCGCGGCGACCGATGCCGTGCGGGACATCACCGCGGGTGGCCTGGACCTGGTGCCCGTGTCCGTGTTCGCCGGCGATGACACCAAAGACACGGCGAGAGCGGAGCCGACCGACCCGCCGCCGATGCTCCGGATCGACCCCGACTACGTCGCCCTCGGCCACATCCACGGCCGGGCCAGGCTCACCGACCGCGTGCGCTACTCGGGAGCACCTCTGCACTACTCCTTCTCCGAGGCCGGCAAACCACGGGGCTGCTGGCTGGTTGAGCTCCAGGCCGGTCCCGCCGCCCGAATCGAATGGATCGACCTTCCGGTTCCGCGCCGGCTCAGCGTGCTCACCGGCGAGATCGACCAGCTCCTGACCGATGACGCCCTCGCGGAGTTCGAACCCGACTGGGTGTCGGCAATCCTGACCGACCAGGTGCGGCCCCTCGACGGCATCCGGCGACTGCAGAAACGATTCCCGCACTGCGTCTCCCTCGAGCATCGCCCCGACATCGTCGTCGCTCTGGATGCCGCCAGCTACGGTGAACGCATCAACCGCCAGAACGACCACGAGATTGTCGCGGGGTTCCTCGAGTTCGTGCGCAACGGGGTCGGCCAGACCGATTTCGAGCGAGACCTGGTGGCGGAACTCCTCACCGAGAGCGACCTGAGGGAGATGAGCCAATGAAGATCAAACGCCTGCGGATCGCCGGATTCGGCCCCTACAAGAACGAACAGGTGATCGACTTCGAGCGCTTCGATGCTGACGGAATCTTTCTGATCAGCGGCAAGACCGGGGCCGGCAAGTCCAGCATCCTCGACGCCGTCTGCTTCGCCCTCTACGGCAGCGTGCCGCGCTATGAGGGAACGGAGTCCCAGCTGCGCAGCGACCACTGCGAACCAGACGATCCCACCTTCGTGGAGCTGGAATTCGCGCTGAACGAGAACGATTACCGCATCTACCGCACGCCCAAGTACGAGAAGAAAAAGAAGCGCGGTCCGGGTACGACCATGTCACCGCCCGATGCGCGCCTCGATATCCGTGACCTGAAAGTCGGGCTCGGTGCTGAGGCAGCGCCGGCCGCTGACGGCTGGCGCAGCGTCGCGACCCGTCCGGTCGACGTCGGGCACGAGCTCAGCCGCATCCTTCCGCTCAAGCAAGACCAGTTCCTGCAGGTCATCCTGCTGGCCCAGAATCGCTTCCAGCGCTTTCTGCTGGCGAAGACCGGTGACCGGCGCGGTGTGCTGCGCACGCTCTTCGGCACCGCCCGGTTCGAGCAGCTCGAACTCGGACTGATCGCCCGGCGCAAGTCGCTCGACGATGAGCTGGAATCCGTGCGCCAGCAACTGGCCGGCCTCGCGGCCACCGCGGTGCGGCAGTTACAGCGCGAAGAACTGCCCGGGAACGCCGGGCACGGGTCGGCCGACGCGCCTGCCGGTCGCGATCGGGCCTGGTTCGTCGCCGGTCTGGCGGAATTGGACTCGCTGCTGCTGGAGGCCGGGGAGGTCGCCGAACGGGCCACGTGCGCGCTGAATCTGGCCGCCGATCACGTTGAGGCCCAGGAAGAGCTGCGCGGCCGCCAGAACCGCCGGAACGAAGCCCGTTCTGCCCTGGCCGTTCTCGATGCCCGACAGGAACAGGTTGCCTCCGACCGGCAGACCGTGTGGGGCGCGAACCGGGCATCCCGAGTCTGGCCGGCGCTCTGCACGCGTCTTGAGGCTGAACACGCGCTCGAGCGTGCCCTGGTCGGCGAGTTGCACACGCGAGCCGCCTGGTGCGAGTACCAGAACGACCCCGATCTGGTGGAAACACCCGAGAGTCTCACGGCCGTTACTGCGGTTCTCCTCGGCCAGCTCGGTTCGCTGAACGATGTGCTCGACGCCGAACGGCTACTGCCCGGCGTCGAGGCCGACATCGTGACGCTGCAGGCGGAGCTCGCCCTGCACGCGGCATCCGTCGAGCAGACCCAGGCGCTCTTGGACGAGTTGCCGCAACAACTGGACGACGTCGACGAGGCCCTCGCGGCGGCGGCGCTGGCGGCGGCCCGCGAGCCCGAAGCGCGCGCCCAGGCGGAGCGGCTGCGCGTGGCGAAGACCGCGGCCGGCCAGGTGCGGCTTCTCGACGCCGAGCTTTCGGCAGCGCACCTCGCCGACGCGGTTGCCGCCGGCGAGAACGCCGAGGCGGCGGTGCACTACCAAAACCTCGTGGACCGGCGGCTGGCCGGCCACGCCGCCCTGCTGGCCTCGCACCTCGTGCCGGGGGAACCGTGCGAGGTGTGCGGCTCGACTGCGCACCCGGCTCCCGCCGCCGGCGACGACACGCCGGTAACCGAAACCGACATCGTGGCGGCACGGGTACGACTGAAGCAGGGGCAGGCTGAACTCGAGCAGACGCACGCCGCCGCAGGCACCGTGGCCACCGATCTGGCCGAAGCCCGCGCCCGGGCCGGGGAGCGCACCATCGACGCGATCGTCGCAGAACTGGTCTCGTCCGATCTGGCCCTGGCCGAGGCCGTGAGCGCCGGCGTGCGGGCGGCAGCCCTCAGCCTCGACAAGAACAGGTTGCGGGCCGAACTCGACGAGGCCGGCCACGCCCTGGCAGACCTGCGTTTGGCCCGCGATGAGGCGGGCGCGAAGCTTGCCGAGCGCCGCAGCGCCCGGCAGGCCATCGACGACCGGGTGGCGCTCCAGAGCGGCGACTTCGCCACGGTGGGGCATCGGGTCGATCGGCTGCAGGCCGAGCTCGCGTGCGCGCGGGCCCTGGATGAGGCCCTCGACCACAGCCGGGAGCGTCGGAGTCTGCGGAACGCCGCTGACGCCTCCGTGCAGGCCCAACTGGCCCGCGAAGGCTTCGCCGATGAGCGGGCTGTGACCGAGGCCCACCGGGACGACGCCGAGGTGCGGCAGTTGGACGAGCTGATCCGCGGCCACGACGATGAGGTGGCGGCAGCGCGCTCCGTGCTCGCCGAACCCGCGCTCACGGGGCTTCCCGCCGGCCTGACCGACGTCGGTCAGGCCCGGGAAACCCTGTCTACCGCCGCGGCGGAGCGGGACGCGGCGCTGGCCGCACGCGGCTCGCTGGGGGAGCGGGTCATCGTCATGACCGGCCTGGTCACGGATGCTCGGGTGCACTTCGACGCCGGCGAGCAGCTTTTATGCACGCAGACGCAGGTGCGGGAGCTGGCCGCGGCGGTGCACGGCGACGAACCGAACACGAAGCGGATGCGGCTGGAAACCTACGTTCTCGCCGCGCAACTGGAGCAGATCATCACGGCTGCCAACAACCGGCTGCGCACCATGACCGGCGGTCGATACACGCTCGAGCACGACGACTCGGTGCAGTTCCGGGGTGGCCAGTCCGGACTCGGGCTGATGATCCGGGACGCACATACCGGGCGGGCCCGCCCTACCCAGTCGCTCTCGGGCGGTGAGACGTTCCTGGCGTCGCTGGCCCTCGCCCTCGGGCTCGCGGAGATCGTGTCGAACCAGGCCGGCGGCATCGCCCTCGACACCCTGTTCGTTGACGAGGGTTTCGGGTCGCTCGACAGCGCGACCCTGGAAACGGCGATGAGCACCCTGGACGGCCTGCGCGCCGGAGGCCGCACCATCGGTCTGATCAGCCACGTCGACTCCATGAAGGAGCAGATCCCGGCCAAACTGGTCATCACCGTCAACGACCAGGGCTTCAGTGAAATCGGTGACACCCTCGTGTCGGCCTAACGCGGCGGCGGCCGGTCCGAACCGGCCGCGTAGGCAGGCTGGCCGGGGCAGGTCGCGAGCACGCGCGCCATGGCGTCCTGCTCGGCCGGGGCCACCCAGAGACCGTAGACGGCCTTCACGGAGATCTGGCGGGCCACATATTCGCAGCGGAACGACTTCTCCGCGGGCAGCCAGGTGGCCGCGTCCCCGTCGCCCTTCTGAGCGTTGGAGGGACCGTCGGAGGCGAGCAGGTTCAACGGGTCGTTGGCCAGGGCGATCCGTTCGGCCCGTTCCAGCTGCTGGGCACCGGTCTGCCAAGCGTTCGACAGAGCCACCAGGTGGTCGATCTGAACGAGCATCGAGGTGGTCTCGCCACGCTCGAATGACACCGATTCGCCCGTGTAGGGCGCCACGAGCATGCCGCTGAGCACCCGGCAGGACTCGTCGGTCACGATCGCGGTCAGATCACGGGCCAGGATGTCGTTGCGGGTGTCACAGCCGTTGGCGTCTTCGTCGCGCCAGGCGGAGCCGAATTCTCCGGTGCGGTCGTAGCCGGTCTTCGCGGCCTTGCCCTTGACCGGGAGGGTGGCGAGAAGGTCGGCCGCGTCGCCGGTCGCCGTGGCCCTGGACTCGGCCGGACCGGGAACGAATGTCTCTCCGGGCATGAGACCGGGAACGCCGGCCACGATCGCCCAGCCCAGAGCCAGGAGTGGCAGGATCACCAACAGGGAGGTGACGGGCCGTCGCCGGGAACGGCGGGTGCGGTTCGGCGCCGGCCGGCAGGGGGAATGTGGCATGGTGCTCCCAGGGTCGGCTTTCGACCCTACCGGGCGACGATAATGACGCATGACCAAAAACTGGACCCCGCTCGGCGTCGTCTACCTGGCGCTGAGCCTCGCCGGCCTCGTGGGCACCTGGACCTTCAACCTGCTCGCGATCACGCAGCTGCGCGACTTCGTCGGAGACTGGGTGAACAGTGGTCCGGCGGTGTCGTCACTCACCGTGGATCTCCTGGTGGTGGCGGTGGCAGGCAGCATCCTGATCATCGTCGAGGCCAGGCGGCTCGGGATGAAGCGGGGCTGGCTCTACGTGGTGCTCTCCGGTCTGACGGCGTTCGCATTCACCTTCCCGCTGTTCCTCGCGATGCGGGAACGCACCCTACAGGCGCAGAGGGTGCGTGCGGCGGCTTGCCCCAAAGAGTGAAGTATGCTTCACTCGTTTTCGGAGGGGAGTAATCCCCGGCGTGTGGTCGTCATTGACGGTTTCGTCATCGAAACCCGGCCGCAGGAACCCGATCCGGGTTGGACCAGACCTCCAGTCGCAACACTGACTGGAAGGCATCACCTATGAACGTTCCTCTCTACGCCTGGCTGCTGGTGTTCGGCGTGATCGCCTTCATGCTCGCCGTCGATCTGTTCGCCCATCGCAAGGCCCACGTGATCGGGGTGCGGGAGGCCGCGATCTGGTCGGCGGTCTGGGTTTTCATCGGCATCGGCTTCGGGGTCGTGATCTGGAACACGGCCGGCGCCGAGTTCGGGCAGCAGTACTACGCCGGCTACCTGATCGAGAAGTCACTCGCGGTCGACAACGTCTTCGTCTGGGCGATCATCTTTGCCGCTTTCGCGGTGCCGCGGGAGTACCAGCATCGGGTGCTGTTCCTCGGCGTTCTCGGTGCCCTCGTGCTACGCGGTGCCTTCATCGCCGCGGGCGCCGTGTTGATCGAGAACTTCTCCTGGATCCTCTACGTCTTCGCCGCGTTCCTGATCTACACGGGCTACCGCATGATCCGCACCCGCAACGAACACGCGCACCCCGAGAAGTCGGCGGTGCTGCGCCTCTTCCGCCGCTTCATCCCGATGACCGAGGCATTCCACGGCCAGCGCTTCCTCGTGCGCAAGAACGGTGTGCTGCTCGCCTCGCCGCTGCTGGCGGTCCTCGTGCTCGTCGAGGTGACGGATGTCGTTTTCGCCGTGGACTCCATCCCAGCCATCTTCGCGGTCACCAGCGAACCGTTCATCGTCTTCACTGCCAACGCCTTCGCGATTCTGGGCCTCCGGGCGATGTATTTCCTGCTCGCCGACCTCATGCACCGGTTCGTCTACCTGAAGATCGGCCTCTCACTGGTGCTGGTCTGGGTGGGCGTCAAGATGCTGCTGCTCGACGTGCTCTATGTGCCGACCAGCGTTTCTCTGGCTGTCATCGCGCTGATCATCACGGTGTCGGTTGTGCTCAGCCTCCGCGCCACTCGGGGCCAGGGGCGCCGCGAGATCGAGGCCGCGCCCGCCGGCTCGTTCCGCGAAGCCACCGCCGACGAACTCGCCGAGATGGAGCCGGTCTGGCGCCGCCCGGCCCGCAGATCTGACACGATGGCCGAGCAGAAGGCCGGAACGAAGCAGGAGAACGAGACCCGTCTATGAACGAACCGCTGAACGACCTGTCGATGCCGGCGGCGGATGTCCCCGTCAAGTCGTGGACGTTTCTCACCCACCACGCGCACCTGCTCCTCGCCATCGCGGAGAACCCCGATGCACGGGTGCAGGAGCTCGCCGATACGGTGGGGGTGTCGTCCCGGGCGGCGCTGAGCATCATGGTGGACCTGGTCGAGGCCGGCTACATCCGGCGCGAGAGAGTGGGGCGCCGCAACCACTACAGCATCGAGCGGAACCGGCCGTTTCGGCATCCGTCGACCGCCGCGCACAGCGTCGACGAGATGATCGCCGTGTTCGGCACGTTCGTGCCAGCCGCAACGCGAAGGGAGTGAGTGCGACGGCGGATCAGGCGGCGGGCTCAGTCTCGAGAACCCGCGGCCGAAGTCGGCTCGCGGCGATCGCGGCCGCGGCCAGACCGGTGATGAAGGCCGCGATGCCGAGCACATACAGGGCCACGGCGCCGTAGCCGCCGGGCTGCGCCGGGTCGAGGAAGGGGTAGGTGTAGAAGCCGGTCAGCGTGCCCCGCACCACGGCGTAGGCGACCCAGGTCAGCGGGTAGATCAGAGCCACCCCCAGGCGCTTCCAGGCCAGAGCCGGGCGCCCCGGTGAGAGCACCCAGTCCAGCGCGATGAAGATCGGCGCCCACACATGCAACACCTCGTTGGGCCAGGCGATCCCGTTGAACCCGTCGGAGACGACGTTGCGCAGCAGAGCGTTGTAGACGACTCCGGTGACGATCGCGTAGGTGAGCATCGACATCCGTACCCCGGTGAGGAGTTGGGGATCGAGGGGACGACGCAGGGCGAGGGAACCGCCCACCAGCAGCACGACCACGTTCATCAGGCTCGACTGGATCGTGAAGTAGCCGAAATACTCGGTGGCCACGAAGGCGTCGTTCCAGAGCTGGTCGGTGATCTGCGTGGCGATGCTCGCGAAGAGCAGCAGCCCCATGATGATCCGCAGCAGACCGGAGACCTGCCGGAGAGGAGAAGGCGATGCCGACTCGGAGGCCAGGGGAGAGATCGCTGTTGACGTCACTGGAAAAGAATAGTGCTCTCCCGCTGGGATTCAGTAAGGCAGGCGGGTGAGCTAGAAGGGGAACAGCAGCCGGTGCAGGAACTGCCGGGTGCGTTCCTCCTTCGGATGACGGAGCATCTGCTTCGGGTCGCCGTGCTCAACGATCCTGCCGCCGTCGACGAACGCCACCTCGGTGGCCACTTCCCGGGCGAATTCGAGTTCGTGGGTCACGATCACCATGCTCCAGCCCTCCAGGGCCAGCTCCTTGATCAGGCGCAGCACGTCACCGACGAGTTCCGGGTCGAGCGACGACGTGGGCTCGTCGAAGAGCAGCAGCTGCGGCCGCAGAGCGAGCGCGCGCACGATCCCCACGCGCTGCTGCTGGCCGCCGGAGAGCTCGAACGGGTAGCTGTTCTTTTTGGCGCTGAGACCCACACGGTCGAGCAGAGCAAGTGCCTCCGCCTCGACCTCGGCCTTCGGGCGCCGCTGCACCACCACGGGCCCCTCCACCACGTTCTCCAGCACGGTCTTGTGCGGGAACAGGTTGTAGTGCTGGAAGACCATCGCCGACCGGTCGCGCAGGGCCGCGAGCTGCTTCTTCGTCGGCGCGGTCGCGAAGTCGAGAGCCAGTTCGCCGCCCACGTCGATCGTGCCGCCGTCGGCCAGTTCCAGTCCGTTCAGGCAGCGCAGAATGGTGGTCTTGCCGGAACCCGAAGGGCCGATCAGGGCGAGCACCTGGCCGCGGGCCACCGTCAGGTCGATGGACGCCAGCACCTGGTTCGAGCCGAAGCTTTTCTGCAGCCCACGCACTCGGAGCAGTGCGTCGGCGGCCGGCTGATTAGAAGGGTCAGTGGGCGACATAACGGTCCAATCGCTTTTCGAGAACGCTCTGTACCGAGGACAGGCCCAGGCAGATCACCCAGTAGACGAGGGCGGCCTCGAGGTAGAGCAGCATGAATTCCTGGCTGAAGGCGGCCACCTGCTGCGCCTCGCGGAACAGCTCCGTGACCAGAATCAGCGACGCCAGGGAGGTGTCCTTGACCAGGCTGATGAAGGTGTTCGACAGCGGCGGAACGGACACGCGGGCAGCCTGAGGCAGGATGATGCGGGTCAGCGCTCGCCGGTGCGACATGCCGATCATGTAAGCGGCTTCCCACTGCCCCTTGGGCACCGAGAGGATCGCCGCCCGGATCACCTCGGCGGCATAGCCGCCGACGTTGAGCGAGAACGCGACCACGGCGCTCGGCCACGGGTCGATCAGGATACCCAGCGACGGCAGGCCATAGAAGATCACGAACAGCTGCACCAGCAGGGGGGTGCCGCGCACGATGGAGATGTAGACCCGGGCGATGCCTGACACCCACCCGCGACGGGACAGGCGCATGAGCGCCAGCCCCAGCGCGAGCGCCAGACCGATCGCGAACGAGGCGAGGGCCAGCGGGATGGTGCCGGCGATCGCCCCGTGCACGATGGGGCCCAGTGAGGTCCAGAAAAGTTCCCAGGCAGATTGGTTCATATTTGGTACGGACTACTGGGAGACGTCGGAACCGAAGTACTTCTCCGAGATCGACGTCAGGGTGCCGGCGGCAGCGAGCTTCTCGAGGGCCGCGTCAACGGCCTTCGTCAGCGCCGTACTGCCCTTGACGAAGGCGAAGGACGTCGTGGACTCCTCGTCGGTGTTCGCGGCTACCTTGAGGCCGGCGGCACCGGTCTGCTTCTGGTAGTCGAGGAAGGTCAGGTTGTCGTTCACGGTCGCGTCGACGCGGCCCTGTTCGACCAGGGCGACCGACTGGGCCCAGCCCTCGACGGCCTGCACGTTCGCGCCGCTCTCGGTGGCGAGCGCGTTCCAGTTGCTGGTGAGCGACTGGGCCGTTGTCTTGCCGGCCAGGTTCTTGAAGGAGGTGATCGACGTGTTGTCACTCTTCACGACGATGACGCCGGTCGAGACGGTGTACGGGGTTGAGAAGTCGTATTTCTCGACGCGTTCCGGGGTGGCCGTGACCTGGTTGGCGATGACGTCGAAGCGGCCGGCCTCGAGGCCGGCGAAGATGCCGTCCCACTGGGTTTCTTCGAACTTGACCTTGACGCCCAGTTCATCGGCGACGGCCTCGATGACCTCGACGTCGTAGCCGGTCAGCGCGCCGGATCCGCCTTCGTGGAACGTGAACGGGCGGTAGGTGCCCTCGGTTCCCACGGTGAGCACGCCCGCGTCTGTGACGGCGGACAGCGAGGTGTCGGCGCCCGTGCTGGCTGCGTCGTCGGAGTCGGTGCCTGCGGAGCAGCCGGCCAGCGACACGGTGAGCGCTGTGAGAAGTACCGCCGACAGGATCTTGAGCTTCATTATTTCTGGCCTAACCGAGGTTGCAGGTGCGTATTCATCGCCGAGAAGCGATGTCCGAAGACTAACAAGGAGTGTGACCCGGTCAATATTCCCGTGACGCCCGGCGTCACACACCGGTTGGGCCCCGGTCAACGGCCTTGTCGGGGATTTTGGGCCGGAATAGGATGCGCCCGTTCTACGCATCCGAGTGCCCTGCTTGGATCCGCAGAGATGTCGCCCCGTACCCGGCCCTACCCGAAGGAGCCCGCATGAACCTTTCTGCCGAGCAACATGACCGATCAGCCGGGGTACTCCTGGGTCTGGCCTGCGGGGACGCCCTCGGGGCTGGTTACGAATGTGCCGGGCCGCTGCCGGACTCGACCTCGGTCAGCATGCGCGGCGGTGGCGGATTCCACTGGGTGCCCGGTGAGTGGACGGACTACACGGCCATGGCGGTGCCGCTCGCGACGGCCGCGGCAGAAGGCAGGGACCTCAGGGATGAGGCCGTGCTTGACTTCGTCGTTGCCGAATGGGTGAGCTGGGCGAAATCCGCACCATACGCCGGGATCCAGCTGGGCGCGGTGCTGTCGGGAAGTGAACCGACCGCGGCTGCCGCGCGCCGTGCCGCGCGGGAGCAGCACGACCGCCACGGGCGCAGCGCCGGCAACGGTTCGCTGCTACGCACCGCGCCGGTCGCGCTGGCCTACCTGAATGATCCGGAGGCGCTCGCCCAGGCCGCGCGCCTGGTGAGTGGGCTGACCCACTGCGAAACCGATGCGGGCGACGCCTGCGTGCTGTTCGGGTTCGCCCTGCGGCACGCCGTGCTCGAAGGCAACCTCGACATCCGGGTGGGGCTGCCCGCTTTGCCGAGTGAGCGCCGCGGGGTCTGGTCGGCCCGCTTCGACGAGGCCGAGCGCAACCGGCCGGCGGACTATCCGGGTAACGGCTGGGTCGTGCACACCCTGCAGGCCGCCTGGTCAGCGATCACGCACACGTGGGCAACGGATGCCGGCCACGTGCGCCGCGCCATCGAAGCCGCGGCGCGCGGCGGCGGCGACACCGACGCCGTGGCGGGAGCCGCGGGCGCTCTGACGGCAGCGCGCTGGGGGCTGCAAGCCGTGCCCACGCCCTGGCGCCACCTGGTGCAGGGCTGGCCGGGGGTGCGCGGCGTGGACCTGGTGCGCTTGTCGATGCAGGCCGCCCATGGAGGAGCAGGCTGGGGCGTGGTGGCCGACGAGGTCGGCCAGCGGCGCACGGTCACACTGCGCGCGCCGCGCTGAGGCGGGGCCTCAGGACTTCAGAGCCAGGGCGAAGGGCAGCACGGCCTCCACTCCCTGGCGGCGCAGCACACGGCCCGCGACCGTCAGGGTCCAGCGGCTGTCGGCAAGGTCGTCGACGAGCAGGATCGGCCCGCCCTGCACGGCGTCCAGTGCCGCGGCCAGCTCCGGGCCCACCGCGAAACGGTCCCACACGTTTGAGAGCCGGTAAGCGCTGTTGCCGCCTGCCGTGCCGGTGGGACCGCCGTTCACGAGGTCAAGCGAGCCGAGCCAGGGCAGGCGGCCGGCGTCGGCAAACGCTCGAGCCACCGATTCGACCAGCACCGGATGCCGCCGCGAGGGCACGCTCACCACCGCGGCCGGCCGTTCGTCCCAGCCCCACTCCGTGAGCACGCGGATGCAGGCCCGGATCAGGGCCGGGCTCGCCGGGGCATCCGTGGCCGGGGCCTCCGTCTTCGAGGTGGCGAACAGGTCACGCAGCGGACCACCCCAGCCGAGGTCGGTGAGGCGGGCGAGGGCGCGGCCGGGCAGCATCCGTTCTTCGGTCGGGATGTTGCCGCGCACGTTCACGCCCAGGCTCGCCACCCCGGTGGGCCACTGGGCGCGCGGCTCAAGGGCCACGCCCACCCGGTCGAGCGCCTGAGCGGCGGCCGAAGCCATCTCGGGCCGCACGTCGCCGGGGAACCAGGCCGTGCTGCAGTTGTCGCAGCGGCCGCAGGCCACCGCGGTGTCGTCGTCGAGGGCGCGCTGCAGGAATTCCATCCGGCAGCCGGTGGTGCGCTCGTAATCGAGCATGGCCTGCTGCTCGTTCACCCGGGCGGCGGCAATGCGTTCGTAGCGTTCCCGGTCGTAGAACCAGGGCTGGCCGGTGGCCACCCAGCCACCGGTGACCCGCCGCACCGCGCCGTCGACGTCGAGAACCTTGAGCAGTAACTCGAGTGGGCTGCGCTTGAGGTCAACGCGGGCCTCGAGCGCGGGCGTGGAAAGCGGCACGCCGCCGTTCGCGGTGAGCGCCCCGATCACAGCCTCGGCCTTGTGCTGGCTGGGCATCGAGGAGGTGGCGAAGTACTGCCAGATGTCTTCGTCTTCGACCCCGGGCAGCAGCAGCACGTCGGCATTCTCGGTGGCGCGGCCGGCGCGGCCGACCTGCTGGTAGTACGCCACAGGGGAGGACGGCGCGCCCAGGTGCAACACGAAGCCGAGGTCGGGCTTGTCGAATCCCATGCCCAGAGCGCTGGTGGCCACGAGGGCCTTCACCTCGTTGCGCTTGAGCATGCCCTCGGATTCCTCCCGCTCACCGGTGTCGGTCTGCCCGGTGTAGGCGCGCACCGGGTGCCCGGCCTCCCGCAGCAGCCGGGCGGTGTCTTCCGCCGCCGAGACCGTGAGGGTGTAGATGATGCCGCTGCCGGGCAGTTCGTCGATGTGGCTGAGCAGCCAGGCCAGCCGGGTTCGCGAGTCCGGCAGCCGCAGCACGCCCAAGCGCAGGGATGCCCGGGCGAGCGGACCGCGGATGGTGACCACCTCGGTGCTCGAGCCGGTCGCGACCTGGTCCAGCTGCGCCGCAACATCCGTCACGACCCGGCTGTTTGCCGTGGCCGTGGTTGCCAGCACCGGCACACCGGCGGGCATTTGGGCGATCAGGTCGCGCAGGCGCCGGTAGTCGGGCCGAAAATCGTGGCCCCAGTCGGAGATGCAGTGGGCCTCGTCGACGACGAGCAGGCCCACCCGGGCGAGGAGGGCAGGGAGTTGCTCGTCGCGGAACTTCGGGTTGTTGAGCCGCTCCGGCGACACCAGGAGCACGTCGACCTCGTCGTCGATCAGCTGCTGCTGCACCTCGGCCCACTCGTGCGCGTTCGCGGAATTGATCGACACGGCGCGCACCCCGGCCCGGGCGGCGGCGGCCACCTGGTCGCGCATCAGGGCGAGCAACGGCGACACCAGGATGGTCGGGCCTGCACCGTGGCGGCGCAGCAGCAGTGTGGCGACGAAGTAGACGGCCGACTTGCCCCAGCCGGTGCGCTGCACGACCAGGGCCCGGCGGCGCTGGTCGACGAGGGTCTCGATCGCCTCGAACTGCCCCTCGTGGAAGTCGGCGTCGTCACGCCCGACCAGGTTTCGCAGGATCTCGAGGGCGGCGGCGCGGGTGTCGGTCATCCGACCAGCTTCGCAGGTGCGGGTGACAGTGCGCCGGATGCTGCCTGGCTAGAGAGCCTCGAGGCGGGCGGCGACGTCGGCCGGAAACCCGCCCGTGCCGATCGGGCTCCACCTGGTGGGGGTGATGCGGATCAGTGATTTGTCCTGCACCGCCATCGCCGCCCGATATTCGGCCCAGTCGGAGTGCTCGCCGGCGATGCAACGGAAGTACTCGACGAGCCCGTCGCCGGCTTCCGGCATGTGCAGCACCTCGGCGTCGCCGTCGACCTGGATCCAGCCGCCGTCCCAATCGTCGGAGAGCACCAGCACGGAGGCGTGCACATTGCGCTCGGCGTTGCGGGTCTTCGCCCGTGCCGGGTAGGACGAGATCACGATGCGTCCGTCGGGGTCAACCCCGCCGGCCACGGGGGAGATCTGCGGGCGACCGTCGGCTCGCGTGGTGGCCAGCAGCATCCGGTGCCTCGGGCGCACGAAGGCAAGCATTTCGGTGAGGTCGACGACGGTGTTGGTTGCAATGCTTCTAGCCATGATTCAAGGCTACGGCAGAGCAGATGCCCGACACCTCAGGTGCCGCTACCCGAGCGGGAAATCGCGGGTCTGGCCGGGGGAGAGCGTGGCCTCCTGCCCCTCGACTCGCACCCGGATCGGGGTCGCTCCGCCTGCCCGCAGTTGCAGGCGCAGGTTGCCAGGAGTCAGTTCCAGCCGGATCGGCTGTTCCCGGTAATTGATGCTGAAGGTGACCTCGGCGAGTTCCCTCGGCAACACCGGGTGCAGCCAGAGCATGTCCGCCCGGATCTCCAGCCCGGTGTAGCAGCGCACGACCATGTCGATCGAGCCGGCCATCGCCCCGAGATGGATGCCCTCGTGGGTGGAACCGCCGAGGATGTCTCCCAGATCGCTGTCGAGAGCCCGGGTCAGGTAGACCCAGGATTGTTCCCGGTCGCGCCTTGCCTCCAGCCAGGAATGCACCACGTTGCTGAGCGTGGAGCCGTGCGTGGAACGTGATGCGTAGAACTCCACCGTGCGCACGATGGCCTCCGGAGGCAGCTCGTAGCCCATGGCCTCGAGAAGCTCCCGCAGTTCCTCGGCCGAGAGCAGGTAGAGCAGCATGAGCACATCGGCCTGTTTGGCGAGCCGGTAGTTGTTGGTGCTGTCGCCCTCGGCGTTGAGGATCAGGTCGAGCCGGGCGATCGAGGCATACCGTGCCCGATAGCCGTCCCAGTCGAACTCGGCGAGGTCCTCGTAGCCCTCGAACTGGCTGATGACGCCATCGAAGTGGAACGGGACCCGCAGCCGCAGGCTCATCCGCCCCCACCGGTCCACCTCGTCGGGCCGCAGCCGCAGTCGGTTCCAGAGCGGCCGGCAGTAGCGGTTCTCCAGTAGCGACACCGTTTCGACCGCGCGGCGGAGCACCCACGCGGTCATCACATTCGTGTACGCGTTGTTGCGGAGACCTGTGCCCGGCGCTCCCGGGTAACCGTCGTGGAACTCGTCCGGCCCCATCACCCCCTCGATGTCGTAGCGGTCGTCCACCTCGTCGTAGTGGGCAAGGCTGGCGAAGAACCGGGCGACTTCGATCAGCATCTCGGCACCCTGGTCCATCAGGAATTTGGTGTCGCCGGTGGTCTGGTAGTACTCCCAGACGCTGTACGCCACCGCGAGGCCCACATGACGCTGGTGGTGGGAATTGTCGGGCATCCACCGTTGAGTCAGCGGGTTGAAGAGTTCCGTCGGGGTGGCCTCCCGGCCGTCCATGCCGCTCTGCCACGGGAACATCGCGCCCTCGCAGCCGACACGCCGCGCGGCCGCCCGCGCCTCGCCCAGGCGTCGGTACCGGTAGCCGAGCAGGGCGCGGCTCAGGTCGGGGCGACGCAGGGTGAGAATCGGGTAGACGAACAGCTCATCCCAGAAGACATGGCCGCGGTACCCCTCGCCGTGCAGACCTCGGGCCGGCATGCTCGCGTCAAGGTCGGCGTCGACGCCCGCCACGGTCTGCAGCACGTGGAAGGTGTTGAGGTTGAGCGCGAGCGACTGGTGCTCGCTCGCATCCATCCCCACGCCGAATTCGTCCCAGAGGATCCGCCAGGCCAACTCATGGTCCGCCAGCAGGTCGGCCGGGTCTGCCAGGCGCCGCATCCAGGTGGCCACAGCCCTGGCCGGTGAGGCGATTGCTCGGTCGCGGGACGTGCTGAGCACAACGGTCTTCTCCACCCTGACGGGATGCCCCGGCTCCAGGCTCAGGTCGATGTCGTGGGCCACCCAGCCCGCGGCCTCGGTGAGTAGGCGCCGAACCGGCTCGACGGGCCGCTCGTCCCGGAGCACCCGGGTGCGCGCGGCCAGGGCGATGTGGATGCCCGACTCGGTGGTCTCCATCTCCAGGAGCACGGTCTCGGCATCGATTTCGGCGCTTGTGTGGGGGAGTAGATGCGCGTTGGTGAGCAGCCGGTCGGCAGCCACATTGCGGTTGAAGACTCGGCCCTCGAGGGCGGACCGCACGGTCAGCGGACCGCTCCAGTCCTCCGCCTCGAAGGTCGTGTCGAGCACGGCCACATGCGGTGCGGCCTGCGACACGAACCGACGCGAGGTCACCCGGGTGGTGCGCCCTGCCTGGTCGCGGCAGCGGATGACGCGGGTCAGCACGCCGCGCCGCAGGTCCAGTTCCTGCAGGTAGGTGACCAGGTGGGTGCGGTCGAGGTCGAACCAGTCCCCATCAGCCACCCTGAACCCCAACGGCAGCCAGTTCGGGGCGTTGACGAGGTGCTCGTCCGCCACTATGCGCCCACCGAGTTCGGTCTGCACGCGGTTGTAGACGCCGGCGAGGTAGGTTCCGGGGTAGTGCACGCCGTCGTCGGAGGACTCGGCGGCCGCGCCCCGGGTTCCCCAGTAGCCGTTGCCGAGCGTGCAGAGCGCTTCCCGCAGCCCCTCCGTCTCGGGGTCGTAGCCGATGTAGCGCAGCAGCCACGGGTCGCTGCCGGACTCGCCGCCGGCCCAGCCGCGGTTCTTGCCGGTCAGGGTGGGGTCCAGGCTAGCCAGGTCCAGGTCGCTGAGGTCGGTGAGCACGAGGTCGGCGCCGGCTGAGCGCAGCCGGCCGGCGCCGGCGCGGTCCACACCGATGACCAGCGCGAATCCGCCGCGTGCCGCGGCCTGCACCCCGGCCTCGGAATCTTCGACCACGACGGTGCGGTCCGGCGTCACGTGCAGCCGCCTCGCTGCCTCGAGGAACAGGGCCGGGTCGGGTTTGCCGGCCAGACGCATCCGCAGGGCATCGATGCCGTCGACCGTGACGTCGAAAAGGTCGCCGACTTGTGCCGCCGCCAACACGGCCGCGCTGTTGCGGCTCGAGGTCACGAGGGCCGCTGGTAGCCCCTGTTCCCGGAGTCGGTGAAGAAGTGCCAACGTGCCGGGGAATGCCTGCACCCCGTCGTCGGCGAGATCGCGGGTGAAGAGCTCCTGCTTGCGGGCGGCCAGTGCGTCGATGCTCGCCCGGCCGTGTGCCGGCTCGATCCCGCGCGAGGTCAGGAACGCACGGATGCCGTCTTCCCGCGACCGCCCGTCGACATACCGCCGGTAGTCCGTCTCGATCTCGAATGGAGGCACCGGCAACTTCGTCAGGCCCGGCAGCGCCTCGTCGAACAGGGCCTTCCACGCCCGGGCGTGCACGGCGGCCGTGTCGGTGACCACGCCGTCGAGGTCGAAGATCACGGCGTCGAAGGCAGCCCGGGCCGGGTGCGGTGATTGCGGCTGGTGCTGTGGTTGGTTCACGGGTGTGCTCTTTGCGCCTGCTCGCCGAGCGAGCGGTGTGACCAGCGACGCACGGCTTTCTCTGCCTCGACGATGATCAGAACGGTCGAGCCCACGGCGATGCAGAGAAGCCATTCCTGCACGTTCAGAGGCGTGAGTCCGAGCAGGTTCGCCGACACGGGCCAGGTCGTCACGGCCCAGTGCAGTGCGAGGGCGCCGAGGGACGTGAAGAGGAGAGGTTTGTTGGCGAGCGGCCGCAGCTGGAAGAGCGACTTGGTCTCGGCCCGGGAGCTGAAGACCTGGAAGAAGCTGAGCATCACGAACATGGTCAGTGCCAGGGTGCGGGCGTGCACCTCGGGGTAGTCGAGGCGCAACGCCACGATGAAGGTGAGCAGCACGGACAGGGCCATCCACGCTCCCGTGATTCCCGCCCGGAACCAGAGGGTGCGCGAGAGGATTCCCTCGGATGGTGAACGGGGAGGCCGCCGGAGTTCGTCGCCCTCCGCGGGTTCGAACGCCAGGGCGATGTCCTGCACGCCGTTGGTCACCACGTTCATCCACAGCATCTGCACCGGCAGGAACAGAAGCGGAGTGCCCGCGAAGACGCTGAGCGTGACGGCGATGAGAGCCGCGACTCCCGTGGAGAGCAGGAAGTAGGTGGTCTTCCTGATGGCGGAAAAGGTGACCCTGCCCTCTTCCACGGCGTTCACGATGGTCGCGAAGTTGTCGTCGGTGAGCACCAGATCGGCGGCTTCGCGGGCCACGTCCGTGCCGGAACGACCCATGGCCACCCCGATCGAGGCGGCCTTCAGCGCGGGGGCGTCGTTGACGCCGTCACCCGTCACGGCCACGATCTTGCCGGTACCTTGCAGAACGTGCACGATCCGCAGCTTCTCCTGCGGCGAGACGCGGGCCGCGACGCTCGTTTCCGCGAGGCGCGCGGCGAGCATGTGGTCGTCGAGGTCGGCCATTTCCGCGCCGGTCAGGGCGCGTTTTCCCGTCGCCAGGCCCAGCCGGTCGGCGATCGCGGTCGCCGTCACGGGGTGGTCCCCCGTGATCATCATCACGGCGATCCCGGCCCGCCGGCAGTCCTGGATGGCCTGGGCGACACCCGCCCGCGGCGGATCGGTCATGCCTTCCAAGCCCAGAAAAGTCAGCCCGAACGGCGGGCGCAGCGGCTCGTCCAGCGGCTCGTCGTCGGCGATGCTCCGTGAACCTGTCGCGATGACCCGCAGCCCGTCCCGCCCCAGTTCCTCATTCGCGGCATGGATGAGGGAGTCGTCGAGGGGCTCGTCTCCCGCCGGTCCGGCGACGGCGACGGATGCCTCGAGCAGGGCCTCCGGGGATCCCTTCACATAGAGGGTAAGACGCCCGTCGGCCCCGCGCTGCACCGTCTGTGAGAAGCGCAGCGCGGGCTCGTAGGGCTGGTGAGCCACCGGTGTGACCGATCGCTCCTGCTCCGTGACGGCGCCGCGGGCCACGGCAACCAGAGCCATGGCGGCGTCCACGGCGTCGCCGGAATACTCCTCGTCGTCCTCGGCCGAAATCGTCGCCTCGTTGGTGAGGGCGCCGGCTCGCAGAACCGCGCGCACGCGTGCCGGATCGCCGCTGCCGGTCCCGCCCCTGCCGCGGTCGTCGTCCTGGCTCGTGAGGTCCAGGTGCCCGGCCGTCGTCCAGATTCGTTCCACGGTCAGGCGGTTTTCGGTCAGCGTTCCGGTCTTGTCCGAGCCGATCACATTCGTGGAACCGAGGGTCTCCACGGCAGGCAGGGTGCGGATGATCGCGTTGCGCCTGGCCATCCGCGATACCCCGAGGCTGAGGGCCACGGTCAGCACGATGGGCAGGGACTCGGGAATCGTGGCGACGGCGAGGCCGACGGCCGTGCGGAACATCGTGGACGCGTCGTTGCCGAGAATGATCCCGGCAATGAAGATAAAGGCCAGAGCGCCGAGCACGACCAGGCCGATGTAGCGCTCCAGACTGTTCGTCAGCAGTTGCAGCGGTGATTTGCCGGATGGACCCTGGACGAGCGCGTTGATTTCACCCAGCGCGGTGTCTGCACCGGTGGCGACCACGACGCCCCGACCGCGCCCGCTGCCCACGAACGTGCCGCTGAAGGCGATGTTCGTCTTGTCCGCGTCGCCGACGTCCTCGGGGAGCAGCTCTGTGTGTTTGGTGGCCGCGAATGACTCCCCGGTCAGCATCGACTCGTCCACCTCGAACCCGTTGGCGATGAAGAGTCGGAGATCGGCCGGGACGCGTTCACCGCTCTCCAGCAGTACGACATCGCCCGGTACCACGTCGCGCCCGGGGATCACCCGCTCGACGCCGTCTCGCAGAACCCGGCAGGTGGGGGTAGACAGCTTCTGTAGGGCCCGCACGTCCGCTTCCGCCTTGCGTTCCTGCACGAAACCCAGGGTGGCGTTGATCAGGAGCACCAGGAAGATGGCGCCGGAATCCACCCAGTGCTGCTGGATGAAAGTGATCACCGCGGCCGCCAGCAGGATCGCGATCAGCGGGCTGATGAACTGGCGCAGCAGCACCCTCCACCAGGGAGTCGGGCCCTGGATTGCCAACTCGTTGGGTCCGACACGCTGCAGCCGACTGGCGGCCTCGGCGCCGCTCAGCCCCTGCGGGGCGGACCCGAACTCCGCGAAGGTGGCTTCCGAGGTCAGGCTGTGCCACGGCAGCACGGGGGCACCGGGACCCGGGAGCGCACCGGGCGCTGACGGCGCTTGTTGAACCGGCTCTTCCATGGCTCTCCCGCCTCCGTTTCCGGTGTGGTCATATCCACCATACCCAGAGGGGCTGTCTGAGAGTGGTTGGATTGCCCTATGACCTCCACATCGGACTACATCGACGATTTCGCCGACTTCATCACGGCCTCGCCGTCGTCGTACCACGCGGCGGCGGAGGTCGCCCGCCGCCTGGACGCCGCCGGCTTCAACCGTTTGAGTGAGACCGAGGAGTGGTCGGGCGAGGCGGGCCGCCGCTATATCGTGCGTGACGGCGCCGTCATCGCGTGGGTGCAACCGGCCGGCGCCGGCCGGGTGACCCCGTTCCGCATCCTCGGCGCCCACACCGACTCACCCGGTTTCAAACTGAAGCCGAAGCCGACCATCGGTGCTCACGGCTGGCTGCAGGCCGGAGTCGAGGTCTACGGCGGCCCACTGCTCAATTCCTGGCTCGACCGCGAACTCGAGCTCGCCGGCCGCCTCACCACCATCGACGGCACCGAGCATCTCGTGCGCACCGGCCCGTTCTGCCGCATTCCGCAGCTCGCCATTCACCTCGACCGCGATGTCAACAACGGGCTCACCCTGGATCGGCAGCGCCACCTGACCCCGGTCTTCGGAGTCGGGGACACAAGCCAGGCCGACCTGGTGGGGCACCTCGCCGGACTGGCCGGGCTGGCGGGCAAGGATGTCGCCGGTTACGACATTTGCACCGCCGACACGGCTCCGCCGGCCCGGTTCGGCCTCGGCAACGAGCTCTTCGCCGCCGGGCGCATGGACAACCTCTCGTCGGTGCACGCCGGCCTCGACGCCCTGATCGACGCCCCGGAACAGGCCGGGCAGATCCTGGTGCTCGCGGCCTTCGACCACGAGGAACTCGGCTCACAGACCCGAACGGGTGCGAGCGGGCCGCTGCTCGACGATGTCTTGATCCGGATCGGGGCTGGGCTGGGGGCATCCGTCAGCGATCGTCTGCGCGCCTACGCCGGATCGTGGTGCCTCTCGGCCGATGCCGGCCACTCCGTGCACCCGAACTATCCGGAGAAGCACGACCCGGCGAACATGGTCGTGGCCGGAGGTGGACCGCTGCTGAAAATCAACGCCACCCAGCGCTACGCGACGGATGCCGCGGGTGCTGCTCTCTGGGCCCGCACCTGCGCGCAGGCCGGCGTGGCCTCTCAGGAATTCGTCTCAAACAACACAGTGCCCTGCGGTTCCACGATCGGCCCGCTGACCGCCACCCGGCTCGGCATCCGCACGATCGACGTGGGAATCCCGCTGCTCTCGATGCACTCCGCCCGTGAACTCTGCCATGTGAATGACCCGGTGGCCCTGAGCAAGGCGATCGGAGCGTTCTTCGCCCCCGTCGGGTAGCGGATGCGTCAGCCGGCGTAGGCCGCCTGGCGCCGTCCATGCCGGGGACGCCCGGAGCGTGATTCCACGAGGTCTTCGTCGTCGGCAAGTTCGCAGCCGCCTTCGTGCACGATCACCGGCCAGACGATGCGCCGGTCGTTCGCGATGCGGGCTGTGCCGCCGATCCCGCACTCCCGGCAGTGGACGGTCAGCACCCAGTCGTTTGGTCTCATTCTTAGAGATTTCCTCACAAAGAAGAGATCGACAAGGGGGTGTACTTCGGCGCCGCGATATGCAAGGTCGGTCAGCGTATGTTGATGTGGCCAAGCAGGAGCTCCGCAATCGCTCGGTAGCCTGTGCTGTTGGGATGGAAGCGATCGCTCGTGCCGCCGAAGACGTCCCGTCCGGCAGGTCCTCGATTGGCCTCGACCCGGTAGAGGTCATACAGGCTGACGAACGCGCCGCCCTCCCGGGCACATTCCGCATCGATGATGTCGTTGTAGGTGTCGGACACATCGGGGCTGCCCCAGGTGCCGACGCAGATGAGGGGGACATTCGGAGATTCAGTGTGCACGCGTTCCAGGAGGGACCGGTAACTGTGGGCGAATTCGTCGGGTTCGGTCTGCTCGATCACGTCGTTGGTGCCCAGTTCGACCACGGCCAGGTCGAGGTTCTCCGGTACATCGACCAGCCGTGACACCGTGCGGGTGGTGGCGCCGGCCCGATTCTTGTGGAATTCCTGTACGGGGCCATCCGCTGCGAGCGCATCAACCATCAAGGGACGAAAACCCAGATCCTGCAATTTGGCGTTGAGGCCGTAACTGATCGAATCTCCCACGAAGAGCACCCGCAGGGGGCGGTCGGCCGGGCGGGACACCTGCACCTCCCGGTCGGACGCCGACGGTGGTGAAAGGCCGACCGCAACGATGCCGAGTGTGGTCAGCGCCAGCGCCGCCAGTCCAATCACCAGTAGCCGGGTGGGGAAGCGGCGAGAGGGAGGTGCGGCCGGAGGCGTGGGACCCAGGCGCGGAGACATCCGCCCAGCTTAGGCCGGGTTCGCGGCGGCGAGGCGGGCGATGCGGGCGCGGGCGGCATCCTCTGAGGTCGACGAACGGCCCAGCAGCAGGCGCACCAGGCCGAGAACGGCTCCGGTTGCCCAGACCACGGGAAGCAGGGAACGCCGCAGGCCGAGCAACTCGCGGTATTCGCGGGGGATCGAGGCGACGGCGCCGGCGAACATCACCCGGTAGAAGGGCATCATGGCGGGGCGGAGAGGGGGATTGCGAATGAAACGCACCGCCTCGGCGACGCGCTCGTCGCTTTTGAGGATGCCGGCATCCTTGAACGCATCGAGCTGTGCCTGCAATTCCGACGCGGAGCGGGGCGGGTTGTGCACGCCCACGAGCTCTCCGGCCTTGGCCCACTCGCGCACGTAGCTGTCGGCGCCGCCGGGGATGGGATCGCCCCAGATCGTGTGGGAGGCCAGGAAGGCGTCGGTGAAGACGATGTGCACCCAGGCGAGGAGTTCGGGGTCTCCGGCAGCATAGGGGCGCTCGATGCCTTGGGCGTCGCGGTAGGTGCCGGTGACCCGGTCGTGGAAGCGCTCCACGCGGGAGGACTCGCGCGCGGCCAGTGTCGTGTCGGCGAAGGTCACGGTGACGAGCCACTGGATGGTGCCGGAGAGTCGTCCGAGCGGGTCTTCCTTATAGCGCGACCAATCGTGAACGCCGGCCATCGCACCGGGATGCAGGGTCTGCATGAGCAGGGCCCGGATGCCGGCGACCATCGTCGCCATCCCGCCATGCACGGCCCAGGAGGCGGAACCGGGGCCGAAGAAGCCGACATCGTCGCCCAGTTCGATCTTGTCGACCCACTGCGGGCGACCTTCGCCGTTCCCCGAGAAGGTCACCAAGAGATGCGACCGCCAACTGTCTACGAACCTGCCCATGGACCGAGGCTAACCCGTGGCGGCTGGGCATCGGCCTCGAACCTCGCGGGCTGCGGGGGTGCGTGGCGCCCTCCTAAACTCGGAACCATGGCAGTACCTCGCTTTCTGTTCGCCGACCAGCTCGGCCCCCATTTCGACGACGACGGACCCCTTCTGATGGTGGAGTCCGTCGGTGTTCTCGGACGACGCCCCTACCACCGCGCCAAGGCGCACCTCATCCTCAGCGCCCTCCGGCATCGGGCCAGGGAACTTGGGTGTCGGGTGGAATACCTGCACGCCGAGCATTACCGGGACGTGCTTGCCGGCCGTGACCTCGAAGTGGTCAATCCCACCTCGTGGGGGTCCAGGGCCCTGGTGCGGGAGCTCGGTGCGCGGGTGCTGCCCAGCCGCGGCTTCGTGACCAGTGAGGCGGACTTCGCCGTCTGGGCGGCAGACCGACCGCCGGCGCGGCTGGTCATGGACCAGTTCTACCGCCACGTACGCACCGGAACCGGGCTGCTCATGCGCGGGCCTGACCCTGAAGGTGGCCGGTTCAACTTCGACCACGACAATCGCCGGCCGCCGCCGCGCGGAGCCGTGGGCCTGGGGCTGCCAGATCCGTTCCGCCCGGTCGAAGACGACATCGACGAGCAGGTGCGTTTTGACCTGGATCGGTGGCAGGCCGAGGGGCGCATCCGTCTGATCGGCGAGGACGGACCGCGACGATTCGCGGCCACCCGGGCGGAAGCTCTCGCGGCGCTGGCCGATTTCGTCGAGACCCGTCTGGGTGACTTCGGCCCATTCGAGGACGCCTCGCTGCTCGGGGATGAATCCATGGCCCACTCGAGGCTGAGCGTTCCCCTGAATCTGGGACTGCTGCATCCGCGCGAGGTGATCGACGCCGTGGTCGCCGCCTACGAGACCGGGGGAGCCCCGCTGCAG
>JBBQDC010000025.1:0-28904 GCA_038319305.1 Actinomycetales bacterium | reverse complement strand
GGTTGTCGCCCAGGGCGAGACTCCCCTGCTGCTCACCCCCGAGGATGCCCGCGCGCAGCGGCCCGAGCGCGCCGACCGCGGTGACCGTGCCGAGCGTGCCCGTGCCGACGCCGGTCGCGGTGACCGCCGCGACGACCGTGGCGATCGCGGTGAGCGCGTGGAGCGGGTCGAACGACGCCCCCGCGACAACAACCGGGCCATGGCCTCGTACCGCATCGAGGTCGGCAAGCGCCACAAGGTGGAGCCGCGCCAGATCGTTGGCGCTCTAGCCAACGAGGGTGGTCTCAGCCGCGAAGACTTCGGTCACATCCAGATCAACCCGGAATACTCGCTCGTTGAGCTGCCGGCTGACATGCCCGGCGACGTTTTGGGCCGACTGGTGAACACCCGCATCAGCGGCAAACTGATCGAGATCCGCGCCGACGGCGGCGGACCGGTACGTCGCGAAGACCGCGCCGAGCGGCCGCCGCGGCGGCCGCGCAGCTACTAGCGCCACCACCACGCCGAGCCGTGAGTTTCACCCCCTAATCTCGAGTTTCAGGGGCGCGATGCTCACGGTTCGGCGCGGATGGTGGGTGACTCGGGCGAAGGAATGGCCTCAGGCTACCCGGGTATCGGCGATCGACAGGACCTCGTCCAGTATGTCGAGACCGAATCTGGCATCCTCCGCGGAGATGGAGCACGGCGGAACTACGTGAAAGCGATTGAAGTTCGCGAAAGGCAGCAGTCCGCGTTCTTTGCACGCCGCGATCAACTCGTTCATGAGCGGGCTGGAACTGCCGTACGGTGCCAGCGGCTCCTTGGTTTCTCGGTCGGAGACCAATTCGATTGCCCAGAACACGCCGGTGCCACGCACCTCACCCACTGAAGGATGCCTCTCCGCAAAGCCACGCAGGGCCGGCCCGATCACGGTTTCTCCGATGGTTGAGGCATTCTGTACTATGCCCTCGTCGTGCATGGTGTTGATGGTGGCGACAGCGGCAGCAGTGGCGAGGGGATGTCCGGAGTACGTCAGGCCGCCGGGAAAGGCCTTGGTCGCGAAGGTGGCCGCGATATGGGGCGCGATGGCCACGCCGCCCAGCGGAACATAGCCGGAGTTGACACCCTTTGCGAAGGTGATGAGGTCCGGAACGACGTTGGCGTGATCGATGGCGAACCACTTCCCGCTTCGCCCAAATCCGCTCATGACCTCGTCGGCGATGAAGACGATGCCGTAGCGGGTCGCCAGCTCGCGCACACCGGCGAGATACCCCTCGGGCGGCACCATGACACCCGCGGTGCCGGGAATGGATTCGAGCACGATGGCCGCAATGCTCTCCGGGCCTTCGAAGCAGATCATCTGTTCGAGGTGTTCCAGGGCCCGGTCGCATTCTTCCTGCTCCGTGGTGGAGTAGAAGGACGTGCGGTACAGGAATGGTGCGAAAAAGTGCACCGCACCCGAGCTGCCGTGGTCACTGGGCCAGCGCCGTGGGTCGCCCGTGATATTCACTGCGAGCGTCGAGCCTCCGTGGTAGGACCGAAACGCTGAGAGGACCTTGAACCGGCCGGTGTGCAGCCGGGCCATTCGCACGGCGTACTCGATTGCCTCGGCTCCCCCGTTGGTGAAGAAGACCTGGTCAAGGTCTCCTGGCGTCACCTCGGCGATGAGCCGCGCCGCCTCCGAACGCGCGTTGTTGACATATTGGGGCGCGATCGTGCACAGTCGCCCCGCCTGCTCCTGGATGGCAGCAACGACCCGCGGATGCTGGTGACCGATATTGGTGTTGACGAGCTGGGACGAGAAGTCGAGCAGCTTGTTCCCCAGACCGTCCCACACCCAGGACCCCGCCGCTGCCGTGATCGTCATCGGCTTGATGAGCTTCTGGGCAGACCATGAGTGGAATACGTGCTTGCGATCCAGCTCGTAGGCTCGCTGGGCGCCCGTGCGGGTGTCGGGACCGAATCGGGCCGTTTCTTCGATGATGCGTGTCATTGCGTGCTCCTTTCGACGGATGAAAAAGGCCGGCTAGCTGTTCTGCGGAAAACCGAGGTTGATGCCACCCTGGCTGGATTCCGGCCAGCGACTGGTAACGACCTTTCCGCGCGTGAAGAAGTTCACGCCCTCCATCCCGTGAGCATGGCTGTCGCCGAAGAGGGAGTTCTTCCAGCCGCCGAAGGAGTAGTAGGCCATGGGGACAGGGACCGGCACGTTGATACCGACCATGCCGACCTCAACCTCGTTTTCGAACCGCCGAGCCGCGCGTCCATCGTTCGTGAAGATGGCGGTGCCATTCCCATACTCATTGGCGTTGATCAGGGCGATTGCCTGCGCATAGGTCTCGACCCGCACCACCGCCAGAACCGGGCCGAAGATCTCGTCCGTGTAGATGCTCATTCCCGGCGTGACATGGTCGAAAAGGGTCGGGCCAAGGAAGAATCCGCTGCCATCTGCATCGATTTCCACGGTGCGCCCGTCCACCACGATGCTGGCCCCCGCAGCCTCTCCGGCCTCGATATATCCAGCCACCTTGTCGCGGTGGGCTGCCGTGACGAGCGGCCCCATGTCGGTTCCGCGCAGCCCATCCCCGACGCTGAGCGCGGTAGTACGGCGTGCGATCCGTTCGACGAGATCGTCGGCCACAGCCCCAACGGCGATGAGCACGGATACCGCCATACAGCGTTCCCCCGCCGAGCCGAAGCCGGCGTTGACCGCGGAATCCGCCGCCAGGTCAAGGTCGGCGTCAGGCAGCACGACCATGTGATTCTTGGCACCGCCCAGCGCCTGAACTCGCTTTCCGTGGGCGGTGGCGGTGCGGTAGACGTACTGGGCGATCGGCGTGGACCCCACGAAGGAAATGGCCTTGATCTCCGGATGAGTGAGCAGGGCGTCTACTGCGACTTTGTTGCCATGCAGAACATTGAACACGCCGTCCGGCAGCCCGGCTTCGGTCCACAATTCGGCGACCCAGTTCAAGGCCGTCGGGTCTTTCTCGCTGGGCTTGACGACAACGGTGTTTCCGGTGGCGATCGCAATCGGGAAGAACCACATCGGCACCATGGCTGGAAAGTTGAACGGGCTGATAATCGCAACGGGGCCAACGGCCTGACGCTTGGAATGAACATCGACAGCCGTGGACGCGTTCTCTGTGTAGCCGCCCTTGAGTAGGTGCGGGATGCCGCAGGCGAATTCCACGACCTCCTGGCCGCGCATGATCTCGCCCATGGCGTCGGCGAGAACCTTGCCGTGCTCGGCGGTGATGATCGCAGCCAGTTCGCCACTGCGGGCGTTCAGCAGCTCGCGGAAGGCGAACATGATCTGAACACGCCGGGCCAGGGAGGTGTCTCGCCAGGCCGGGAAAGCTGCCGTGGCCGCGGCGACGGCCGCGTGCGCCTCCGCCTCGGAGGCGAGGGCGACGGCACCGGTCACAGCTCCGGTTGCGGGGTTCGTCACGTTCGCGGTTCGCTCCCCCAGAGGTGCGTATTCTCCATTGATCCAGTGGCGGATGGGCTTCATGGTGGTCTCCTCGAGCTGCGTCGTTTCGCTGGGTGGTTGGGTACTCACCCTGAGTTTGCCGCCTGGATCGACACGGCGATCGAGCAGTGTGTAATGAATTGGATTGTGCAGATTACAGTGTGTAAATGCTTCCGCTCCTTCGCAGCATCATCGATCTGCCCATCGTGCAGGATGCCCGGCCGACCGTTCTCGGCGGCGCGGATCGTCTCGACAGCGAGGTTCGCTGGGTCCACGTGATCGAACAGCGCGATATGACCGGGCTCCTTCAGGGCGGTGAACTCGTGCTCAGCACCGGCCTGAATCTGGGTGCGACCGTCGAGGAAATCGGCACCTATCTCGCCGCATTGGAGACAGCGGGGGCGGTGGGCCTCCTCGTTGAGCTGCTCGAGGGAAACCAACGGACCGCGGCCGACCTGCGAATCGCAGCCGGAGCAGTCACCATGCCGGTGATCACCGTGGCGCGGCGGGTTCGGTTCGTGGAGATCACTGAGACCGTGCACCGCATGATCGTCGCTGACCAGTTCGACAAACTCCAGAGTGCCCGAATGGCGCACGAGATCTTCACCACCCTGAGTCTGGAAAGCGCGGGTGCGGACATTATCGTGCTGCGCGCCGCAGAGCTGATCCGGGCTTCGGTTGTGCTCGAGGACCTCACGCATCAGGTCGTCGCCTACTCAGCGCAGGACCAGTCGGCACAGGAGCTGCTCGTCGACTGGGAAGGACGCTCCCGGTCCACGCATTCCCACGACCACACGGCGCGAGCCGGGCCGGAGCAGTGGTTGCAGACCCCGGTGGGCACCCGCACGCAGCGCTCGGGCCGGCTGATCGTTCCCGCCGCGACCTCCGACGACGATGCCGTAGCCATGGTTCTCGAACGGGCAAGCCAGGCACTATCGATCAACCGGCTGGCTGAGCGCGACAAGAGAGAAATGTCGCACCAGGCCCAGGCGGGATTGCTGCAGAAGCTGCGTCAGCCCCATGGCCTGGCTGCACGGGAGGCCCAGGCCGGGGCGCAAGCCCTGGGATTGGTTCCCGCCCCCTTCTATTCGCCCCTTGTGATTCGCTTCCACGCCGCTCCAGACGCGGCCGCGGATGCCCTCACGCCCCGACCGGCCGACAGCGCGGTTCTCCAGGCCGTCGCCTCCGCGCTTCGGTCGACGGGCAGCTCCGCGCTCACGGCGAGCCTCCACCCCGGCAGCGTCGGCGTGCTGCTGGCCATCCCGGCAGACATCGATGAGGAGACCCGACTCGACCGCTTCTGCAGAGCCGTGTCGGCCCATCCCGAGCTGTCCGCGAGCCGACTGACCATGGGCGTGGGCATGAGTCGGCCAACCATCCACGATGCTGCTGCAGGTCTCGATGAGGCTCTGCATGTGGCGCGCACGGCGGCGACCCTCATCGGGCTCCCGCGCCGCTTCTACCGCCCGGCCGACATTCGGCTTCGCGGGCTGCTGGCCCAGCTCCGCGACGACCCCCGGGCGCAGATGTTCGCCGAGTCCGAGCTCGCCGGCCTGCTGACCGACAAGAATGGTGATCTCGAGTTGCTGCGCCGATTTCTGGCGTCCGGCGGCAACAAGGCGGCTCTGGCCCGAACCGGGTTCGTCAGCCGACCCACCCTGTATGCCCGGCTGGCTCACCTGGAAGAGCGACTCGGCGTCGACCTGGCAGACGCCGAATCCCGCACCAGCCTTCACGTGGCCGTACTCCTGCACGACTTGCGACTGATCCAATGAAATCTCATTCCCTCAGATTGGATGCATGATGCGGCAATTCACCCTCACCCAGCTGCGCTACTTCACCGTGGTTGCCGAGCTCGAGAGCATGACGCGCGCGGCCGCGCGCCTGCTGGTGTCCCAGTCGGCCGTTTCCACGGCGATGGCCGAGCTGGAGCGCACCCTCGGCGCTCAATTGTTCCTGCGCAACCGCTCCATGGGGCTCAAGCTCACACCCACCGGACGCAAGTTCGCTCTGGATTCCAAGGGGTTCCTCGACCACGCGGATTCCCTGTTCGAATCCGCATACGGTTCGGCCAAGTCCCTGACCGGCGAGCTCACCGTGGGGGTGTTCTCACCGCTCGCGTCATTCCGTCTCCCGGCCATCCTGCGGTCGTTCGAGTCGAGTCACCCCGGGGTGGCCGTGACGTTCCTCGAGGCCGATCTTGCGACACTGCAAATCGCCTTACGGGAGGGTCAGTGTGACCTCGCTCTGATGTACGGGCACGGACTCGACGGCGGTTTCTTCCGGCAGGTGCTCGAGCGGGTACCCCCGCACGTGATCGTGCCCGCAGACCATCCGGCAGCAGGCAGTTCCGGGCAGGAGATTGCACTCAGAGACCTCGCCGGCGAGCCGCTCATTCTGCTGGACCTGCCCCACAGCCGCGAGTACTACGAGAGTCTCTTCGCCATTGCCGGCCTGACCCCGAACATCCGTCACCGCTTTTCCGGGTATGAGACGGTGCGTTCATTCGTGGCCGGCGGCCACGGCTACGCACTGCTGAACCAGCGCGTTTTCAACGACGTTCCCTATTCCGGCGGACGGGTGGTTCCCCTGCGTCTGGTCGATGAGTTTCCGCCAAGTGAGGTCATGCTCGTTCGGCTGGACGCGACCAGGCCAACCAGGCGCGCGATTGCCTTCGAAGACATTTGCCTCCGCCTCTACGGTGCGGCGCGCCCCTAGCTCATCAAACGAATCGATGGGCCAGTCAAGGATAATCAATTGGCCAGGGGTGTTTCTGCACATGCAGGCTTGAGGACAATCAGCTCGTGAAACTCGAAAAACAAGGCGAGTCACACGGTTCCCAGCTGGTCACGATCACGGAGGATCAATGTTTACGCAGCCGCTTTATGTCGCCCCGGTTTCCGACCGAGCAGATTCCCGCAACATGACCGACGCAACGCCGTTCCGAAGTTTACCGCCGAGAAACGCAGCCACCATCGAGGGAATCACGCCGATCGTACGGTGAGAGACATGACACTCAACGAAGTCACCACGCCTGACGCCCCGATCGCCGCACCGCCCGGCAAGACAACCACCGGGATGCAGAAACGAGTCCTGCTCGGTGGCAGCCTCGGCCAGTTCATCGAGTTCTACGACTTCACCCTGTACGGGCTGACGGCAGTTGTCTTCTCTCAACTGTTCTTCCCCAGCACTGACCCGGTTCTCGCCATGCTCGCGACCTTCGCCACCTTCGGTGTCGCCTTCGTCGTGCGACCGCTCGGCGGGTTGTTCTTCGGCGCCCTGGGCGACAAGATCGGTAGGCGCAAGGTACTCGCGATCACGCTGTTGTCGATCGGGGTGGCGACCGCCGCGATGGGATTGCTGCCCACCTTCGAACAGATCGGGTTGCTGGCTCCGGCACTGCTCCTGATCTGTCGCCTGGTGCAGGGATTCTCTGCCGGTGGTGAGTCGGTCGGCGCCCCGTCGTTCGTTTTCGAGCACGCACCCATCGACAGACGAGGGCTGTGGCTGAACCTCACCATCGCCGCCACGGCGCTGCCCTCCGTCTTCGCCGGCACGCTCACTCTCATCCTCAGCCAGAGCATGACGGACGAGTCCTTCATCGCCTGGGGTTGGCGCCTTCCGTTCCTGCTCGCGCTACCGCTTGCCCTGTTCGGCGTCTGGATCCGGAACAAGACGGAGGAGAGCCAGGCCTTCACAGATGTCCAGGCCAGCAAGTCCGGAGAGTTCAGCCCGGTCAGGGAGGCGTTCCGGGAAAACAAACTTCGCATGGTGCAGGTCATCTTCGTGATGGGGCTCACTGCCATGGGCTTCTATTTCCTCTCCGCCTACTTCGTGTCCTATGTGCAGACCACGGGAAACCTCAGCCGCGAGCAATCGCTGCTGACCAATGCCGCCGCGATGGCCCTGTATGCCGCTCTGCTCCCCCTGGGTGGCCGGCTGAGCGACAGGGTGGGACGTAAGCCGATGCTCGTGGCCGGCTCTGCCGCCATCGCGGTGCTGGCCATCCCCTGCTTCATGCTCGTCACGAGCGGTAGCCTGCCCCTGGCTTTCCTCGGCCAGGCCCTGTTCGTCATCCCGCTCTGCATCTACGGCGGCGGCTGCTACACGTTCTTCGTCGAGATCTTCACGACGAAGACCCGTTTCACCAGTGCCGCCGTGAGCTACAACGTGTCCTATGCGGTGTTCGGCGGCACCGCACCGCTGATCGGCACCGCGCTCGTCGCCGCGACCGGAGTTCCTTCGGCACCCGGCTTCTACATGGCTGCAGCGGCCATCGTCGTCTTCCTCCTGGTGACCCTCACCAAGGTCCCCGAAACCCACGGGCGCGTGGGCTGACGCCAACCACGCATCCCTGCACCTCAGCTCACGACTCTCGAAGGAGCACCGCCATGCCCACGAACGATTTCCTGCACGATTTCCACCATGTTGCCACCATCGGAGCCACCCCCCGCAACGGAGTCGACCGCCAGGCCGCTACAGCCGAAGACGCGCTCACCCGAGGCTGGTTCTCCGATTGGGTCACCGCGGCCGGGTACATACTTCACGTCGACAGCATCGGCAACATGTTCGGGATGGTCGAGTGGACGCCGGGCGCACCGTATGTTCTCATCGGGTCGCACCTCGACAGCCAACCTCTCGGTGGCCGCTTCGACGGGGCCTTCGGCGTGCTCGCAGCCCTGCATGCGGCACGAAACGTCGACCGGCTTGTCACCGCCAGCGGCACAACGCCACCGTTCAATCTCGGCGTGGTTAACTGGTTCAACGAGGAGGGCGGCCGCTTCGCCCCCAGCGTGATGGGCAGCTCCGTTTTCGCCGGCCTCTTCGACGAAGAGAGCATGCTCGACACGGTCGACCTCGCCGGAGTCACTGCCCGCGCCGCACTGGCCGAAATCGGCTACCTGGGCACCGACCCGCGACCGACGACCGTCAGCTATGCCGAGATCCACATCGAGCAGGGCCGCATTTTGGAACGAGAGGCGATCTCGATCGGGCTGGTCGATCGCAGTTGGTACACCCAGAAGCTCGAGATCGAGGTGCTGGGCGAGCAGTCGCACACCGGCGCAACGGCCATGGCGGATCGGCACGACGCCCTGGTGGCGGCGGCCAAGATCGTGCTCATGGTGCATGACGTCACAACTGATTTCGCCGGGGAAGCCCTCGTGTCTTCCGTCGGGCAGCTGACGCTCGAACCCAATTCCCCGATCGTGGTCGCCCGCCGGGTGCGTCTGGTGGCCGACCTGCGCTCCGGGGACCCCCGGATCGTGCAGGCCGCCCGGGCGACGCTCCTGAAGAAGATCGACGCGCTCGCCGAGGCACACGACATCCAGATCAATGTCACGGACTTCGACATCCGCCCGATCCGGTATTTCCCGGAGGACGGCCTACAGCTGGCCCAGGATGCCGCGGCACGACTGGGACTGTCCACGCGCCGGATCCAGACCATGGCCGGCCACGATTCGGTCGCCATGAACACCATCGTGCCCTCGATCATGCTCTTCATTCCCAGTGTGGACGGGGTGTCCCACTGCGAACGCGAGTTCAGCACGGATGAGGACATGGTTACCGGTCTTGCAATGCTGACCGAGGTAGCACAGACCCTGGTCTCCGGCGCGCTCGTCGATACCGCCGCCACGGCCTTCGCTCGGGTGTGAATGCGATGACGGTCGGCACTTCCACCGAGCTGCACCAGCTCGATGCCACAACGACCCTGGGGATGTTCCGTTCCCGTGCGCTCTCCCCGGTCGAGCTGCTGCTGGCCCTGCAGGAACGCATGGATGCGGTCAACCCGCAGGTCAACGCCCTCACTGAACGGCTGGACGAAGAGGCCCTGAACCACGCCCGGAACGCCGAGCAGCGCTACCGTGAGGGCGGGGAGCTCCCGCAATTGCTCGGACTGCCCGTTGCCGCTAAAGAGAAGCACGGTGTGGCCGGGCACACGCTCAGCAACGGGCTCGTCTCCCGGGAACACGAACTTGCGGCTACCGATCATCCGATCATCGGCCGCATCCGCCGGGCCGGCGGCATCGTGCACGCACGAACGACGACACCGGAATTCTGCTGTGCCACTGTGACGCACAGCCCGCTCTGGGGTGTCACCCGAAATCCCTGGAATCTGGAGTTGTCCCCCGGGGGCTCGTCGGGTGGGTCCGGTGCTGCCCTGGCCGCAGGTTTCGCCTCGCTCGCGACCGGGTCGGACATTGCCGGTTCCACCCGGCTGCCGGCGGCGTTCACCGGCACCGTCGGATTCAAGGCACCATACGGTCGAATCCCCGGTGCTCCACCGCTCGCGGCCGACCACTACCGTGGCGACGGCCCGATGGCCCGAACCGTTGCCGACGCTGCCTGTCTGGCCAATGTTATGGCCGGTCCGGATGCCGACGACCATTCGTCATTGGCGCGTTCTCCCGCTCTGCCCGCAGTGTATCCACAGGTCACCGGTCTTCGGATTGCACTCTGCCTGCGTTTAGGGGACTATCTCGTGGACCCCGACGTGGAGGCAAACACCCGGGCCGTTGCAGCCGCTCTCCGCAGCATCGGCGCCGTCGTCGAAGAAGTTGAGCTCCCCTGGACCACAGCGGAAATCCATACCACCGCCTTCACCCATTTCGGTCACATCCTGGGCCCGGCGATGCATGACGAGATGGCCGGAACAGAGCATCTGCTCGCCGGATATACGCGCCAGTTCCTGGCCGACTCGAGCGCGTCGGCTCGCGGAAACCGCTACATCGATGCACTGCGCTCGGAGGCCAGGATGCAGGGAGAGTTGGCCGCCGTCATGTCCGGGTTCGATGCCCTGCTCTGCCCCACATCGGCTGTGGCATCGCTCACCGCGGATGGGGACTACCTCGACGGGCTCGCCCTGGGCGGCGAGCATCTGGAGCATTACTGGCAGGGCCACATGACGGTGCCGTTCAATATCGCCAATCGGTGCCCGGTGCTGGCCGTTCCGAGCGGCATGGCCGACTGCGGAATCCCTACCGGGGTGCAGATCGTGGGGCATCCATTCGACGATGAAATGGTGTTTCGAATCGGCGCTGCCGTGGAGACGGCCCTGCCCTGGGCCGGGCGTTTCGCCCGAATCACCCGTTAACACTCACTATCACCCGACCGGGGAGCATCCGCTTCCCGGTGTGCCGTGGGGCTATGCGACTCTGGTGCAGAGTGCCATCGTCGTAGCCGAACCAAAGGGTTTCTGACGAAGGAGACTGACATGTTCACCAGTTCCGATGCCTTCAGTTTGTTCTCTGTCGACGACATCGACAAGGCGAGACGCTTCTCCGGCGAGACCCTCGGTCTCGACATGCGGGAGGGCATTATGGGCAACCTCGATGTTCGGCTCGGCAACGGCGCGAGGGTGTTCATCGACATCAAGCCCGATCACGTGCCGGCGCCGTTCACCGTTCTCAACTTCGTGACCGACGACGTCGAGAAGAGGGCGGGAATGGCCTGTTTCAAGGATCCGGACACCAACGTACTCGCCGTGGTCGCGGAATCGATGTAGCGGGGCCTCACGACGGGAGATTGTCATGCAATCTGCAGTTGAAAATCTGGAGGCGACGTAGGCCGAGCGCTGGTCAGACACCTGGGACTGCTTTTTTTCGAGTTGGCTGGCGCCGCTGGGGTCCCTCGCTTGAGCGATCCTTGGGCTGGCGGTGGCGGCTCTCCTTCTGACCCGGCTCCTGGCATTCGTCCCGCTCTTGTGGAGCGGTGAAACCAGCCAGGACACCATCGATCAGCTGAAAGTATGGGGGCTGGGACTGATTCTCGGCGGATCAGTGGCGGTCGTCATCGGCAACGCTCCCTGGCGCCTGTCGGTCGATGCCGCGGACCACGACAATCTCGTCGTGAGCATGTCACGCCACGGCCGGTCTCATGCTGCAGTACCGCCGGCACCGCTACGGCACGGAGTTCAACGAACTCCGGCGCTACGCGGACTGGCTCGGCGCTGAAGCCGCCCACCTCGAAGCAGAACACTCCCCCACCCAGACCGTGGACTTCGCCCTGCACTACCAACGCGTGCTCCTGAACTACGTGGTCACCGTGGAGAACCTCGTCTCCGTTGCCGGCCACGAACCCGACACGAGCACGAGCACCAGCACGGATGCGAGCCGCGCGAAGGAGCGGGCGCTGGAACTCGTGCGTCTGATTGATACCCGGTCTGACGAGCGGGCAGGCAATCAGGGTGAACTCCACCTGCTGGACATGGAGACGCGCCTCGTGGCCGCCACCGGATATGACGCGCTCAGCGGCTCACCAGACCTCCTGGAGAACGGCGGCCGGCTCAAAGAGGCGACAATCTCGCCGTCGCCGTGGGTGCGCTATGACCTGGGCTGCATGTACTACGCCCAGAGCGAGGAGCAAACGAATCCGACACGGAAGGCGCAACGTCGGGAGCCCGCTCTGGAGAACTTCGAAAACGCGGTAATGGCTCCGCGGCCTCTAACCGTCGTCTGGAAAGACACGATGCTTGCCCGGCTCCGGCCGTACCGTTGGCAGTGCGCCGGCCTCGGAATCACCAGCCCGCTTCGCTTGTCGAACTTCGTCGGAAGCAGAGCGGAACTCGGCAAGCTCAGTGAGCAGGAGCGTGACCTACTGAGCACCAAGGTCTTCCGCGCGTTGGAGTACAGGTACCAGTACGAGGAGTTCGACTTTCTGCGAGTTGCCGGCTGGGTCGATTCACTGGTTCCGTGAGCCAACTCAGACAGACCCCCGCGGGTTGTCGTGCGAGCTAGGAGCGACTCCGCGTCGGAAACAGCGGCTTGCAGGTCGTGCAGACCTCGCCGTCCTCTTGTCGGTCGGCCACGGCACGGTGTTCGCTGCCTAATCGTTCGAGTAGCGCCCAGACGAGCAACACGATCGCGGCGATCGCGACCACCGGGCGAACGGCGTCCGCGATGAGCGGCACGGTCTCCCTCACTTCGGTGGTGAGGTAGAACCCAATCAGGCCGAGCGCCGGCCAGCGCACATCACACCGCGTCGCTTCCCCGCCGATGGGGGCATCGAAGTAGCTGGCGACAACCAGGGCGATCAGGCCGGCCCCTGCCACCGTGAGCGGATAGGCCCACAAGGCGCCGGGGAACACCAGCGATCCACCGACCACGGCAACGGAGCCCGAGGCGAGGGTCAGCGCGGCCAGCACCGCCGTGGCAATGCCGGCTGCGATCATCCGTCGGCGGCTGGTCCAGGTTCGGAGTTCAGTGAGCATTCCCGAAATTCTCATGGTGTGGCTGATTCCTTGATAGTGGTTGAGAGTAGATACCCGTCGCGTTACCTAACCAGCGCGATCACGGCCTGCACCGCCACGTAGACCGCGACGATCAGAACGAGAACGGCGAATCCTCGTTTCAGAACCGTGTCCGACAGGCCGCGGGCGAGCCGCCCGGCGATCAGTGACGCTGCCATGGCCGTCGCTGCGAAGGCGCCGGCCACGGCCCAGTCGATCTGCACGTCACCCAGGTGCGCCGTGAATCCGGCGATTGAGTTGATGACGATGATGACCAGCGACGTTCCCACGGTCACGCTCATGGGCAGGCCGAGCACCAGGGTGAGCGCGGGCACGATGAGAAAGCCTCCACCGACGCCGAGCAGGCCGGTCAGGAACCCGACCACCGCGCCGGTGGCGAGAGCCCGGGGCAGGCAACTGCGCCAGTTGATTCCCCCACCTGGAAGCGAACAGGGGCCGCCGCCAGGCCGGATCGGCATGAACATGCGGATGCCGGCGATGACCATGATCACGGCGAACGCCAGGAGCAGAATCCCTGGGTCGAGCAGCCGGTTGACCATCGTGCCCAGATAGGCGGTCGCCACCCCGGCGGAGCCGACGATGGCGGCCAGCCGCCAGTTGACGCCGCGACGAAGCCGCGGGAGCACGGCAACGGCGGAGGCCGCTCCGACCACGATCAGGGAGGTAGGGATCGCCTCCTCCAATGGCAGGCCGACCCCGTAGACGAGCGCCGGCACGGCGAGAATCGACCCGCCGCCGCCGACCAGTCCCAGGAGCGCCCCGACGACGACTCCCAGAATCAGTGCCGCGATGATCACGGGGTCTGAGGCAGAACCGTGGGCAGCCGCAGAGCGGTCCACTCGAGCATGCCGCCAGACATCGTGTGCGCGTCGAATCCCGCGGCGGACAGGTAATCGGCGGCGCTGGCGCTGCGATGCCCACTGCGACACACCAGGATCACGGGCCGTTTGGGGTCCAGAGCGGCGGTGTTCTCCGGAATCGTGCTGAGTGGAATGTGCCGGGCTCCGGCGATCATGCCGTCGGCTAGCTCGGGAGTCTCCCGAACATCAACGATTTGAGCCTCGGCCAGACGGGTGAGGACCTGCTGTGGGGTGAGTTCCATTAGGTGTGCCTTTCCAAGGACAGGTTAGGGCGGAATCGTCCCCACAGAACCAGAAGGAGTCCGGTCAGCGCGAAGACGCCGAACAGGACCGCCCCCAGCATGGTGAGGTCGACCGCCGCGAAGATTTCGAGGTTTCCGCCGCCGATTCCGAGGTCGGTGAGCATGGCCATGAGGCCCATCCCACCGACGAAGAATGCAACGAAGACGGAAACGCCAGTGACGATCAGGTTGTAATAGACCTTCCGCAGAGGGTCGTTGGATGCCCACTGGTAGACGTGGTTCATCAGGATTCCGTCCGCACTGTCGAAGAGGGTCATACCGGCCGTGAAGACCACGGGGAGAACCAGGGCGGCATACCAGGGCAAACCCGGCGTGAGCACCCCGGCGAAGACGAAAAGGCCGATCGAGGCCGCGGTATCGAGGCCGAGACCGAAGAGCACGCCGATGGGAAACATCTTCCGGGGCCGGTCCACGAGCCGGGACAGCGGTCGGAGCAGTCGGTTGATCACACCACGATTGTCCAGATGCCCGTCAAGCTCGCTCTGCACGAAGCGCCCGGCCCGCACGTCTCGAAGCACCTGACGCAGCCCTTTCAGGGAGGACAGGTTGAGCGCGCCCACCAGGATCAGGAAGACGCCGGAGACGGCGGCACCCCACGCGCCGGTGATCTGCCGCAGCGCCGAGCCGTCATCCGCGAGGCTGCCGGCGAAGGCGTTGATGCCCAGGACCAGCAGCACCACGGAGACCACCACGACAGAGGAATGCCCCAGGGCGAACCAGAACCCGACCGACACCGGGCGGCTTTCGGTGGCAACCATGCGTCGGGTGGTGTTGTCGATCGCGACGATGTGGTCGGCATCGAAGGCGTGCCGCACCCCCAGCAGGTAGGCACTGACCGCCAGACCGAGCATCACCGCGGTGTTGCCGCCCGCTCGGGTCAGCTGCGGCAACACCAGGAGGAACAGGGTGCCCCAGCCGACCAGATGGAGGGCAATGACGGCAGCACCCATACCGAGAAGGCTTCGCTTCTCGGCCGGGTGAATCGCCGTTCGCTTCCCCGTCATGAGGTTAGACGGTCAGCTCAGCCATGGTGAGTCCGGCAGTCGCGGCCTCGTCGAAGTTCCCGTCAACGTGCACGACCTCGCGCCCGGCACGCTGCAGCAGACTGGCGGCGACCCCAGCACGGTAGCCGGAACCGCAGTGCACCCATATTTTGCCGGCCGGGATCTCGTCCATCCGGGAAAGCAACTCGTGCAGGGGAACGTTGATCGCGCCGAGGAGGTGGGAACCGGCGAATTCGTCGATACGCCGCGTGTCCAGCAGAACATCGCTCTCGGCCCGGCCCGTGAGAAGCCCGTCCCAGCCCACGCGGGGGTAAGAGGCGATGGGGGCATCCGGAGCGAGGGCGTGCGGCTCGCTGCCGATGGCGGCATCCGGTGAGTCGATGCCGATGCGCGACAAGTCACGGATGGCATCTTCGACGTCGGCACGGTCACCCACGAGCGTGAGCTGTTCGTTCCAGGGCAGAACCCAGCCCAGGTAAGTGGTGAAGTTGGAGCCGTTGCCGTACTCGAAACTCACGGCACCCTGCAGGTGGTTACTCGAGAACGCGACCCGGTTGCGCAGGTCGACCACCCACTCTCCCTCGGCCAGGCGCCGGGTGAGCTCGGCGGCATCCAGGGACTCGGGCACCTGCAGGTTCGCAGGGCCGGGGCCTTGCGTGTTCGCGGGGGCCATATGTGCGTAGTACGAGGGGTAGGCGGTGAGGTTGGCGATCAGGTCGTGCACGAAGTGCTCCTCATCGACATCGGTCAGTGCGTGGTTCGCCGTGATCTGTTCGCCGATGGTGGATGCGCCGACGCCGGTGGCCGGGCCGCTGGAACAGAAGGAGCCGAATCCGTGGGTCGGGAAGAGAGCGGCGTCGTGTTCGGCTTCGTGCACGAGCCGGCGCACCGAGGCGTACTGGTCGTGGGTGAGCCCGACCGTGTCGCTCGCGGCCACCAGGTCGGTGCGTCCGACCGAGCCGAACAGCAGGCTGCCGCCGGAGAAAACCGCCTCTTCGCTGCCGTCGCTGACGATGTAGGAGACGTGTGTGTGGGTGTGCCCCGGGGTGGCTACCACGGTGACGGTCAGGCCGCCGACGCTGATGATCTGGCCGTCGGTGACCGGCTCCCGTTCGAACGTCACAGGGTCGGCGGCGTTGACCAGGTACGTCGCACCGTGCACCCGGGCGAGCTCGAAACCGCCGGTCACATAATCGTTGTGCAGGTGGGTCTCGGCGACGTGAGTGATGATGACCCCGGCCTCACGAGCCGCGTTCTCCACTCGATCGGTGTCGCGCTGCGGGTCGATGACGAGCGCGACGGCGCCGTCATGCACCAGATAGCTGCGGTCTCCCAGCTGCGGGGTTTCGATAACGATAACGTCCATGGTTCGAAGTCCTCCAAGTCGTGCGTGTCTTGCGTGCAGATTGGATTGCACGCTGGAAACGATACCCCTAGGGGTATATAAACGCAAACCGTCGGGTCGGTCGCGGGGTCGGCTGCCGACCCGTGCGAACGCTTGACCAAAATACCCTACGGGGTATATTCTCGGTTGATGGCAACCATTGACACCACCGAGAAAACATTCGACGAGACCATCACCAACAACTCCATCGTGCTGGTCGATTTCTGGGCCGCCTGGTGCGGCCCCTGCCGCATGTTCGCGCCCACCTTCACCGCCGCGTCCGAGAAGCACCCTGACATCGTGTTCGCCAAGGTAGACACCGAGGCGGAACAGAGCCTGGCAGCAGCCGCCGGCATCCGTTCTATCCCGACGCTGATGGCGTTCCGCGACAAGGTGCTCGTGTTCTCCCAGCCCGGCGCCCTCAACGCCTCCTCTCTGGAAGAAGTCATCACCGCAGTGCGCGACCTCGACATGGGCGAGGTGCACGCCAGCATCGCCGCGCGCCAGGCCTCCGCGTAACCGACGACTCCTGCTTCGACCTAGGTCTCGGCGGGCAGCCGGATCGTGATGGTGGTGCCCTCACCCAGAGCGGATTCCGCCGTGATCCTTCCACCATGGCTACTGACGATTTCGCGCACGAGGGCCAGGCCGATGCCCGACCCGGCGACCTGCTCGGCCGCGCGGCCCCGCCACAACCGATCGAAGATGTGCGGAAGTTCATCGGCCGGGATTCCGGGACCGCTGTCGGCGACCCGGAGCACCGCCTGGTTGTCTTCCGCGGTGACGCTCAGGTTCACCGTGTCTTCCGGGCGGCAATATCGGGCCGCGTTGGCCAGCAGGTTGCCAACCGCCTGGTGCAGCCGGTCGGCATCCGCCCGCACACGGACGGACCTACCGGCATCGACCGTCAGGTTCACGTCCGCCGCCCGCAGCTCTGGTTCGCGCACCGTGCATTCCTCCCGCACGAGGTGCGCCAGGTCGACGACTGCGAGTCGCAGGGACATCCCCGCCGTCTCGACCGCGGACAGTTCGGCCAGGTCGGCCACCACCCGGCCCAGCCGGAGGGACTGGTCGTGCAGCCCCGCGAGGCCCTCGGGCGTGGGCTGCACCAGACCGTCACGCAGCTCTTCCAGCCCTGCCTGGAGTGCGGCCAGCGGTGTGCGCAGTTCGTGGGCCACGTCAGCGGTCAGGTTGCGGCGATCCCGCTCCGAGCGAACCACGGCGTCCGCCATGTTGTTCAGCGCGACCGCCAGTTCGCCCAGCTCCCCCGGGGCACTCCCGGTGGCACGCGATTGCCGGTCGCCGGCCGTGAACGACTGGGCGGCATCCGTCATCACGTGGATCGGGCGCACGAGCAGCCGCGTCACCAGCCAGCTCGCGGTGAGTGCCACGACCAGGGCGACCCCTGCCGCCACTGCGATCCAGGCCCAGGCGACATCGAGTACCTGGGTGCCGGCGGTGCCGCCGAAATTGATCCGGATCGATCCAACCTCGCTGCCGTCGACGAGGATCGGCATTGTGATGACATTCTGACTCTGGCCGGCCCCCTGCCCCGCTCCCTCGCCCGGACCCTGCCCCTTCGGGTGTCCGGGGCCGGTTGCACTGGATTGGAGGGTCGCACCGTCGGCATCCAGCACGGCGAGGTGGGCCGATACCCCGTCGCCGATCGCTACGGCGCGACTCAGGTCGGCCTGTTCCCACCCGCCGGCCAACCGGTAGGCGTCGGCGGCGGCCGCCGCCGCTGTGGTCGCGATCTGCTCCCTGTCGTCTTGCTGGGCGACCTGCACTCCCCGATCCACCCCGATCAGGGCTGCACCGGAGAGCACGAGCACCGAGGAAACCGCAACCAGCACGAACGCGAGCAGGAGGCGACGACCGAGGGATCCGAGCCCGAGACCGATGGACGTCATCGGTGGTCGTCCTGGCGCAGCCCCAGCCGGTAGCCGACGCCGAGCACGGTTTCCACCACATCGGCTCCGTTGACCCCGAGCTTGCGCCGGAGGTTCTTGATGTGGGAGTCGATCGTGCGCTCATAGCCCGCATATTCGTAGCCACGCACCCGGTTGACCAGTTCATAGCGCGAGTAGACCCGCCCGGGCGCGGCCGTCACCGCGGCCAGGAGTCCCCATTCGGTGGGAGTCAGGTCGAGTAGAACGCCGTCGAGCCAGGCCTTGTGCTCGCCTTCGTCGATGCGCAATCGATTGTTGCCGTAGGTCACCGGTCCGCTCTCGGCCGGCACCCCGCTGTAGCGGTGCAGCACCGCCTGCACGCGCAACACGACCTCGGCGGGGCTGAAGGGCTTCGTCACGTAATCGTCGGCTCCCAATTCCAGTCCGTGGATGCGGTCGTCTGTCGAGCTGCGGGCGGTCAGGACGATGACCGGGAGGTTCCCCATTGTGTGGATCTCGCGGAGCACATCCGTGCCGTCAATATCGGGCAGACCGAGGTCAAGGATCACCAGATCGGCCGAAGCCAGAAGTCGCAGCGCTTCCGCGCCCGACCCGGTGGTGAGCACGGAAAAACCGGCCCGCTCCAGATAGCGGCGCAGCACGTCACGAATGTCACGCTCGTCCTCGACTACCAACACGTTGGCCATACTTCACCTTAACGACGGGAACTCCGGCCCGGATGCCGCCGCTCCCGTATCCATGCGATCTCCACACGCTCCGCAAGGCACCTGCACGCCGGGGCGGCAGCGTGTAATCAGCAAGAACCACAAGCCAAAGGAGCACACCATGCACAAGAAAACCATCGTCACCTCGGCGATCACGACCGCGGCCGTCATCGCCGCCCTCATCGCCACGCCGACGCTCGCCGCCGTGGCACGCTCTTCCGACGCCCCGGAACCCGGTCAGTCCATGCACACCAGCCAGCCGTATACCCAGGGCCAAGGCACGCAGGGCGACCGGTCAAACCAGGGCAGAATGGGCCAGAAAATGGGGCAGAAAATGGGCGACGGCGCCGGCGATGGTACCTGCGACGGCACCGGCCTCACCGATCTGGCCAGCGGAACCCTGACCGACGAACAGAAGACCACGCTTACGGCGATGGCCGAAGAAGAGAAGCTCGCGCACGATCTCTACGTTGCATTCGACGCGCAGTACGACGCGACGGTCTTCACCCACATTGCCAAGGCGGAATCCAAGCACCTCGATGCGGTGCAGACCCTCATCGAGCGGTACAAGCTCACCGATCCGACCCTCGGGCTGGAAGCCGGTCAGTTTCTGACCGACGACACCCAGGAACTCTACGACACCCTGCTCGCCGAGGGCTCGGTCAGCCTGGACGCCGCGATGGAGGCCGGACGCACAGTCGAGAAGACCGACATCGCCGATCTGGCTACCGCGACCGCGGACGTCACCGCCCCCGACGTGCTGAAGGTCTACGAGCGGCTGCTGGCCGGGTCGGAGAAGCACCTCGTCGCCTTCGGCGGCTGACGGAAAGAACAGCGAAGGGCACCCACGATCGCGGGTGCCCTTCGCTGTGTTGCGGATGCTGCCGGTACTACCGGGTGGTGACGATCGGGAGACCGGTGGAGACGGTAGCGGCGGACATGGCTCCGGCATCCATCACCGAGGCGAACCCCAGCTCGACCAGACGGGCCGCGGCCGCAGCCGAGCGACTACCTGACCGGCAGTACACGACGTAGTCGCCGTCGGTCGGCAGGGCCGTCACCCGGCTGTCGAAATCGGATGCCTGAACATCGATATTCATCGCGCCTTCGAGGTGACCGGAGGCGAACTCCCCCGGGGTTCGAACGTCGATCACGACGGCGTCGGATGACAAGGCCGACTCAGCAGCCGGGGCCGCCGGAGCGGAGCAGGCAGTGAGGCCGAACAGCGCGGCCCCGGCCAGGACGAGTGCTGCGACGAGGTTCTTCATGCCTAGTTGCAGGTGCAGCGCTGAGCGGGCGGCACCTCGGCCATGACGCTGTCGACGTGCTCGCCGCAGCCGGTCCAGGTGATCTTGCCGCAGCGGTTACAACTAATGGGACTGCACATAGGTGACTCCTTCTCAATTCAATGGAACCACCAATATACCCCCTAGGGTATCCCCCGCACTACCGGCAGGGTCACGCCGTACGCCTCGCGACACCATGAAGGGCGGCGGGATCCTGAATGACGATGCGACCCCGACCCTGCCGGATCAGGTTGCGAGCGGCGAAATCGGCCATGATTTTACTGGTTGACTCCCGAGTCGCGCCGAGCAGCCCTGCCAGTTGTTCGTGGGTGAGCCGCACGACGATGGTGCGGCCGAACCGAGGTGCCGGCGTCGCCTCGGCAAGCTTGAGCAGCGTGCCGGCAACCCGTGCGGCCAGTGGCCGGAAAGCAAGATCCGTCAGGCGTTCCTCGAGGCGGACGACCTGTTCACCCAGCAGCCGGGAGATGCGCACGGCGATACGGGGATCGGAGAGCAGATACTGTTCGACCTGAGCCACGGTGAGCTGGCAGATCGCCACGTCTTCGATTGCTTCCGCGTAGTTGTCGTACATGCGCTGGCCGACCAGCAGCATCTCGCCGAAGACGGCCCCAGGTTCAAGGATTGCCATGGTCAAGGCCTTGCCGTCTTCCGTGACGCGGTAGACGCGCACCCGACCGGTCTTGAGGATGAAGAGTGCGGTGACCGGCTGGCTCTGACTGAAGACCAATTCCCCGGCCCGGAACAGTCGGGCCGGGGCCATCAGATTCATCGCGTCGATTTCGGCCGTGCTGAGGTCCGCGAACAGGTCAACCTCGGTCAGGCAGCTGAACGGTTCTGCAGGTGTCGACATCAACGGGTTGGCCTCTCGTGCGTGCGGCGATCAGGGACGCTGGTCCCCGATCGAGGCCGCACTCATCTCGCCTCCGCAGTCGTCATGCACGACTCGTAATGAAGCGCACGGCCATCAGCCCCAGAATAGCCCCGTAGATCACATGCCCCATCAGGGAGAACACGCTGGTCCTGTCCACGACGAAGACCGGCATGCCCAGCATCAGAGGCATGATCACCAGCGGTCCGAGAACCCACCAGATGGAGCCGTAGACCATGCCGACGAGGGTGGGGCGACCATACGAGGTGAGCAGACGAAGCAGACATGGGAGTGAACCTTTCATCGGAGGGGAGGTTTCCATTTCCCACACGATCGGAGCTGGAAAAACCTGATTTCTGTAACCTCGGCCACACAAGACCCAGGTCGCTACGGGATCGTGGCCGCAACCACCCGGATGTGGCCGCCGCGCACGGATTCCGAGCGCACCTGCACACCGTCGCGTTCGAGGACGGTCCACGGACGGGCGGCCAGGTCGGAGCCGCCGACCACGGCGGCCAGCCGAATAAGCGGCGAGAACACACGTGCGCGGCCCACGGGCAGTTGCATGTCCACGATGCAGGCGCGGCCACCGGGCCGCAGCAACACCCGCATCCGGTCCCAGGCTGGGTGCCAGTCATCGAAGACGCTCATCGCGTAGCTCGAGAACACGGCATCGATGAGCCCTTCCGTCGCCTCCGGCAGCCTATTCGCGACCTCGCTCGGGTCAAACGTGGTGGCATCCGCCTCGACCAGGCGCACGGATGTCCACCCGTTGGCTTCCACCCGTCGGCGCGCCATCTCGAGCATCTGCGGGCTGCGATCGAGCCCGACGACGGCGCCCAGGGGGCCGACGGCATCAACAAGCAGGGCAAGGTTCAGCCCGGTGCCGCAGCCGAGGTCGAGAACAGTGTCGCCCGGGCGCAGTTCCAGGAGCGCCACGCCGGATCGTCGGCCGGCTCGGTAAACGGCGCGTTCCCCGGAGAGCGCGTCGTAGAAACGAGCAGCGGCCTCGTAGACGTTCGCCATGGCGCAGACCCGGCCTTTCGTTCCCGTCAGCCTAACCAGCCGCAGCATCGCTCGAGGCTCTCTCGACCGTCAACGCAGTCAGACCGTCTACGCTCGCAGTCATGAGTGAAACGAACGCATGGGACCTGGTCGTCATCGGCGGCGGAACGGCGGGTCTCGTGGCCAGCCGCACCGCAGCCAGCTTCGGGGCGCGGGCCGTGCTGATCGAAGACAATCGCCTCGGCGGGGATTGCCTGTGGACCGGTTGCGTTCCGTCCAAGTCGCTCATCGCAGCAGCGGATGCCGCCACAACGGCCCGTTCCTCGGCGCACCTCGGCGTGAGCGTGAGCGACGTCGTCGTGCACTTCGCCCGGGTGATGGAGCATGTGCAGGACGCCATGCACGAAATTGCCCCGGTCGATTCCGCCGAGTCGCTCGTGCGGGACAACATCGAGGTGGTGATCGGCCGGGCACGCTTCACCGGGCCCGGAGCCGTCGCCGTGAACGGCCGCGAGCTGCGGTTCCGGCAAGCACTGGTCGCCACCGGTGCCGCACCGGCACTGCCGGACATCCCCGGAATCGACGCCGTCGACCTGCTGACCAGCGAAACCTTCTGGGACCTGCGCACGCTCCCCGAGCGACTGGTCGTGCTCGGCGGCGGGGCGATCGGCTGCGAGATCGCCCAGGCGATGGCACGTCTCGGATCGGCCGTGACTCTCGTGCACCGCGGGCCGCGCATCCTGCCCAAGGAGGACGAGCGGGCCAGCGCCATCATCCTGGCCGCGCTCATCGCGGACGGCGTCGACGTGCGTACGAACTGCACCGTGACCCAGGTCTCATCGACCGATCGCCGCTCGGGCACGTTCACCCTCAGCGACGAAAGCATCCTTCCGTTCGACCGGGTGCTATCGGCGCTGGGCCGCCGGCCGAACACCGCCGGTCTCGACCTGGCACGGGCGGGGGTGCGCCAGGACTCCCTCGGCAACGTCCGGGTCAGCCCTCGACTGCGTACCTCCAACCCGCGCATCTGGGCCGCCGGGGACGTCACCGGGCTGCCCCAGTTCACCCACACCGCGGGAGTGAATGCCAGCGTGGCCGCGACCAACGCGATCCTCGGCCTGACCCGCAGCTACGACAGTGCGGCGATCCCTCGCGTCACGTTCACCCACCCGGAAGTGGGCGCCGTCGGCCTGCAATCCAAGGATGCAGCGATCAGGGGCCACCGCATCGTCACCCGCCACCACGAGCACGTCGACCGGGCCGTGACGGAGGCAGAGACGGATGGTTATACCCAGTTGGTGGTCGACAAACGCGGCCGGGTGCTCGGTGGAACCGTGGTGGGTCCTCGGGCCGGTGAGACCCTGGGCGAGATCTCCCTGGCGGTGAAGAACCGGCTCACCACGAGCGATATCGCCGGCACCACTCACGCCTACCCTACGTACAACGACGGCCTCTGGAACGTGGCCGTGGCCGATGTGCGCCACCGGCTCAATTCCGGGCTCGTTCTGGCGGCGACCCATACCCTGCGGCGGCTGCGCAGCGCGCGCCTGCGGTGATCGCCCCGAGCGAGTTCGGGCTTCAGCGCAGAGCCCGGTAGCCTGCGACGACTCGTTGGGCCGCGCTGATACCCACGAAGACGGCCCAGACAACCGCGATCTGCCAGGCGAAGAACGGAAAGATCAGCCACAGGCTGTGCACGACGATTGTCTCCGTGCCCTCGGCGATGCGGCCGATGAACGACAGGGAGCGTCCGTCATTGAGCTGCCGACCGGTGCGCTCGGCGATCGAGGAGAATGCCAGGAACGCGCCGCCGTTGAGGTAGTAGGCAACAAGGACAAGCGCGAACGGCCACCAGGGTGCGTCGAAGGCCGCGGTGGCACCGATGCCCACCCCGAAAACAGTGAAGCCATAGGCGGTGAAATCCGCGACGATGTCGAGAAATCCGCCGGCTTCGCTGTGGCCGGTCTCGCCGTTGCCCGCGTCAGCCCGTTCCCGTCGCAACCGTGCCAGGGAGCCGTCGAGTCCGTCGAAGACGCGGGAGACCAGCCACAGGGCGAGCGATAACCACCACAGCTGGGCTGCCGCCGTCGCCGCGCTGCCGAGACCGAGCAGCAGCCCGGCGATGGTCAGCCGGTCGGGTGTGATCCAGGAGCGGTCGAGCACCGCCGCGGCACCGCGCAGCGGGGCGTCTAAGGCGTGGCGCAGTGACGAGTCAAACATCCGCTTCGTTCCCCGGCATGCCAGCCGAATCGCTCGGAGTCGCTTCCTCGGTCGGCGGTTGGGTTTTCCGCCGCGCCCGGTTGGCGAACAACACTCCGATTACGGTCAGGCCGCCGAGCACGCCGACAGCAAGCCAAAACGGCCAGCCCAGTTCGAGCCCGAAGGCACCGAGGGCGACGTAGGCGAGGGTGCCCGGGATGATGCCCAGGGCCGTGCCGAGCGCGTAGTCGCCGCGTCGCACGGCGGTCAGACCGGCGGTGTAGTTGATCGCGGTGAACGGCAGCACAGGAATCAGCCGAGCCCCGATGACCGTCGCTAGTCCCTGACGACGGAGCAGCTCGTCGACGCGGGTCACCCGGGCGCCCGTAAACCGTTCGACCGCGTCGCGTCCGAGTGAACGACCGATCACGAAGGCCAGTGTCGCGCCGAGCAGGGCACCGAGGTAGACGAGCAGTGATCCGCCGACGAATCCCCAGGTCAGCCCCGCGGCGATGCTGAGCACGTTCTTCGGAATGGGCGTGAGCGTGAGGGCCGCGTAGCCCAGAACGAACATCACACCCCCCGCCGCTCCGGCGCTGTCGGCGACGGCACGAACCTCCTGGGCGCCGGGCACCGGCACAACGAGTCCCACCACGATCACCACGACGATGAAGACCGCGAGCGCCGAGAGGCGCCAGACCGCCCTCCGGTGGCCCCTCAGGGAGGCCGAAGGGGCGGCCGGAGTGCAGCCAGGGCCTTCCCTGTGGATGTTCAACTGATCCTCCTGGTGGAATAGAAGCTTTCTTCCGCGGCTTACTTTAGTCGAGCGGTACCGGTCACTTGTCCTGAGCCAACCGGTCACTGTCCGATCCTGTTCCGCCTATTGGAGACCTCACCGATGCATCTCGCCCTCACCTCGCGCCGCACCTGGGCTTCCCGTCGGGCCCGAGCAGGCATCCTTACGGGCCTCGGAACTGCCGTGGCGCTCACGTTGAGTGCCTGCGCCGCCCCTGCCCCCGAGGGCACCCGCAGCTCGTTCGCCAGCTGGGACGACGTCGTCAGTGCGGCCCAGGGACAGACCGTCAAACTGTGGATGTACGGCGGCGACACTCAGGGCAACGCATACATCGACGAGGTGCTCGCCCCGGCCGCGGCCGCCGAGGGCGTGACTCTGGAGCGGGTACCGGTGACAGATACCGGGGATGCGCTCAACCGCGTGCTCTCCGAGCTTCAGGCCGGACGAACCGACGACGGAACCGTGGATCTGGTGTGGGTGAACGGTGACAATTTCCGCACCGGAAAGGAAGCCGGGGCCTGGCTGTGCGACTGGACAGGCCTGATGCCCAACCTGGCCCTGACCGCTTCTGACGACCCGCTCCTCACGAACGATTTCGGCACCCCCGTTGACGGCTGCGAGGCTCCGTGGAGCAAAGCCCAGTTCACCTTCGTCTACAACTCCGACGTCATAGCCGACCCACCCACCACGCTGGAGGAGGTCCTCGAGTGGGCGGAGGCACATCCGGGGCGTTTCACCTACCCCGCACCACCGGACTTCACCGGATCCATCTTCACCCGCGAGGTTCTTTACAGCATCTCCGGCGGGTACGAAAACGTTCCCGCCGTCTTCGACCAGCACGCCTACGACAAGTTGACGCCGGCCCTGTACGACCGGCTGAGCACCCTCGCTCCCTCGCTCTGGCGCCAGGGCGGCACCTATCCAGCGAACGAACAGGAACTGAATCAGCTCTACGCCGACCGCCAGATCGACTTGACCATGACCTACGGGCCGGCCACCCTGACCGATCTGGTCGAGGGAGGAACCTTCCCGCCGGGAACCCAGGTGCTCACGCTGGAGGAGGGGACCGTGGGCAACGCCAGTTTCCTCGGCATCCCCGCCAACGCGGCATCGTCGGCCGGCGCGATGGTCGTGGCCAACGTCGCCCTGTCGGCGGAGCAGCAGCTGGCGAAGGCGAACCCGGCGACCTGGGGCCAGTTCACGGTGCTCGATCGGGAGGCACTCACCCCAGGCGACCGGGCGAAGTTCGACGCTCTGCCTTCCACCCCTGTGGTGCCGCCATACGACGTACTCTCGAAGAACGCCAACCCGGAGCTGGCGGCGGCGTGGGTGCCCCTGCTCGACGAGGGCTGGCGCACCTCCGTGCTCACCGGCAAGTAGCCGCGTAGTCAGCCCATGACGCCGAAGACAGGTGCACGGATGCGCAGTGCCTTCCTGGTGCTGCCCGCCGTGGTCCCGGCCGTGTTCGTGGTCGTGGGTGGGGTCAGCGCGGCCGCACTGCAGAGCCTGGGGCTCATGCCCCTGATCGGACCTGTCAGGCTCAGCGTCGACGCCTACACCGGTCAAGCCGGTGATCTGATCCGTGCGCTCGGACTCTCCCTGGCCATTGCGCTGGCCTCGACCGTGATTGCAGCGCTCGTTGGAGTGGCAACGGCACTGCTGATCGTCGGTGGCCGATGGTGCGGCCGAATCGTGGCGGCCACGAGCGCCGTGACCGTAACCATCCCGCACCTGATCGGGGCCGCCGCCGTGGGACTGCTCCTGGCCGATTCCGGCCTTCTCGCCCGGATGTTCGGGGTGCCTGCGGAACTCTGGCCGTCTCTGGTCGGCGGCCCCTGGTGGGTCGCCGTGATCGCCGAGTACGCGTGGAAGGAGTCGGCCTTCATCGGCCTGGTCGTCGCCGGCACGCTGATCACGCGGGTTGCCCGCTTTGACGAGGCGGCCGCGATGCTGGGCGCGGGCCGCTGGCGGCGGTTCCGTTTCGTGATGCTGCCTCTGGCGCTGCCTGCACTCACCATCTCGTCGACGATCGCGTTCGTGTACACGCTGGGCTCCTACGAAGTGGCGTGGCTGCTCGGCCGAACCTACCCGGAGCCTCTCGCCGTGATGGCCCTACGCCTGTTCAACTCCGTGACTCTCACCGCCCGACCCGAAGCCGCTGCGGCGGCCGTGCTCACCACCGTGGTCTCCTTTCTGGTCGTCGGACTCTGCTTCGGGGCGTTGCGGAGAACTGCGGTGTGGCGATGACGCGCGAGCGAATCCGCCTGCCGGGCGACCCCGGCAGTACGCTGACGCTCTCCCGCGGCCCCGGCCGCCTGGCGCGCATCCTCGCTTCGATGCTGGTCGCCGGGTGGTTCCTGCTGCCCGTGACGCCGCTCGCTCTGTGGGCTTTCGCCAACGAGTGGTCCTTTCCCGCGGTACTGCCCACCGAGTGGGGCCCTGAGGGTGTCGCCAGTGCGATCGACCAAGGGGCGGTACCGGCTGTGGGGGCGTCGCTTACCCTCAGCCTCATCGTGGCGGCCGTCGCGACACCTCTCGGGGCGATGGCGGCTCGCGCGTTCGCGTTCGGCGCCGTGCCCTGGCCGCGAACGGTCAGCCTCATACTGCTTGCTCCCATCGCCCTTCCGCCTTTCGCTGCCGTATTGGGTCTGAACGTCGCCCTCCTGCGCGCCCAGATCCCCCCGGAAGTCGGCTTGGTGTTGGTTCTGGTCGTGATGGCCATCCCCTACACGACCTTCACGATGCGGGTCGCGTATGCCGCCCACGACATCCGTTACGAGGAGGAGGCCCGCACGCTGGGGGCCTCCCGCTGGAGCGTGCTCTGGCGGGTGCACGTGCCTCTGGTCGCACCCGCCCTGGCCCGCGCGGCGTTCCTGGCCTTCCTCGTCGGCTGGAGCGACTACGTGGTCACGGTCGTGGTCGGCGGCGGCCAGATAGTGACGTTGCCGCTGGTGACCGGGGCGCTGGCCGCGGGCCTCGGCAACGATGCGGCGGTCGCGATCCTGTCCCTGTCGGCCATCGTGCCGCCTCTGGCCCTGCTCACCCTGGCCGGCCTCGCCGGGCGCCGGCCCCATGGCCGGACCAACCCGTCCACCCCCGCAATTGGAGAACCACGATGAGTGCCGATGTGTCCCTCCGCGCCGTGTCCAAGTCGTTCGGCACCAACCGCACCCCGGCCCTGACCGAGGTCACGCTCGAGGTCCCGGCCGCCTCGTGCACGGCGATCCTCGGGCCGAGCGGGTCCGGGAAGAGCACGATCCTGCGGGTCATCGCCGGGCTGGAGCCGGTGAGCGCCGGCCGCGTGCTCGTCGACGGGACCGATGTCGCCGGGATCCCCGCGGAGAAGCGCGGAATCGGCATGGTCTTCCAACGCCCGCTGCTGTTCCCGCACCTGAACGTGCTCGACAACGTCGCCTTCTCCCGGCGGGTGAATGGGGCGACCCGGGCCGAATCCCGGCGCCACGCCGGGTACTACCTCGACCTGGTGCAGCTCGGCGACTTCGGCGGCCGGTCGGTGCAGACCCTGTCGGGCGGACAGGAACAACGCGTGGCCATCGCCCGCTCCCTCGCCGCGGCACCCGGCGTGCTGCTGCTGGATGAGCCGTTCAGCGCCCTCGACCCGGCGCTGCGGGAGGACATGCACCAGCTGCTCGAGGACATCCGTTGCGCCCTCTCCCCCACCATCATCCTGGTCACCCACGACCGTGACGAGGCCGCCGCGGTCGCCGACCGGATCGCCGTCGTCCAGGGCGGCGAGCTGCTCCAGCACGACACCGTGGACCGCCTCTACAACCGCCCGGCCTCGATCCGGGTGTCCCGTCTGATGGGCGGGCTCAACGAGATCCCCGGCATCGTGCAGGGCGGCGT
>JBBQDC010000024.1:0-29004 GCA_038319305.1 Actinomycetales bacterium | reverse complement strand
GAGCTTCGCCGGGATGGTGCGAACACTCGTGGCCGTGGGCACGGTCAGGCTGGTCGCCATGTTCGCCGCGAGGCTCTTGGACATGCCGCGCAGCGGGGTGACGACGTCGATCTCGGTGGCCTCGGTCACGGTGGGCTGCGCGCTCGTGATCGGCATGTCGGCCGGTACGGGGACTGGCTTGGGAGCGCTGGAGGTCGTGCGCGCGGTGCGCTGCCCGCCGACGACGGGGAGGCTCGCCGTGACCGGTGCGGGCTCCGCCTCTGCCGTTGCGACGGGCGCCTCGGTGCTCACGGGCGCACTCGCGGTGGGAGCGTCGCCTGCGGGGGCACTGCTCGCTGGGTCCCCTGAATCACCGTTGCGGCCGTTCGCGGTCTGGTGGTAGCTCTCGAGGACGGGCCACCAGGACTCGTCCACCAGCTTCTTGTCGACGCGGTACCGTTCATACAGTTCGTCGACGAGCCACTCGTTCGCTCCGAATTCACCCGACGTGGTCTCGTCGGATCCACTACCGGTCAACTGGCTTGACACAGCCGGTTCCCACTCTCTACGTTGATTTTGAATGTCCCAGGCGGTCGTGAATGCCCGATGCGGTCTGCCCGTACAGCCTAATCCCCTCGGGCATGGCTGCGGGCATCCGCGCGGAGGGCTAGCGTTATTTGCATGCAGTTCTATGGAGCGGTTCCCAGCCACGACCTCACGTATTCCGACGTATTCCTCGTGCCGAGTCAATCGGACGTCAGTAGTCGCCTCGATGTCTCCCTCGCCCCGGGTGACGGCAGCGGCGCCACTATCCCCATCGTCTCGGCGAACATGAACTCGGTTACCGGGCCGCGCCTGGCGGCTGCACTTGCCCGGCGCGGCGGGCTCGGCGTGCTTCCGCAGGACCTGCACCTGCAGGACCTCGATGCCGCTATCCGCTGGGTGAAGGCCCAGTCCACCCGCTTCGACACGCCCTTCAACTTCGCCCCGGGGGACACCGTGGCGCTTGCTCTGCGTCAGGTGCCGCCGGTGGCCGGCCAGGGTCTGGTGATCAACGACCCCAACGGCGACTACCTGGGCGCCATTGACGCGTCCCGGCTGGCCACCGCGCTTCCCGACGCGCTCCTCGGTGACCTCCTGCACGGCGCGATGACCTCCCTTGATGCCGACGACATCGACGGGCCGCGCCGCGCGTTTGACGTGATGACCGCGGCCGAGCTCGACTTTGCCACCGTGCAGCACCACGGCCGGGTGATCGGCACCCTCAGCCGCAAGAGCGCGTTGCGCTCCACCCTCTATCAGAGCGCGATCGACGCGCAGGGTCGCCTCCGCGTGGCCGCGGCGGTCGGCATCAACGGCGACATCGCGGCCAAAGCCAAGGCGCTCGTGGCAGCGGGGGTTGACGTGCTGGTGATCGACACCGCGCATGGCCACCAGGGTGGCATGACCCGGGCGATCAAGATCGTCGCAGACCTCGGCCTCGGCATCCCCATCGTGGCCGGCAACGTTGTGACGGCGGATGCCGTGGGCGATCTCGTCGGCGCCGGCGCCACCATCGTGAAGGTCGGTGTCGGCCCCGGCGCCATGTGCACCACACGCATGATGACGGCGGTCGGCCGCCCCCAGTTCTCGGCCGTGCTCGAGACAGCGGCCGCCGCTCGGGAACTCGGAGCGCACGTCTGGGCCGATGGCGGGGTTCGCTACCCACGTGACGTGGCGCTCGCGCTCGCCGCCGGCGCGGCATCCGTCATGATCGGTTCCTGGTTCGCCGGCACGATTGAGGCGCCTGGCCTGCTGGACCGGGACGCCGCCGGCGGAATCTACAAGGAGAGCTGGGGGATGGCCTCCACCAAGGCCGTGCGCCAGCGGTTCGACCGCCTCGACGCCTATGAGCTGGCCCGCAAGACGCTCTTCGCCGAAGGGATCTCGAGCTCGAAGATCTACCTGGACCCGCTGCGGCCGTCCATCGAGGACCTGCTGGACATGATCACCTCCGGCGTGCGCAGCTCGTTCACCTACGCCGGTGCCACCTCGGTCGCGGAGTTCCACGCCCGTTCGCTGGTCGGCATCCAGTCTGCAGCCGGCTATGAAGAGGGCAAGGCCCTACCTGTCTCCTGGTAGCGCTGGGGAAGGGAGCCCGGCACCGACCCGCGGCCTCGGTGCCGGGCGGTAGACTGGGCGGAATAATGGACGACCCTCCCCCTGCGCATTCGCCCGGTATTTCGCCCGGTATTTCTTCCCGTCATCCGAACGGCGTCTCGGCCGTGAACCTCGGTGCCACTTCGGCCCGCGAGGTCTTCGTTCCAGAGGCCCGAGCCGATGGGGTCCGCCATGTATGAGTGGATCATGCTGGCTGTGGGGCTTCTCCTCACCGTCGGCACCGGCCTGTTCGTCGCCAGCGAGTTCGCCCTGGTCAACCTGGACCGGTCGGAGCTCGAGGCCCGCCGCGACCGCGGGGAGACCCGCCTCGGCCTGACCATCGCCGCGCTCAGGATCACGTCGACGCACCTCTCCAGCGCCCAGTTGGGCATCACCCTCACTACTCTGCTCACCGGTTACACCATTGAGCCGGCCCTGACGATGCTGGTGTCGCGGCCGCTGACAGCCCTGGGGCTGTCACCGGCGGTGGTGCCGGTCGTCGCGGTGGCGGCAGCGGTTATCGTCGCCACACTCGCCTCGATGATCATCGGCGAGTTGGTGCCGAAGAATTTCGCTCTTGCCCTGCCCGTGCAGACCGCGAAGCTGGTCATCCCGTTCCAGACCCTGTTCACGACCGTGTTCAAACCGGCTGTCGTCGTGCTCAACGGCAGCGCCAACGGGGTACTGCGGTCGATCGGGATCGAGCCGAAGGAAGAGCTCTCCGGGGCGCGTACCGCCGAGGAGCTCTCCTCACTCGTGCGGCGTTCGGCCAGCGCCGGACTGTTGGAGAAGGACACCGCCACGCTGCTGCACCGTACGCTGCTGTTCTCCGGGCACACCGCCTCGGATGTGATGACGCCGCGCCCGCGGGTGGCCAGCATTCAGCGCACCGCCTCCGCGCAGGCCGTCATCGACCTCACCCGCCAGACCGGGTATTCCCGCTTCCCCGTCGTCGACGAGGGCGTCGACGACATCGTCGGGATCGTGCACGTGAAGCAGGCCGTGGCTGTGCCTCGGCGGCGCCGGCCGGATGTGCCGGTGTCGGCGCTGCAGTCGGAGGCCATCCGGGTGCCCGAGACGATGAAACTCGACGGCCTGCTGGTCGAGTTGCGCGGCCGCGGCTACCAGATGGCCATCGTCGTGGACGAATACGGCGGCACGGCCGGCGTGGCGACCCTCGAGGACCTGGTCGAGGAACTCGTCGGCGAGGTTGCCGACGAGCACGACCGCGCCCGCGCCGGGGTGGTGCTGTCCACGGATTCCCTCACGTTCCCCGGCATGCTCCGCCCGGACGAGATGCTCGAACGCACCGGCATCTCCATTCCGGATGACGGCCCCTACGAGACCGTGGGTGGGTTCGTGATGAGCGAGCTGGGCCGCCTGCCCGTGATCGGCGATGCCGTGCAGCTGATCGGCGGCACGTTGTCCGTGGAACGCCTTGACGGACGACGAATCGACCGGCTGCGCTTCACGCCCTTCGCCTCACCCGAGGAGCCTGCCGAGCAAGGCGAAGGCGACCGCGGCATCAGGAACGATAAGAGGAACGACAAACAGAGTGACCACAAGAAGAACAGCAGGCAACGCGAGGTGAGCGACCATGAATGACTGGGCCGGGCTGGTCTGGCTCGTCGTGTTGCTCGCGGCCAACGCCTTCTTCGTCGCCGCGGAATTCGCGGTCATCTCCGCGCGCCGGTCTCAGATCGAACCTCTCGCCGAGGCCGGCAAAAAAAGGGCGATCACGGCTCTCTGGGCGATGGAACACGCCACCCTCATGCTGGCGACCACCCAGTTGGGCATCACGGTCTGCTCGCTGCTCATCCTGAACGTCTCAGAGCCGGCGATCCACCACCTACTCGAGATTCCGCTGGGCCTGACCACGCTGCCGGAGGAGGCCATCGGCGCGATCGCCTTCGTGATCACGCTGCTGCTGGTCTCCTACCTGCACGTCGTGTTCGGCGAGATGGTGCCCAAGAACCTCTCGTTCTCCATCCCTGACCGGGCGGTGCTCGTGCTCGCCCCACCGCTCGTCTTCTTCGGCCGTCTGGTCAAGCCCGTGATCGTGGCGCTCAACGCCACCGCCAATCTGGTGCTGCGGATGTTCGGGGTTCAGCCCAAGGAAGAGGCCACCAGCACCTACACGCTGGACGAAGTGGCGACCATCGTCTCCCAATCGACCAGGGAGGGTGTGCTGAGGGACGGCACCGGGGCGCTCAGCGCCACGTTCGAGTTCACCACCCGCAAGGTGCGGGACATCGCGGTGAATCTGGCCGGCCTGATCAGCCTGCCTGAGGCAGCCACCCCCGCCGACGTGGAGAAGGCCGTCACCAAGCACGGCTTCTCCCGCTACGTGCTGGTGAACGAGTCAGGGGAACCGACCGGATACGTGCATCTGAAGGACGTCATCGACCTCGACGGTGACTCGGCCACCTCGGTCGGGCAGGGCAGTTACGCGGAGCCGATCCCCGGCAAGCGCATCCGTCAGATGGTGTCGATCTTCGAGGACACCGATCTCGAGGACGCCCTGGCCACCATGCGACGCTCGGGCGCACACCTGGCCCGCTCGTTCACCGAGACCGGTGAGACGGTCGGGGTGCTGTTCCTCGAGGACATCATCGAAGAGCTGGTCGGCGAAGTGCAGGACGCGACCCGACGCCTGTAGCCGCGCAGAGCCGGCCCGAATCAGTCAAAACAATCTATCGTGAGTGCATGAGCGAACCACGGGGATGGCTGGAATGGGACCTCGCTCGGGCGCGCGAATGGATCGCGGTTCCCCGGGCAGACGACGACAAGTACCGCCGCGGCGTGCTGGGCGTGCGCACGGGCTCGGACGAGTACCCAGGGGCCGCGGTGCTCGGAGTCGAAGCGGCGCACCGCACCGGAGTCGGGATGGTGCGCTACCTCGGCCCGAGGCGGCCGTCCGACCTCGTGCTGCAGCGCCGCCCGGAGGCCGTCACCGCTGCCGGGCAGGTGCAGGCCTGGCTACTCGGCTCGGGCCAGGACGCCGCCGCACGCGACCGTGTGACCGAGGCCGCGCTGCTCGGCGCCCTGGCCGAGGGGCTGCCCACGGTGTGCGACGCCGGGGCACTCGACCTGGTCGGCCGCGCGACCGGGCCCGTCGTGATCACCCCGCACTACCGTGAACTCGCACGGCTGCTCACCCGCCTGCTGTCGCCGCAGGGCGAGTCGGTGGCCAGTTCCGAGGTGGCCGCCGCGCCAGGGGAGTGGGCTGTGCGCGCCGCATCCGGCCTCGGTGTCACGGTGCTGCTCAAGGGCAGCGTCACCTGGATCGCGGCGCCTGACGGCACCCGGCTGACGGTGTCAAAGGCACCGTCCTGGCTGGCGACGGCCGGGTCAGGGGACGTGCTCGGCGGCATCCTCGGTGCTCTGCTGGCCACGCATTCCCGGACCATCCAGACGGATGCCGCCGCGCCGGCCCGTCTCGCGGCGACGGCCGCGCTGGTGCAGGCCCGGGCCGCAGCCCGCGCCTCCAACGGCGGCCCGATCACCGCGCTCGACATCGCCGAGGCGCTGCCGGCCACGATTGCGGACCTGCTCGCCCCGCTCTGACCGTCTGCCGCGGAGCCGCGGGGGTGTGGGAAGGTGGAACGTGCCCGAATCCGTCGCAGAACGCCTGGATACCGGCCGCTGTGTGCCGGTGCCGCGGACGCTGCTGTGGGCGGGCTTCGCCCTGGTGCACGGCATGCTCTGGAGGCTCGCTTTCACGTCTTCCGGCTGGCCCCTGGGCGATGTGGAGGTCGTCTATCTCGGTTGGGCGACCGACGCGGCATCCGGTGTCGACGTTGCGGGAATCACCACCAACTTCGTCTACCCGGTGCTGGCGCTCCTGCCCATCCTGGCGTCGCTCACGTTCGGCCCCGATCTCTACGCCGCCACCTGGCTCGGGCTTGGGACGCTGCTGAATGCGGGGGCGTTCGCGCTGCTGATCGGGCGAGGCCGCAACCGGAGAGGTCAGGTTGCAGCGGCCTGGTGGCTGGGCTTCCTGCTGTTGCTCGGGCCCATCGCCCTGGCGCGGATCGATGCGGTCACCGTGCCGCTCGCGATTGCCGCGCTGCTGCTCGTGGGCACCCGGCCGGTCTGGGGCACCGTGCTGCTGACCCTGGCCGCCTGGGTGAAGATCTGGCCGGTCGCCCTGGCCATCGCGCTCTTCGTTGTCTCGAAGGATCGCTGGCGGGTGCTGGCCGCCGCGGCCGGAACGAGCTTGGCCATCGTGCTGGTGGCACTCGGCCTCGGCAGCAGGTCGAACGTGCTCAGCTTCGTCAGCGAACAGACGAATCGGGGCATCCAGATCGAGTCCCCGGTCGCCGGCATCTGGCTGTGGCAGGCCGCTCTGGGTCTGCCGGGCAGCTACCTCTACTTCGACCGGCAGATCTTCACCTTCCAGATCATCGGCACCGGTACGAACGTCGCCATCGCGGCGATGACCCCGCTGCTGGCACTCTGCGTGGTGGCCGTGCTGCTGCTCGCCTGGCACACGGTGCGCGCGGGCGCCGAGCCGGCGGCACTGTTCCCGCCGCTGGCGCTGGCCCTGGTACTGATCCTGATCGTTGTCAACAAGGTCGGTTCGCCACAGTTCACGACCTGGCTGGCCGCGCCCGTCATTCTCGGTCTGTTGGTGCGGGGGCGTGCCTGGCGGTTCCCGGCCGTGCTCGGGCTCGTCATCGCGGCCCTGACCCAGGTCATCTACCCGCACCTCTACGAGTTTCTGCTCGTGGCCGACCCGGTCATGGTGCTGGTTCTGACCGTGCGCAACGCGCTCGAGGGCGTGCTGCTCGGCTGGACCGTGTGGCAGATTCGGATGTGCGGCACGCCGCCGGAGCGCGTCGGGCCGGCGCGAGCGCTCCCGGCTCCACGCCTCTTCCTGACCCTGCCGCCTCCGGCACCTCTGCCACCCACCCCCGATCAGAAGGAGTAACCCATGCTGGTTGCATTCTCCGTCGCCCCCTCCGGCTCCCACGATGACGAAGGATCCGTGCACGATGCGGTCGCCGCGGCCGTGCGCATCGTGCGCGCGTCCGGGCTGCCCAACCACACCGACTCGATGTTCACCACCATTGAGGGCGACTGGGACGAGGTCTTCGCGGTGGTTAAGGCCGCCACCGAAGCCGTCGGTGCCTGGGGGCCGCGGGTGTCCCTGGTGCTCAAGGCCGATATCCGGGGCGACCGCACCGGGGAGCTGACCGGGAAGGTCGAGCGCCTCGAGACCGCCCTGGCCGAGGCCGCGGCATCGCCGGCCGCCACCCCGTCCCCCTAGTCTGGAGGCATACCTGCTCCTTCCGACGGGCCGGCGCTACTGTCGCCGCATTGGATGCCGCGAACGCGCAGGCAGGCTGGCGGGGTCTTCGCGGTGTACACCTCTGTGGCCCCGCTGTGATGGAGGTCACGGGCCTCGGAGCCGGCGCGGTGTCGCTAGTCGTTCTGGAGCAGGATGCCGTCGTGGATGGCGCGCTTGCGCAGCGCGACCTTGGTTCCCACGTCGAAGCCCGCGAGACGGTACTTCTCGCGGATCCGCTTGAGATAGCTCTTCGCGGTTTCCTCGGAGATGCCGAGCTGGTGCGCGACCGCCTTGACCGGCTCGCCTGCACCGTACAGGGCCATCACCCGGCGCTCCTGCGCGCTGAGGCGAGGCGAACCGCCGTTCGCGCCGTTGTTGAGAGCCTCATCCAGCTCGGCCGAGATGTAGGAGTCGCCGTCGTGGGCGGCGCGGATTGCCTCGACGATCATGCTCGCCTCTTCGCTCTTCACCAGGTAGCCGAGCGCCCCGGCAGCCAGCGCCTCGCGCACGAGCCCGGCCTCGGAGTACGTGCTCATCAGCACGGTCTTCACGCCGGCCGTCTTGAGGGTCGAGATTTTCAGTGAGACCGGGATGTTGTCTTTGAGGTCGAGGTCCAGGAGCACGACGTCGACGGGGAATTCGGGGTGGGTGAGCAACTCGGGCCAAGTCGTGACGGCGGCGACCATGTTGATATCGTCCGCGGCCCCCCGGATCCACTCGGTGAGGGCCCCCAGCAGCATACGGTGGTCATCGACGAGGGCCAGCCGAATAGGATTCTCTTTGCTCGGTGCGTCAGTGCTCAGCGTGGTTATGTTCGTCACTTCTGTCTCCTTGTGCTTCTGGCCCCGAATGAGAAGCTCAACGGCGGTGTTCTCCGAACCCTAGGCATCCGCGGGATTGTCGATACTGCATTCGATTTCCACGTGCAGACTTCCGTCTCGGCTGGAATCGACGTGCGGGCCGACCCTTCGGATAGCTTGCCACGTCTCGGGGTCCACTCGACGCCGTGGCACACCCGTCGTGGTCATTTCGATCGGAAATCGTAACTTCTGGCGAGCAGCAACGCCATGCGTGGGCCGGATCGGGCCGAGAGAGAGCGAAACGGATGCCTCATCGCGGGTTGTCTCGCTGATCAGCAGCCAGATCGTGCGGAGGAGGGCATCGCGCTGGGCCGGGTCGAGCATGCCGGCCAGCCCCGCCGGATCGTTCAGGCTGACGGAGGGTCCCAGAAACTCGGACTCGGTGATCGCATGGTGCAGCCAGGTCTGCCGGCGGCCCCGGATGAGGTGCAACCGCAGTTGCGTGGCGAGAGCTGCCGCCGTCGTCGACTTCTCGCTACTCAGCGGCAGCGCCGTGCGACCCTTCGCGACGTCGTCGAGCAGGGTCTCCGCGTCGAGGTCGATGCGAGCAAGTTCCTCGGAGGCGAACATTCCCACCGCGAACTGCGGTTGGGAGATGGTGCTCTGCACCAGCACCAGGTCGAGTTCGCGCTGGGCCATCCGGCGGAACGATCGCACGGTGGCCACGCCGAGCAGCGGCGGCAGAACGGCGAGACTGATGGTCAGCAGGTCCGGCGCGAGGGTGAGGATGTCGGTGCGTTCCTCGGTGAACGCCCCGAACGTGAGCAGCAGGCCGAGAACCACGGCCGCCGAGACGAGGTCCCGCCCTCGCCGCACGGTGGTGAGGGAGATGAGCAGGGTGCCGACGGCGGCGGCGGCGGTGGGGTGCACGGCGGAGTTGGCCTCACCCCACGACCCGATCAGGTCCAGCACGATGACGGCCGCCCCGCAGGCGAGGGCCGCGGCGAAGAGCCAGTCCGGCATCCGTGCCGACAGACGTTGCACTGTGATCAGGGCCAGAATCGTGGCCGTCATCAGGACGACCCAGGCGATGAGGCTCGGCGTCGGTGTCGGGTATTCGAACCACTGCACGGCAAACTGCCCGAACAGGAAAACGGCGATGAAGCCGCCGCTGAAGGACAGGCCGATACCGAGATGGCGACTGCCGAGGCCACTCTGGTTGGCCTGGGTCGTCTGAACGGTGCGCTCAGGGCGCCGGAAACTGCGACGTCGTTCCCGGCGTTCCCGGTTGTCGAGCTGCTCGGTGCCATCGGACCGATGTCGGAGTTCGGGGCGTCGGCGCAGGTCGCGTCGGCGAGCATCCCGTGGGTGAGCGTCGCCCGGGAGGGCGTCCAGGAGGCTGGGGCCGGTCACTTGGGAACCTCGAGCACGACCGTGGTGCCCGAGCCAGGGGAGGAGAAGAGGCGGGCGTTGCCACCCACGTCGCGCAGGCGAGCCACGACCGACTCGGCGAACCCCAGGTGTTCGGCGCTGACGCCGCTGAGGTCGAAGCCGACCCCCGCGTCGGTGACCATGGCGCGCACGGTCGTGTCGTCATCCGTGATCGTCACGTCTGCGCGGGCAACGCCGGCGTGGCGGCGCACGTTCTCGAGGCATTCACCGAGCGCGAGAAGGAAGGAGTCGAGCACCTCGCTCGGCAGAAGCACCTGCCCGCTGCCGTGCCAGTCCACGTCGAGACCCATGCGCCCGAATCGCTGCTTGACCGATTCGAGGGTGTTGCCCAGCGTCGACTCGGTGGCCGGTTCGAGCGTGTACACCCCGGAACGGTGCGGGGTAGGGAGACCGCCGAGCCGCAGCTGCCGCAGCAGCCGGGCGTCGTCGCCGGCCTGCTGGCGCAGCGCGGCCGGGCTGACGCCGACGCCGGAGTGCGCGAGGAGGGTGAGGCTGGCCAGCACTGTGTCGTGCAGCAGCCGGGCATCCTGTCGGCGTTGGGCTTCGAGCTCGCTGGCATGGCGCTCGGCCAGGTGTGCGCGGCCGATGAAGGCGATGCGTTGCATGACGCGCGGCACGCTCTGGGCCAGCCACCAGGCCACCAGGGCGATCGACAGCCAGACGCTCAGGGTGAGCAGGAGCGGCACGATGGCATCGGCCGAGGCGCGGGTGGCGGCGAGCACGCTGGCGACGGTCGCGCCGAATGCTACGAAGAGCACCAGCAGGCGGGAGGCGCTGACTATGAGCACGAGGGCGACGCAGCTGAGGGCCCCGGCGGCGATGCCGCCGATGACGGACTGCTCGACCAGGTTCAGCCCGGTGGCGCGCTGGCCCGACCAGCCCACCAGCAAGATGACGGCGATGCCGGAGACCAGGATCAATGTGACCCAGCGCATCCGACCGGATCGGCCGAGCAGGTACTGGCCGGCCACCATCAGGAGTAGCAGCGGCAGGCTCCGGGCCAGCGTGCTCACGGTCAGGCCGCCAGGGACGAGCATCGCAAGGAGCGCGGCGGTCGAGCCGGCTAGACCGCACAGTCGGGCCGCTCTCCGGAGCAGGCGGTCACGTTCCTTGTAGATTCGTTGCATAGCGGCTGAGTCACCCCTCCTGGCCCTGTATACAGCACCCTACCGGCCCGGCACCCGTTCCCCCGTGTGCTTCGCGGCATCCGGCGGCGCCTGGGCGTTGGGTCAGGGGATGCTCGACGCCGCTTCTTCGGTGGGTGCAGCGGGTGCGACCGGTGCCACCGCGGGCGCCGGAGCGTCGGCACCGCCCTGGTCGAGGCGGAACGGCGGGTACTCGTCGCGGAACAGAGCGGCGTAGACGGCCACCCGAAAGATCCAGCGATCGATTCCGAGGATCAGATCGAACAGACCGCGACGGTAGCGGCCAGTGAAGAGGAGGATGACCGCGGCGATCAGCACCAGCACCCCGATTAGAGAGGGGACGGTATTCGAGACCCCCTCGCCCGGGTCGTACCGCCAGGTCGTCGCGCTGCCGGTGACGGCCGCCACGATCAGTAGGTGCGGAATCGCCAGCAGCCACGACTTGACCAGGACGAGCCCGTTCGAGAGGCGCTCCGGGAAATCGATCTGCAGATCGGCGGGATAGTCAGCCGATGACGCCAAGCTGAACGGAGGGTACCGGTCGGTGCCGAGCGCCGAGTAGGCGTAAAAGGAGACCCGCCAGTTCCAGCGCAGCACCCCGACGTTGAATTGGAAGAGGGCCGTCGGGTACCGGCCGGTGAATAGAATGGCGAACCCGGCAACGATGGTGCTGACGACAAACCCGAACCAGAGGAAGAGCAGCACCACTGCGTGCGGGAAGATCAGGATCCACTTCACCAGCCACAACCAACGGGATAATTCCTCGTCCAGGGTTCCGGTCAGCCGGGCGGGGAATGCCCGCTCCTCGGCAGAGGCAGGCACCGCGGCTGCCTCGGGTTCAGCGGCGGGAGACCCGGCAGCGGGCGGGTTGCCACGGCCCAGACCGATGGCCCCGAGCGCGGTCAGCACCAGACCGATCAGCAGGAGAAACAGCCCGACCAGCAGCAGCCCCACAGCCAGCGGACCGAGCAACCCGAGGCGCACACCTGCCTGCAGGTCGACCGAGACGCCGGGACTCGCATCCGCATTCATCACCACGACCGCCCAGCTTCCGCTCGCCAGATCCCAGTCGATCTCCTGGGTGCCGGAACCCTCGGCGGACGACACCCAGAAGTCCTGGTCGGCAGGGGCTTCGGGGGCGCTGCTTCCCGGAACGTCGCGGTACACCGCACGGAAGGGATTGACGTTAACGTTGCGCAGCTCGGTGTGGTTCACCCCGGTCAGGTAGCGGTCGACGTCGGCTTGGGGTGCGACGCCGATGAAGACGTCGGCTCCGCTGGTGGAGGCCGCACGGAGTCGGAGGCTGCCGATATCCGCCGGGCCGTCCTCGAGGCCGATCGACCCCATGCGGGGCGAGGTGAGCGCGTACGACTGCACGGAGAACGAGCCGACCGGGCTGGTGAGGTAGCCGTCTTCGTCCTGCGCGTTGACCACGGCGGCCGTCGCCCCGGCGAAGGCCAGCGAGAAGCCGAGAAGGGAGAGGACCGCGCCGAAGATCAGCATGATGACGGAACCGGGTTTCATGGCGACTATCCTCTCATCGGGTACGCCTCGTTACCGTGGCCTGACAGTCAAAGTCGTCCCCATCCGGGACCGTGTCAAGCCCGATGTGGGGGAGCAGGCCAGGTCAGCACGCGCAGCAGCTGCCCGCCGATGGCGTCGTTCTCGATCAGGAAACCGTCATGGCCGAAGCCGGAGCGCAGTGTGACGGCAGCCGTGTCGTCGATGTTTCCCTGCAGGTGCAAGGCGATGATCTGCTGACCCTCGAGGGGGAAGAGACGGTCGCTGTCGATGCCGACGACGACGCTGACGGCGGTGATGCGGGACAGGGCGGATGCGACGCCGCCGCGGCCGCGGCCGATGTCGTGCGAGTTCATGGCTTCGACCAGGACGATGTAGCTGTTCGCGTCGAAGCGCCGGGTGAACTTGTTGCCGTGAAAATCGAGGTAGGACTCTACGGCAAACCGCCCGCCTGCGCCGAGGGGGCTGATCTCACTCTGCCAGCCGCGTTCGAAGCGCAGGTTGAGCTCCTCCGGGCTGCGGTAGTTCAGCAACGCCATGCGCCGTGCCAATGCAAGCCCCCGCGTCGGGCCGTCGCCGTCCGCCGCATCGTAGTAGTCGCCGGAGTGGAAGAGAGGGTCGCCACGGATGGCTTCGATCTGCACCGAATTCAGGGCGATCTGGTCGGCGGTCGTGACCGGCGGGGCCGCGAGGATGGCCAGGCGGGCCACGCGGGACGGATGCTCGATGGCCCACTCGAGTGCGTGCATCCCGCCCATGGAACCGCCGACGACGGCGGCCCAGCGGTCGATGCCGAGGTGGTCGGAGAAGGCCACCTGCGCGGCGACCTGGTCGCGAATGGTGAGGTAGGGGAAGCGGGTGCCCCATTCGGAGCCGTCGGGGGCGAGGGAGGCCGGACCGGTGCTGCCCTGGCAGCCGCCGATCATGTTCGGGGCAACCACGAACCAGCGGTCGGTGTCGATGGCCAGGCCGGGGCCGACGATTCCGGCCCACCAGCCCGCGGTCGCGTGGCCGGGTCCGGCCGGACCGGCCAGGTGGCTGTCGCCGGTGAGGGCGTGCAGAACGAGCACGGCATTGTCGCCGCTTGGGGACAGCTCGCCCCAGGTCTCATAGGCGATCCGCACGGCGCCGAGACTGCCGCCCGCCTCGAAGTGGAGCGGACCGACGTCAAGAAACCGGCGGTTTCCCACGGGGTCGCCGTCGCGCCACGCGCCCGTCGCCGGGGGTTTGCCGAGGAGCGACCGCGCCTGGGCTTCGGTCACAAAGCTCGACGGGACGGTGTCTGCCGAATATTGCCAGTCCATAGGCACCCCATTCTGCCGGTTGAACAGCCCTTCCGGCACATTGTTGCAGGGTGTTGTGTTCGAGGCGCTGTGGTCGAGGTGCTGTCTTCTACGCGTTGGCGCGGGAAACCTGCACGACCGCACGGGCGGCCGCCAGGCCGGTCTCGAGGTCGGCCCTCAGATCAGCGATGTTCTCGATGCCGACGGAGAGGCGCACCAGGCCCGGCGTCACACCGGCCGTGAGCTGCTGCTCCGGGGTCAGCTGCGCGTGCGTGGTCGAAGCCGGGTGGATGACGAGTGACCGCACGTCGCCGATGTTGGCCAGGTGGCTGAACAGGGAAAGACTGTCGACGAGGGCGCGGCCGGCATCCACACCGCCCTTCAACTCGAAGGACAGCACGGCGCCGACGCCCCGCGGCGCGTACGTGTTGGCGGCGGCGTACCAGGGGCTCGACGGCAGCCCGGCGTAGTTGACCGAGGCGATGTCGGGGTGGTTCTCGAGCCACTCGGCGATGTTCTGGGCGTTCTGCACGTGGCGTTCGATGCGCAGGCTGAGCGTCTCGATGCCCTGGATAAGCTGCCAGGCGCTCGCCGGGGCGATCGCGGATCCGAGGTCACGCAACAGCTGCACGCGCGCCTTGATGATGTAGGCGATGCCGTCGCCGACCGCGCCCGTGTAACTGACGCCGTGGTACGACGGGTCTGGTTCGGTGAGCCCGGGGAACTTCTCCACGTTCTTGGACCATTCGAACGTTCCGCCGTCGACGATGACGCCGCCGATGACCGCGCCGTGGCCGCCGAGGAACTTGGTTGCCGAGTGGATGACGATGTCCGCGCCGTGCTCGAACGGACGGATCAGGTAAGGGGTGGCAATGGTGCTGTCGACGATGAGCGGCACCCCGCCGGCGTGCGCCACATCGGCTACGAGACGGATGTCGAGCACGTTGATCTTGGGGTTGCCGATGGTCTCGGCGAAGAAGAGCTTGGTGTTGGGGCGCAGCGCCCGGCGCCATTCTTCGGCGTCGTCCTGGTTCTCGACGAAGGTCGTCTCGATGCCCAGCTTGGCCAGCGTGTACTTGAACAGGTTGTAGGTTCCGCCGTAGATCGAGCTCGACGAGACGATGTGGTCGCCGGCCTGGGCGATATTCAGCACCGCGAACGTGGAGGCAGCCTGGCCCGAGGCCAGGAGCAGGGCCGCGGTGCCGCCTTCGAGGGCGGCGACGCGCTCTTCGACGACGGCCTGGGTCGGATTCATGATGCGAGTGTAGATGTTGCCGAATTCGGCCAGCGCGAACAGGTTCTGCGCGTGCTGGGCGTTGTTGAACACGTAAGACGTGGTCTGGTAGATCGGGGTGGCCCTGGCATTGGTGGTCGGGTCAGGCTGGGCACCGGAGTGCACCTGCTTCGTTTCGAACTTCCAGTCGGCAACGTTGTCGCTCATGATGATCTCCCGGGTGATCCTCGACGAGCGTGGACCCTCCAGCGCTCTGAGTGCGAGTTTAGGCAGAGGTCCGTCGGGCTGGCAACGCACCCCTGCAACACAGCGTCACGAAGCGGGTGCCGGCGGTTCGCTGGGCGGCTCCAGGTGCGGCAGCACAATCGTGCCGGTGTCGGTGCGCGCCTTCCTGCGGAACAGCCAGCGGGCGCGCGGCTCGATCAGCGGGCGGACCACCCTGCGCACGATCCGCTGTGACAGGACGACGGAGATCAGCACGCTGAGCACGATCATCGCGGGCAGCACCCATCCCGGCTGAGGTCCGCCGAGCACCCCGCTCTCTCGCAGGGGGAAGAGCACAAAACTGTGCAACAGGTAGATGTACATGGTGGCCGCGCCGTAGACCGTGAACCAGGTGCGTCGCTGGGGCACGAGCACCAGGAACGCCACGATGAGGGCGAACGCGAGCAGCATCAGACCCAGACGGATACCGCCGGCCCAGAATTCGTCGTAGCCGAACGCCGGGTAGGCCTCGTTGTAGAGCAGGAACTGGCGCACCTGCGCGTCGCGCAGGAAATCGATGTTCGCCACGATCACGCCCAGCAGCGCCGTGAACAGCGTGATTGCCCCGATTCGCCAACGCCACACCGCACTGGTGGGCAACCCCAGCCAGCGGTCGGTGAGCTTCCACTGGCGCAGCTGCCAGCCGAAGACGAAGAACGGCAGCAGACCGAGTGTGCGCGACAGTGCGAAGGTGCTGTCGATCGACTGGAAGTACCCGGCGCCGACGGAGATGACCACGCTGATCAGCAGCGGATGGCGCAGCAGGACAAGGAAGGGCAGGGCGAGGCGCCAGACCAGGAGCGCGAGCAGGAACCACAGCGTCCAGGAAGCGGTCGAGTAGTCCAGCCGGAATTCACCGCCGAGCAGCCAGCGAATCGTGGTCCAGATCGTCTCGAAGATCACGTAGGGCAGCACGATGTCGGTGACCAGCCGGTGCAGTTGGCGGGTGCCGAGCGGACCCGACCGGGCGAAGTACCCGGAGACGGCAACGAAGAGGGGAACGTGGAAGGCGTAGACGAACAGATAGAACTCGTAGGCGACATCCGATTCGGAGATGAGTTTCAGGATGGCGTGCCCGAGCACCACCAGGGTGATCGCGATCCAGCGCGCATTGTCCCAGAGCGGCACCCGTCGTTTCTGCACGTGCGGCGTTCCGGCGGCGCGTGGACTCATCATGTTGCTTCTCCGACCAGAATGGAGCCATGGGTACAAAAAGAGTCGTTGTGACCGGTGCGAGTTCGGGGATCGGTGCCGCCACGGTGCGCCTGTTCCGCCAGCGGGGCTGGGAGGTGGTGGGTGTGGCCCGTCGCGCCGACCGCCTCGCGGCACTGCAGGCGGAGACCGGGGCGCAGGTCTTCACGGCCGACCTCACTCGACAGGCCGACGTGGACGCCCTGCGCGACTATCTCGCGGCGTCCGGGCCGGTGCACGCACTGGTCAACAACGCGGGCGGCGCGGTGGGGATGGACACCGTCGAGGAGTCGAAGATCGAGGACTGGGCCTGGATGTTCGAGATCAACGTGCTCGCGGTCAAGCGGGTCACGAGCGCCGTGCTTCCGCTGCTGCGGGCCGCGATCCGGGCGGAGGGCGGCGCCGCCGACATCGTCACGGTCACGTCCATTGCCGGTCATGTTGCCTATCTCGGAGGTGGAGGGTACAACGCGGCGAAGTTCGCCGCGCACGCCCTGATGGAAGTCTTGCGTCTGGAATTGAATGGCGAGCCGATCCGGGTGATCGAGGTTGCCCCCGGAATGGTGCAGACCGAGGAATTCGGGCTGGTGCGATTCAACGGTGATGCGGAGAAGGCCGCCGCGGCCTATGCCGGGATACCGAATCCGCTCACCGCCGATGATATTGCCGAGACGATCGTGTCGAGCATCGAACGCCCGGCCCACGTCAATCTGGACCTGATCGTGATCAAGCCGGTCGCGCAGGCGGCCCCCACGCGGATCGCGCGGGGGCCGCTGGCGCCCGCAGGCTGACGCTGTCATGCGTGCTTCCTGGGGCTCCCTAGGGGTGAACCAGGATCTTCACTGCGGTGTCGTTGTGGTTGATGAGGGTGTCGAAGCCCTCGGTGATGAGGTCGTCGAGCGCAATCCGGCCGGTGATGAAGGGCTTGAGGTCAATCTTGCCGCTCGTCACCAGTGCGACGGTTTCCTCGTGGTCGCGCACGTAGCCGATGGTGCCGCGCAGGTCGATCTCCTTGAGCACGATTTTCTGCATGTCCACCGTTGCAGGGTGTCCCCAGATAGAGACGTTGACGAGCACGCCGGCCGGGCGCAGCGCGTCGAGAAGGGTGTCGAGCACGATGTTGACGCCGGCGCACTCGAACGCGACATCCGCGCCGACGCCGCCGGTGAGCTCGAGCACCCGGGCCTTGACGTTCTCCGAGGTTGGGTCGACCACATAGTCGGCGGCACCGCTCGAGAGCGCCTTCTCCTTGCGGGCGAGGCTCAGCTCGGAGATGATCGTGGTCACGCCGATGCCCGTGAGGATGGCTGCCGTCAGCAGACCGATGGGCCCGGCTCCGCCGATGATGGCGACGTCGCCGGCCTTCGCGCCGCTGCGGACGACGGCGTGGTGCGCGACCGAGAGCGGCTCGATCAGGGCGGCCTCGTCGAGCGGGAGATCGCCGATCGGGTGTACCCAGCGCTGGTCGACGACGACCTTCTCGCTCAGGCCGCCGCCGCCGCCGGCGAGGCCGATGAAGCCCATTTTCTCGCACAGGTGGTAGTTGCCGGCCGTGCAGGGTGGGCACTCGTTGCAGACGAAGTATGGTTCCACGACGACGTTGTCTCCGACCTTGAAACCGTCGACGCCGTCGCCGACCTCTTCGATGGTGCCGGAGAACTCGTGGCCCATGGTGACCGGGAGTGATTCGTGCGAGAGCGGATGCGGGTGGCCCGGCTCCGAGATGAAAATCGGGCCGTCGAGGTACTCGTGCAGGTCGGTGCCGCAGATGCCGCACCAGGCGACGGCGATCTTCACCGTGCCGCTGCGGGTCTCGGGCTCCTCGATGTTTTCAATTCGGACATCTTTTTGGCCGTGGAAACGTGCAGCTTTCATTGAGAATCTTCTCCTGTAATGCGTCTTGGGCTCGGCGCAGGCGAATGGTCTGGCCCTCTAGCCCGCGGATGACACTACTCCCCCCGGCTGAGGCACAGCCGAGGGGAGCAGAGGTCATGCAGTTCGTGCTGGTGTGATCAGTGCTCGACTGCTTTCTCGGCGCCGAAACCGGTCATGGACCGCACCGACATCTCGGCGGCCAGCAGCGGATCTTCCTTGCGGGTGCTGGTGACCGAACCGAGCCACCCCAGGAAGAACCCGACCGGGATGGAGATGATGCCGGGGTTGCTCAGCGGGAACCAGGCGAAGTCGACACCGGCGCCGAACATCGACGTCTCCGTGCCGGAGAAGACCGGCGAGAAGATGATCAGTCCGACGGTGACACCGAGGCCGCCGTACATGCTCCACACGGCGCCGCGGGTGGTGAAGCCGCGCCAGAAGAGGGAATACAGGATGGTCGGCAGGTTCGCGCTCGCCGCGACGGCGAAGGCCAGGGCCACCAGGAAGGCGATGTTCTGCCCCTGCACGCCGATGCCGCCGGCGATCGAGAGGACGCCGATCACAACGACCGTGCGACGGGCAACCTTGACCTCGGCGTCGGGGTCACCCTTGCCCTTCTTGATCACGCTCATGTAGATGTCGTGCGCGAAGGAGGTGGCGGCGGTGATGGTGATCCCGGCCACCACGGCCAGGATCGTGGCGAACGCGATGGCGGAGATGAAGCCGAGCAGCAGCGGTCCGCCGAGGGCGAGGGACAGCAGCGGTGCGGCCGAGTTCACGCCGCCGGGAGCGGCGAGGATGGTCTCGGCGCCCACGAGCGCGGCGGCACCGAAGCCGAGCACCAGGGTGAACAGGTAGAAGGCACCGATTAGCCAGATCGCCCAGACCACCGAGCGACGGGCCTCCTTGGCGCTGGGCACCGTGTAGAAGCGCATCAGCACGTGCGGCAGACCCGCGGTGCCGAGCACCAGGGCGATGGCGAGCGAGACGAAGTCGAGCGGGTTCTCGCCGTACTTCAGGCCGGGCACCAGGATGGCGTCGGCCGGCACGCTCGTGGAGGCCGCGATGGCCGAATCGAGAAGCGCCGAGAAATTGAAGCCGTTGATGGCCAGCACCCAGACGGTCATCGCGAACGCGCCGATGATCAGGAGGAACGCCTTGATGATCTGCACCCAGGTGGTGCCCTTCATGCCGCCGATGAGAACGTACATGATCATCAGGCCGCCGACGACAGTGACCACGACCGACTGCCCGACCTTGTCGTTGATGCCGAGGAGCAGCGACACGAGTCCGCCGGCACCGGCCATCTGAGCGAGGAGGTAGAAGAAGCAGACGGCGAGGGTGGTCGTCGCCGCGGCCACGCGCACGGGACCCTGGCGCAGCCGGAAGGAGAGCACATCGGCCATAGTGTATTTGCCGGTGTTGCGCATGAGCTCGGCCACCAGCAGCAGGGCGACGAGCCAGGCCACGAGGAAGCCGATCGAGTAGAGGAAGCCGTCATAGCCGCTGACCGCGATCGCCCCGACGATACCGAGGAACGACGCCGCGGACAGGTAGTCGCCGGCGATGGCGAACCCATTCTGCGGGCCGGTGAAGGACCGGCCGCCGGTGTAGTAGTCGGCCGCGGTCTTGTTGTTGCGCCCGGCCCGGATGACGACGATCAGGGTCACCGCCACGAAGGCGAGGAAGATCGAGATGTTCAACACGGGATTGTTCTCCGTGGTTTCGACGGCCTGGGCCAGTTGCCCGGGCAGCGCCTGCAGAATGCTGGGTGCGATCATTTCTTGTCCATCCCCTCAAGCTCGGCACGCAGCTCGGCACCCAGAGGGTCGAGACGGCGGTTCGAGTACGACACGTACCACATGGTGATGGCGAAGGTGGTGACGAACTGGCCGAGTCCGAGCACCAGTCCGAGGTTGAATCGTCCGAAGACCGGAATCGCCATCACGTCGGGCAGGTACGCCGCGACGAGCACGAAGGCGAAGTACCAGAGGAAGAAGAACGCGGCCAGCGGCAGAACGAATCTGCGGCGCTGCTTCTTCAACTGGATGAACTTCGGCGTCTTCTCATACGCGACGTAATCGATCGTGGACGGGATAACTCCGTCCGGAAGTGTGTCTTTCAGTGATTCCGTCATGCGGGCTCCTTTGCTCCGGTGAGGGTGTGATCTGTGTGGGAAGGTGGTAGGTGATCTGTGGGGGCAGGCGGTGGTTCAGGTGTGCGGGCTGACGCCGTGCACGGCCTGCTTCAGGGCGTCGAGAACCGTGGGATCCTCGATCGTGGGGGGCACGGTGTAGGGCTCTCCGTCGACGATCTGCCGGATGGTCTTGCGGAGGATCTTGCCTGACCGGGTCTTGGGCAGCCGGTCCAGGATGGTCACGTCGCGGAACGCGGCCACCGGACCGACATGTTCTCGCACCAGCGCAATGAGCTGCACGGCCAGGGTGTCGTGGTCGATCGTGGCCCCGGCCTTGAGCGTGACGAAACCGGCCGCGCGCTGCCCCTTGAGCGGGTCGTGCACGCCGAGCACCGCGCACTCGGCGACCGCGGGGTGCAGGGTCAGCACCTCTTCGAGCGAGCCGGTGGACAACCGGTGCCCGGCGACGTTGATCACGTCGTCGGTCCGGCCCATCACGTAGAGATAGCCGTCGTCGTCGAAGTGGCCGGAGTCCCCGGTGGCGTAGAACCCCGGGAAGGCTGACAGGTAGGAGCTGGCGAAACGGTCCTCGCTTCCCCAGACCCCGAGCAGGGTGCCGGGCGGCAGCGGGAGACGGATGGCGATGTTGCCGTCTTTTCCGGACCGTTTGACCGGCTTGCCCTTCGAATCGAGGATGGCGATGTCGTAACCGGGCACCGGGAACGTGGCCGAGCCCGGCTTTGTGGGGATGTCGGCCATGCCCCGCGGGTTCGCGCAGATCGCCCAGCCGGTCTCGGTCTGCCACCAATGGTCGACCACCGGGCAGTGCAACCCGTCGTTGGCCCAGTGGTAGGTCTCCGGGTCAAGGCGTTCGCCGGCCAGGAACAGCCCGTGCAGGCTGGAAATATCGTGCTTGGCCAGTTCGAGCAGATCAGGGTCGACCCGTCGGATCGCACGGATGGCCGTGGGGGCCGTGAACAGGACCGACACCTGGTAGTCCTCCACCACGCGCCAGAAGGCCCCGGCATCCGGGGTGCCAACCGGCTTGCCCTCGAAGATGACCGTGGTCGCACCGACCAGAAGCGGGGCATAGACGAGATAGGAATGGCCGACCACCCAGCCGACGTCGGAAGCCGCCCAGAACACGTCGCCAGGGTTCACGTTGTAGATGTTGGCCATCGACCAGGCCAGCGCGACGGCGTGGCCGCCGTTGTCGCGCACGATCCCTTTCGGGTTGCCGGTCGTTCCGGAGGTGTACAGGATGTAGAGCGGGTCATCGGAGCGCAGGCTGACCGGCGCCGCCGGGGTTGCCTCGTTCTCCTCCTGGGCCCAGTCCAGCCAGGCCACGTCGCTGGTGCCGGCGTAGTCGGCGGCGCAGCCGGGGATCATCTCACGGTCACGCACGATCACGGCGCGCACCGAGCCTTTGCTGCGGGCGAGCGCCCGCTCGACGAGCGGCAGGTACTCTACTGCGCGCCCGGGTTCGAGGCCGCCGGACGCCGTCACGATCACGGTGGGCCGTGCGTCGTCGATCCGCACGGCGAGCTCGCTGGCGGCGAAACCGCCGAAGACGACGGAGTGGATGGCGCCGATGCGGGCACAGGCCAACATCGCAACGATGGCCTCCGGGATCATCGGCAGGTAGACGACCACACGGTCACCCTGACCGACCCCGTTGGCGCGGAGCACCCCGGCGAAGCGCTCGACGCGGCCGAGCAGCTCCCGGTAGCTCAGGCGTACCTGGGTGCCGGACATCGCCGAATCGTAGATGACCGCTGTCTGGTCGCCGCGGCCCGCGAGCACGTGGCGGTCGAGGGCGTTATAGCTGGTGTTCAGCTCGCCGTCGGGGAACCAGCGCCAGGCTCCGGGGGAGCGCTCCTCCAGCGCCACCTGCGGCGGCGTGACCCAGTCGACGGCGTGCGCGGCCTCCAGCCAGAACGCCGAACGCGTGCCGGCATCGACGCTGCGTTGCCACAGGTCGTGATACTCCGCTGTCGTTTCCGCTGACATTCGAACCTCCCCGTTGAAGTTCCTATGTATACATAGAATTCGTGAAGTCTGGCACAGAACGCTCATAAAGGGAATATCATGTGATTTGTGTATACAGAAACCCCAACGGTGGGGATCATGGCCCCGGTTCGCGCGAGTGAACGCGCCTACCGGCAGCTGCGCGGAGAGATCCTCGATGGTCTGCTGGCACCCGGCACGGGGTTGCTCGAGGTAGAGCAGTCGGCCCGGATCGGCGTCTCACGCACCCCGTTGCGCGCGGCGATCGCCCGGCTGATCGCCGACGGCCTGGTGGCAGGCCGCCCCGGCAGAGGCTTTATGGTGACCGAGATGAGCGTGGACAGCATCGTTGAGCTCTACGAGGTGCGCCGCGCCCTGGAGGAGCACGCCGCCCGCATCGCCGCCGAGCGCCGCGACCCGGAGGTCTTCGAGGCTCTGCGCGTGCAGTTCCTCGCGGCCCCGGAGCTGCTCCAGCACGGCGAGGCGGGACTTCGTCGCTACTACGAGCTGATCGCCGAGTTCGACCTGGCCCTCGACGCGGCCGTGGAGAACCCCTTCCTCGTGGGAGCGCTCGCCGGGGTGCGTACGCACCTCGCCCGCATCCGTCGCCTGGCCCGGGATAACCCGGATCGACTGAGGCACGCCGCCGCCGAGCACCTGCTCATCGTGGACGCCGTGCTTGCCGGCGACTCGTCGCTCGCCGCCCACGCCACGCACGTGCACCTTCATCAGAGCCTCACCAGTGTTCTCGCGACGCTCACGGGGTCTGTGGCCGAGTCGCCCAGCCGATCGCCTCAGTCGAACCAATCGAACTAATCGAACCAACCGAACCAACCGAAGGGATCCACCGTGCAGCTTCACCACGTTCGTGTTCACCAAAGCTACGAGAACCTCGCCCGCACCGACCAGCTGGCCTGGAAGATCGCCTTGTGCGCCGCCGACCCCGTCGCGGTGACCGACGAGGTGACCGAGATGATCGTCAACCGGGTCATCGACAACGCCGCGGTCGCTGCGGCGTCGCTGACCCGGCGGCCGGTGGTGTCCGCCCGCTCGCAGGCGCTGGCGCATCCGCGCTCATTCAACGGCGTCGGGGCGACCGTGTTCGGGGAGCAGCGCTCCCGTCGGGTGTCACCGGAGTGGGCGGCCTGGGCCAACGGGGTTGCCGTGCGCGAGCTCGACTACCATGACACGTTTCTCGCGGCCGAGTACTCACACCCCGGTGACAACATTCCGCCGGTCGTGGCGGTCGCCCAGCACCTCGCCACCGCCCGCGGCCTGACCGGGAGCGACCTCGTGCGCGGTATCGCAACGGGCTACGAGATCCAGATTGACCTGGTCAAGGGCATCAGCCTGCACGCGCACAAGATCGACCACGTGGCTCACCTCGGCCCGTCGGCCGCCGCCGGCATCGGCACCCTGCTCGGGCTCGACCCCGAGACCATCTTCCAGGCGGTCGGGCAGGCCCTGCACACCACGACGGCCACCCGGCAGTCACGGAAGGGCGAGATCTCCAGCTGGAAGGCCCACGCGCCGGCCTTCGCCGGCAAGATGGCGGTCGAGGCGGTCGACCGTGCGATGCGCGGCGAAACCAGCCCCACCCCGATCTACGAGGGTGAAGACGGCGTGATCGCCTGGCTGCTCGACGGCCCGGATGCCGCCTACGAGGTGTCACTACCGGAGGCCGGTGAAGCGAAGCGGGCCATCCTCGACAGCTACACGAAGGAGCACTCGGCGGAGTACCAGGCGCAGGCGTGGATCGACCTGGCTCGTAAGCTGCACCGGGAGCACCCGGAGCTGTCCGACCCTGCCAACGTCGCATCCGTCGTCATCCACACCAGCCACCACACCCACTACGTGATCGGCTCGGGCGCGAACGACCCGCAGAAGTACGACCCCACGGCCAGCCGGGAGACCCTCGACCATTCCATCCCGTACATCTTCACGGTCGCCCTGCAGGACGGGCGCTGGCACCATGTGGACTCCTACCGGCCCGAACGCGCCGGCCGGGCCGACACGATCGCCCTGTGGAACAAGGTGACCACCACGGAGGACCCGGAGTGGACCCGCCGCTACCACTCTCTCGACCCGGCCGAGAAGGCTTTCGGCGGCCGCGTCGAGATCGAGCTCGCCGACGGAAGCCGCATCGTGGACGAGATCGCCGTCGCCGACGCCCACCCACTCGGTGCCAAGCCTTTCGGGCGGGCCGAATACGTGAACAAGTTCCGCACCCTGGCGCAGGACGTCGTCGAGGAGGGCGAGATCGTGCGTTTCCTCAGCGCGGCCGAACGCCTGCCGCGGCTCGGCGCCGGTGAGCTCGGCCAGCTCACCATCGTGGCCCGCAACGGGCTGCTCGCCACACTCCCCACCCCGAACGGAATCTTCTGATGCTGTATTCGACGATCACCCCCACCGCCAAGCGGGCCGCGTTCCGTGCAGACCTGGCGACCGGCCGGTTGCTGCGCTTCCCCGGTGCGTTCAACCCGCTTTCGGCTCGCCTGATCGCGGCCAAGGGCTTCGAAGGGGTGTACATCTCCGGCGCCGTACTCTCGGCGGACCTGGGGCTGCCCGACATCGGCCTGACCACCCTCACCGAGGTGGCCGGCCGGAGCCAGCAGATCGCCCGAATGAGCGACCTGCCCACGATCGTCGACGCCGACACCGGCTTCGGCGAGCCGATGAACGTGGCGCGCACGATCCAGACCCTCGAGGACGCCGGCCTGGCCGGAATGCACATCGAGGACCAGGTCAATCCGAAACGCTGCGGTCACCTCGACGGCAAACAGGTCGTCGACGATGACACGGCGGCCAAGCGCATCCGGGCGGCCGTCGACGCCCGGCGCGACCCGAACTTCCTGATCATGGCGCGCACGGACATCCGTGCCGTCGATGGTCTGGCTGCCGCGGTTGACCGGGCGAAGAAGCTCGTCGACGCCGGGGCCGACGCGATCTTCCCGGAGGCGATGGCGTCCCTGGCCGAGTTCGCGGCCATCCGCGCCGCCGTGGACGTGCCGGTGCTGGCGAACATGACCGAATTCGGAAAGGGCGAGCTCTACACGACGCAGCAGCTGGCGGATGTCGGCATGAACATCGTCATCTTCCCGGTGTCCCTGCTGCGGCTGGCGATGGGGGCGGCCGAACGCGGGCTCGACACCATCGTCGCGGAGGGGTCACTGACCAGCCTGTTACCGGAGATGCAGCACCGGGCCAGGCTCTACGAGCTGCTGGACTACGAGTCGTACAGCCACTTCGATTCCGGCGTCTTCAATTTCACCCTCAACCCGGATGTCGCCTCGTGAGCAGCGTTGCCTCGCAGGCAGAACTTTCCACAACGCAAAGGAGCGACATGAGTCAGAACGAACCGACCGTCTTCAAGGGTCTGGCCGGCGTCGTGGTCGACCGCACCCAGGTGTCCAAGGTCAATCCCGAATCGAACTCGCTCCTGTACCGCGGCTACCCGGTGCAGGAGCTCGCGGCGCAGAAGAGCTTCGAGGAGGTGGCCTACCTGCTCTGGCACGGTGAGCTGCCCACCGACGCCGAGCTGGGCGAATTCGAGGAGCAGGAGCGCTCGCTCCGGCACCTGGCGCCCGCGGTGAAGCGCGTCATCGACGAGTTGCCGATGACTGCGCACCCGATGGACGTCGTGCGCACGGCCGTCAGCCTGATCGGCGCGAATGACCCCGACGCGGCGGATTCGTCGCCGGCGGCAAACCGTGCCAAAGGTCTGCGGCTCTGGGCCCAGATGCCGGCGATCGTGGCCTACGACCAGCGCCGCCGCCACGGCCTCGAGCCGATCGAACCGCGCAGCGACCTCGGCTACTCGGCCAACTTCCTGTTCATGACCTTTGGAGAGGTACCCGAACTCGTGGTCGTGAACGCGTTCGACGTGTCGATGATCATGTATGCGGAGCATTCCTTCAATGCGTCTACGTTCACCGCACGCGTGATCACCTCAACCCTGTCCGACCTGCACTCCGCGGTCACCGGCGCAATCGGGGCGCTCAAGGGCGCGCTGCACGGCGGGGCGAACGAGGCCGTGATGCACATCTTCGACGAGGTCGGGCTCGGCCTGGGGGCCGGGGAGCGGGCCGAGACGTGGCTGAACGAGACCCTGGCCGCCAAACGCAAGGTGATGGGCTTCGGCCACCGGGTGTACAAGCACGGGGACTCGCGGGTGCCGACCATGCGCACCGCCCTGGTCACCCTGGTCGAGCATTACGACCGGCCCGACCTGCTGGAGCTCTACGAATCCCTCGAGGCAGGGATGACGAAGCGTACCGGGATCCTGCCGAACCTGGACTATCCGTCGGGACCCGCGTACAACCTGATGGGATTCGACACCCTCACTTTCACGCCGATCTTCGTCGCCGCGCGACTGACCGGGTGGACGGCGCACATCATCGAGCAGACGGCATCGAATGCCCTGATCCGGCCGCTCTCGCTCTACAACGGCCACGAGGAGCGGCACCTGGCCTGACCGGCGGGCCGGCCGGGGCGGGACCGGAGCCTGAACGTACCGTGACCGCCCCGTGACCTAACATTGGGAAATGGGATTCGACGCGGACGACGCTGCACGTGATGTGACCGGTATTGAACGGGAAGTGCTGAGCTGGGACGTGTTCGCGGACGCGTCCCGCCAGCTGTCGACGGCGGTGCTGTCGAGCGGTTTCCGGCCGGATGTCGTGATCGCCATTGCCCGCGGCGGGCTGCTGCTCGCGGGCGCGATGTCATACGCGCTCGGCACCAAGAACTGCGGCAGCATCAACGTGCAGTTCTACACGGGCGTCGATGAGCGGCTCCCGGAACCGGTCCTCTCGGGACCGATGCTCGACGCGCCGTCCCTGACCGGCCTGAAAGTGCTGCTCGTCGACGACGTCTCCGACTCCGGGCACACGCTCGCCATGGTCGTCGCGCTGCTGCGGGAAACCGCCTGTGAGGTGCGCACCGCCACCCTGTACACGAAGCCCCGCACCGTTCTGGTGCCCGACTTCACCTGGCGGCAAACGGATGCCTGGATCGTGTTCCCTTGGTCGTCGCTGCCGCCCGTTGTCGAGAGCCTCGCCGGTGCGAGCCTGCCTGCCGACAGCCTGCCTGACGCGAGCCTGCTCGCAGCCAGCCTGCCTCTCGTTGCCAAGGGCGTCGCGCTGTGAGCGTGCACCTGGTCGGCGGCGGCGGCAGCGCCGACACCGATGCGGTCGTCTACGGCTCCTTCCTGGCCGAGTCCACCGCGCGCGGAGCCCTGGCCGGCCGCGCGGAGCCGCGCCTCGCGATCCTCGTCGTGCGCGCCGGTGACGGCGCCGAACACGCCGCCAACCTGGTCGCCGCCGTCTCCGCCGCGGGCGCATTCGAGCCGAAGGTCACCATTGTCGCCCCGGGCGACGTGTTCGCCCTGACCGCGGTGTCCGAGGCCGACGGCATTCTGATCGGCGGCGGAATCGCCCCTGCGTACCTCAGAGCGGTGGCCTCGGTCGCCGGCGAGATCCGACGCCAGGTGGCGTCCGGCATCCCGTATCTCGGTTTCTCGGCCGGCGCGATGATCGCGGCCGAACGCGCCCTGATCGGCGGCTGGCGCATGGGCGGGGTTGAGGTCAGTGGCCAGAATGCTGCCGAGGGCCTGGACGAGATCACCATCGAACCCGGCATTGGGCTGCTCGACGTCACCGTGGAGGTGCACGCCGCCCAGTGGGGCACGCTGTCCCGTTTGGTTGCGGCGACCGAAGCCGGCCTGATCGACGGCGGACTGGCCATCGATGAGAACACCGCGCTGGTCGTCGGCGAGGGCGCGCTCGGCGTCGTCGGAGCCGGCAGCGTCTGGCGGGTCAGCCAGGCCGACGGCGGCGTGCTCGTGAGCACCTTCGGAGCCTGAGTCGGGCATGCCCTTCACCCTCGAGACCCTGGCCCGCAGCCGGGCCATCGACGCCGGCTGGGCCCGGGCGCTGGCACCCGTGGGCCCGCAGATCGACGCGATGGCTGAGCTCCTGCGCGCCGAAACCGTGGCAGGCCGCCCGTGGCTGCCGGCCCCGCAGAACGTCTTCCGCGCCTTCGGCGAACCGTTCGACGCCGTGCGGGTGCTCATCGTCGGTCAGGACCCGTATCCCACACCGGGGCATCCGATCGGGCTCGCCTTCGCAGCCGAGGCACCGCTGCGGCCGCTGCCGCGCAGCCTGGCGAACATCTGCCGGGAACTGCACGACGACGTGGGCGTCACCGCCACCACCGGCGACCTCACCCCGTGGTCAGACCAGGGGGTGCTGCTACTCAACCGCGTACTCACCGTGCAGGCAGGGGTGGCAGGCTCGCACCGGCGCCGTGGCTGGGAAACCGTGACCGAGCAGGCCATCCGGGCCCTCGTCGCCCGGGACCGGCCACTCGTGGCGATCCTGTGGGGGAAGGATGCCGGCACGCTGCGGCCGCTGCTCGGCGACACGCCAATGATCGAATCCGCCCACCCGAGCCCGCTGTCGGCCAGGCGCGGTTTCTTCGGCTCGAAGCCGTTCAGCCGGACCAACGAGTACCTGAGCCAGGCAGGGGCGGCGCCGGTGGACTGGTCCCTCCGGTAATCTGGACTTCTCTGGAGGAGTGAGCTGTGCTTGAAGAGGAATACCAGCCGCGTCGGCAATTGCCCCGGCACCTGCGACCGACGCCCGCGGAAGAGGCGCCGTTCGGATTCACCATGCGTGAGGCCCA